>NZ_SSNX01000007.1 GCF_004801415.1 Deinococcus sp. KSM4-11 | reverse complement strand
CTCCGAAGAGGCTCAGAAACAATACTCGCGACCTTACCTCCTGTCAACCCCCTTCTAGACCTCGCTCCGGAAAGCGCAGCCCACGCACCTCACCGGGCTTCGCATCATCATGGTTCGGATGCCCCGCCGCGCTGTCACACACGTCCTTGCGCTCCTCATGGGGACTGCGGCTGGACGAACAGGTGCCCTGGAAATCCGCACGATCAAAGGGCCAAGCATGGCCTACACCGTGGCGAGCATCGACCCAGCGCGCGATCATCTGCAGCTTCGCTGGCTGAATCCGACGACTGGACAGCCATATGGCACCTTCACGGAATTGCGCGAAAGGCTGCGAAAGGAAGGCCGCACGCTGCTCTTCGCCACGAACAGCGGCATCTATGCACCCGGTCTGAAGCCACTGGGCCTGCATGTCGAGCAGGGCCGGCCCCTCGTACCCCTGAACAACGCGCGCTCCGGGGGAAATTTTGCGCTGCTGCCGAACGGCGTGTTCTGGATCTCGGGCCACAGGGCGGGCGTGACCGAAACACAGGCCTTCAGGCGGCTGGGCTTCACCCCCGACTACGCCACGCAATCCGGGCCGCTGCTGGTGCAGAACGGAACCATCCACCCGGAATTCCGGAAGTCGGGCACGTCGTTCAAGGTACGCAGCGGCGTGGGCCTGTGCCAGGACGGGCAAGTACGGTTCGTGATCAGCAGCGGCCCGGTGAACTTCTATTCGTTCGCGGCCTTCTTCAGGGACACCCTGCACTGCCCGGATGCGCTGTATCTGGACGGCAGCATCAGTGCCTACGCCACCCCAGCCGTCAACACACAGCTCGTGGCGTTCGCCGGCCTGTGGTTCGTGAGCAATTGACGCCACCCAATGAGACGGCCGCCCACCGAAGCGGGCGGCCTACTCGATGCAACCTTACTTGCTGACGGTCAGGCTGACGGTGCTCAGAGGCGCGGCGGTGGCGTCACCCAGAGGGCGCACTTCATAGCTGATGGCGCCCGCGCCGGGCTTGCTCTGGTAGCTCCAGCCGCAGGTGACGTCCAGCGGGATGTCCTTCACGCCGATGGTACGGTCACCGCGCTTGACAGTCACGCTGTAGCCCTTGCCCTTGCCCTTGCCCCCGAAGCGGAAGGGTTCACTGACGGTCTGCTGGTCGGTGATGCTCAGGCTGTAGTCGGACGTGCAGTTGGCGGCGCTGGCGTTCGCATCGGCCGCGCCGATGGTCGCGGCGACCGAGCCGAGCTCCGCACCATCCGGGTCCTTGACGCTGTAGGTGTGCTTCCCGGCGGCCGGGCTGGGCACGTCGAAGCTCCAGGTGCCGTCGGTGCCGATGGTGACCTTGCCCAGGCTGGTGCCGTCCTCGAACAGTTCGACTACGTCGCCAGCCTTGCCCATACCCTTCAGGGTGAAGCCGCCTGCCGGCAACGTCGCGTCGGCAGCAGGCTCACTGATCATGAAGCTGCCGTCACCTATGGCGCCGGTCGCCGCCGCAGTGCCCGTGGCGGCAGTTCCCGCCGTATCCGTCCCGGTGGTGGTCGTGCCGGTCGTGGTCGTCCCGGCAGTGGTCGCGGTGGTGCCGGTGGTTGCCGCTGTGGTTGCGGCGGGCTTGCGGTTCAGCAACCAGCAGCCACCCAACAGCAGCACCGCCAGCAGCGGAATGAGCCACCACGGGAAGCCACCCCGCCGCTCGGGCACGGGCGCAGCACCCACCGGAGCCGCCGGCGTGACGGTGGGTGCCGCAGGCCGCGCCGCGCTCCCCGCTCCCATGGTGACGGGTGCCGGCGTGACGACTGGAGCCGCTGGGGTCGATGCCGCCGCCAGCCCCCCGGCTGCCAAGCCACCCGCCCCCAGGAGGGCACCCAAGCTGCCCAAGCCCGCCGGAAGAAGGCCCGCCAGACTGCCCCCCAGACCGCCGAGCAGGCTGCCCAGACCGGCCGAATCGAGGTTCCCGGCCCGTGCCCGGCCGCCCAGCACCGACAGCACCAGCGGGGCAAGCAGCGCCAGCAGGCGGCCCGCGCTGCTGCCACTGCCACCCAGGGCCGTGCCCAGACGGCCCGTGAGTTCATCCACGTTGCCGAACAGGGAGCCCAGCAGGCCACGGCCCTGGCCCTCGATGCGGCCCAGTTCGGCCGGGTCGTTCAGAAGATTCGTGTTCAGGTGACCGCTGTCGTCGCTGAGGGATCCGAAGGGCCGGGCCAGACCCAGGAGGTCGGTGCCGCCCGCGCGGGCCTTGCCGACCAGGGCACCCAGCACCAGCGGAAGGGCGGCCATCGTTGCTCGACCCGCCGTGCTGCCGCCGAACCCGACCGACGCTCCGATCTTCTCGGCGGCCGGGCCACTGAACTGCCCCCTCACGAAGTCGAGCAGGCCATCGGCGGTCAGGGGGCCACCCACGGCGGGTGCGCTGCCCATAGGGAGGGTCGTCGGTGCGGTGCCCACGGTGCCAGTACCGGCCGCCCCAAGGGCCGCCGCACCCGCTCCAGCCGCGCCCAGCACGCCACCAAGTCCACCCAGGCTGCCCTTCATGCCGCCCAGCATCGACCCGATGTTCCCGGCGTTCAGGCCGCCACGGTTGCCGAGCAGGCTCAGGAGCAGGGGCAGGGCCATCTGCATCAGGCGGCCGGCGCCGCCCGCAGGCGCCCCCGTCTGCGCCACCACTGCGTCCGTGATGGCCTGCGCCCTGCCACCCAGCAGCACGGGGCCGAGCAGTTCACCGGCCCGCTGCAGGTTCGAGGCGCCGTCCGTTCCGCCCAGCGCGTCCTGCACGCTGCCGAAGTGCGGCAGATTCTGGATGGCTTCCGCGATCTGCGACTGCCCCTCGGCACTTCCCGCGTGGTCGGCCAGAGCGTCGAGTTGCAGGGGCAGGCCCACTCCCAGTCCCCGGTGCGCCGCGCTGGCGTCGAGGCCGACCGACTGGCCCAGCTGGGCAGCACCCTCGCTGTTGAAGAAGGACTGAATCAGTTCCATCACGTTCATTGAAGACCTCCTGCGTTCACCACCTGCCCTGCCCTTGGCGCACTGTCGCTCAGCCCTGTCTGCGTCCAGTCAAACCTCCCGATGTAAATGGAAAATATTTCACGCTTCCACTGGATCGGGTTCAAGGCAGGAATAGCCCAGGGTACTCCGCTCCACCGGAACCCGTGCGCCCGGAACCCTTCACGTTTCTGCTGCTATCACCGCTCTGCCAGACGACGTTTTGAAGTCGCACCGACGGCACCGACAGAAGAAAACCTGTCGGCCTAGGCGATAGCGGGCACCTTCGGGGAGGGCACAACACTCGATGATTCCAGAGGTGTCGGGGTCAGGTGACCGGCGCAGCGGCGTGCCCGCCCTGCACGATCTCCAGCCGGTTCCCGAAAGGATCGCGCAGGAAGATCCGGGGCACGCCGGCCTCGTCATCGGCCTGGAAGGGCACACCGCACAGGTGCAGATGGTCTTGCAGGCCCGCGAGATCCCCACAGCGCAGGGCCGGGTGACCCTTCGTCCTCGGTACGAAGTCCGCCACCACGCCCACATGCAGGTGCCGACCATCCGGCAGGGCAAACCAAGCACCGCCCCGAGCCTGCAACGCCACCGGCTTCTGAAGTTCCTTCAGGCCCAGCACCCACCCGAAGAACGCCCGCGCCGCCGCCTCGCACCCGGCCGGGGCCTCGATCTGCACATGATCCAGTCCGGTAATGAACTCAGGCATGGCCCGATGCTAGGGGCCGCGTGCCGTTCCACTTGGTACTGACCGAGGAACGCCCGGCGCGCGGTTCCTGCTCGTTCCAAATGTCATCCATGCCATCGGACGGAATCCGCACCCTGCTTGATGTGTGCTCGGTTCAAGGGCACGTCAACGCGAATGAACAACGCCGTATTGACGGCCATTGAAGTCATCGGGTCAGAAAATTGACCTCCCTGCGGATCAGCGCAGTGCGAATACGTGGGTGCGGTTCCGTCCCTCTTCCTTGGCGCGGTACAGGGCCGTGTCGGCGGCATTCAGCAGTTCGGACAGCTGACCGGCCGTGATCTCGCCCGGCCCGTGGGCGACGCCCGCGCTGACCGTCACTGCCCGCGCTTCCGGCAGAGACGAGTAGGCGGAGCGGGCTGTCTCGACCCGGGCGAGGAGGGCGTCCGCGTGCGCCTCGGCCGTGACCCACACGAACTCCTCGCCGCCCACCCGAACCAGCAGGTCACCGTCGCGGGCGTGGCCCCGCAGGGTCTGCGCGAAGCATTGCAGCACCTCATCCCCGATCTGGTGCCCGTACTGGTCGTTCACCTGCTTGAAATGATCAAGGTCGAGCATGACCAGGCCGACCCGGTGGCCGGCCGGAGTGCGGGCGACCACCGTTTCGAAGTCGTCGAACAGCGCGCGGCGGTTCGCCAGGCCCGTGAGGGGATCCGTGCGCACCAGCCGCGCGAGTTCTTCCGCTTCCTGTACCGCGGCCGCGCGGAAGAAGGACACCGCCAGCCCCGTGAAGGCCACCGGCACGGCCGTGATCAGCGCCTCCAGCGGCCACAGCGCGCTGTGGGTGAGCACCGTGGTTTTCGCGTAGGCGAGGATCAGCACGCACACGCTGCTCAGGCCCACCTGCCACCACAACAGCCGCCGCCGCAGAAAGCCCGTGGCGAGCACCATGGGCCACAGCAGCACCATCGCCGAGTACTGCGAGCCGAACAGCAGCGTCTCGCCCAGGGTGGACGTGAGCGAGCAGACATTGCCCAGCACCATCAGCAGTTCGTCGAGGCGTTTGCCACGCAGCACGGCCGGGCGCACCAGTGCCAGCAGCGACATGCCCAGGCCCAGCAGGGCAGTCAGGGCGAAGAGAACACGGCCCCCGACGGGATCGGGCGCGTTGTGCGTGGGCAACACGAAGGCCAGCAGGGCCAGCAGGCCGCCGCCGCCGAAAAAGAGGGTCAGCGCCCAGCCCTTGACTTGGGCCAGCCGCGCCAGCAGGTGAGGCCCCGCTGAGGGCAACGTGAACATACCCACGTTTATCATGTCAACGTCGAACGGTGCACCATTATGCTTACGTTCCGTTGTGCCGCTTCTCGTTGCCGCGCCTGAAGTTCCCGGTCGCGCGGGCCATGACGAGCTGCGCCGCGTGGTCATCGAGGCCATCCACCCGCGCCAGGAAGCGCTCGGCCTCCCGCCCCGCCAGGGTCGTCACGGGCCGCCCATACCACGACACGACCACCCGGCCATCCCTGAGCGCGCGGTACTCGAAGCGGCCATCCCGCAGTTCCCTGCGTGCGTCCTGGGGCACGGCTCAGGCCTGCGCGGTGTCCGGCGGCGGGTCGAAGCCGTCGCGGGCCCGCTCGACCAGCGTGAGGATGTCGTACGTCGCCACCAGTTCTCCCTCCTGGTTGGTGATCTCGCTGCGCCACTCGACCACGCCGGTCGGTCGGGTCTCGCCGGAACGCATGTCTTTGCGGATCTTGCGTTTGCAGGTCAGGCGCGTGCGAATGGTGTCGCCGATCCCTACCGGCAGGATGAACCGCAGGTTCTCCAGGCCGTAGTTCGCCAGCACCGGCCCCGGCGCCGGACTCACGAACATGCCCGCCGCCGCCGAAATCAGGAAGTACCCGTGCGCCACCCGCCTGCCGAAGATCCCCTCCCTGGCCCCGATCTCATCGACGTGGGCGTAGAAGTGGTCGCCGGTCAGGCCCGCAAAGTTCACGATGTCGGCCTCCGTGACCGTGCGCCGGTGCGTGAGCAGGCTGTCGCCGACCTGAATCTCGTCGAAGGATTTTCGGAACGGGTGAACCACGTCCTCCGTCACCTCGGCGCCGGGCACGAAGTCGCGCGTGATCGCGGTCAGGGTGGACGGATCGGCCTGCACCGCCACGCGGTTCATATGGTGCCGCACGGCACTCAGACCGCCCAGCTCCGAACCGCCGCCCGCGCGGCCCGGCCCGCCGTGGTTGAGCTGGGGCAACGGCGACCCGTGCCCGGTGTTCTCCTTCGCGTTCTGACGGTTCAGTACCAGCAGCCGGCCGTGCGTACTCGCCATGCCCATCACCAGTTCCGTCGCCTCGGTACGGTCATGCGTGACGATGCTCCCGGCCAGCGAGCCCCGGCCCCGCTTGGCCAGCGTCACGGCGTCGTCCAGCGAGTCGTACGGGAACAGGGTCACCACCGGCCCGAAGGCTTCCAGCTCGTGCGGCCCGGAGGCCGTCAGGGGTAAATCGCACACCAGCACAGTCGGATCGAGGAACGCGCCCCGCTCGCGGTCGCCCCCCAGCAGTTCCGATTCGCCGGAGATCACCACGCGGGCTTCCGCCGTGAGCTTTTGCAGCGTCCCACGCACCCGCTCGCGCTGCTCCACGCTCACCAGCGCGCCCATCCGCACGTCGTCGCGCGCCGGATCGCCCAGCGTCACCTTCGCCAGCTCGCGGCGCAGGCCGTCCGTCACGGCCTCGATCAGATGCGACGGCACCATCGCCCTCCGGATCGCGGTGCACTTCTGGCCCGCCTTGCCGGTCATCTCGCGGGCCACCTCGCGCACGAACAGGGCGAACTCCGGCTCTTCGGGGGTCACGCTCAGGCCCAGCACCGACGCGTTCAGGCTGTCGGCCTCCGCGTTGAAGGGGACACTCCGCGCCACGATGTTCGGATGCACGCGCAGATTCGCCGCCGTCGCGGCCGACCCGGTGAAGGCCACCACGTCCTGCTCCTCCAGGTGGTCGAGCAGGTCGCCCGGCCCGCCCGTCACGAGTTGCAGCGCGCCCTCGGGGAGCAGGCCCGACGCGATGATGTCCCGTACCACGCGCTCCGCCACATACGCCGTCTGCGGCGCGGGCTTCACCAGACTCGGCATCCCCGCGATGAAGCTAGGCGCGAACTTCTCCAGCATCCCCCACACCGGAAAGTTGAAGGCGTTGATCTGCACCGCCACGCCCTCACGCGGCACCAGCAGGTGACGGCCCACGAACGTCCCCTCGCGGCCCAGCCGCTCTACCTTTCCGTCCGGCCAGAAGCGCTCGTCGGGCAGGTCACGCCGCGCCGCGCTGGCGTAGCTGAACAGCGTGCCGATCCCGCCCTCGATGTCCACCCAGGAGTCCCGGCGGGTCGCGCCCGTCAGCGTGCTGAGCGCGTAATAGATATCCTTGCGCTCCATCAGGTAGGTCCCCAGCGCCCGCAGCGCCCGCGCCCGTTCGTGGAAGGTCTGACGCCGCACCACCGCACCGGCGGTGCGCCCATAGGCGAGCGCCTGCGCGAAATCGACCCTCTCCGAGGAGATGACCGCCACCGGACGGCCGTACACGGCGTCCAAGAGGATCTGACCTTCGGGATTCGCGTGCCACCGGCCGGAAACGTAGGACGCGGGACGGAGGAGGTCGGGCAGGGTGGATGGGGTCATGGGATCTGCTCCTTGGGGGACGGACTACACTTGTGCATGACGATCAACGACGAGCGGGATCTGGACGGGATGACGCTGGCGGGACAGGTGGTGGCCCGCACCCTCGAAGGATTGAAAGCCGCGGTCGAACCGGGCATCACTCCCGCCGACCTGGACGCGCTCGCGGGGCAGATCTTCGCCCGGTACGGGGCCTTCTCCGCCCCACGTGACGAGTACGGTGCTCCGGTGAACGTGTTCATCAGTGTGAACGACGACATCGTTCACGGCCTGCCGACGCGGCGGCCCCTGCAGGCGGGGGACGTGGTCTGTATCGACGTCACGCCGAACGTGGGCGGATATATCGCAGACGCCGCCGTGACCGTGGCGGTTCCGCCCGTGTCCCCGGTGGTGTCGCGCCTGATCGCCTGCGCGGAGGCTGCCCTGGCCCAGGGGTTCAGAGCGGCGCGGGCCGGACGGCCCCTGAATGGCATTGGTCGGGCGATCGAAACCGAGGTGGCGCGGCGTGGGTTCACCCTGCTGCGCGAGTTGCAGGGCCACGGCGTCGGCCGGGCCATCCACGAAAAACCCGAGGTGCCGAACTACTACCATCCGGCGCTGAAAAGGCCCCTGCACGAGGGACTGGTGATCGCCGTCGAGCCGATGGTCTCCAGTGGCCACAGCGGACGTATCCGGACCCGGCGCGACGGCTGGACGCTGGCGACGACCGATGGTGGACTGGCGGCGCACTTCGAACACACCATCATGATCACGAAGGGAGCGCCCCTGATCCTGACGGCCTGAACCCACCGCTCCCGGCGCGGGTCGCAGCGGGGGCTGTGGGCGGGTTCGGCCTGCAGTGATCATGCCAGGTGACAGTTGAACATGGCGCGTCGCTGGCGTGTGTTCATGAGATCCAGGTGCTTCAGGGCGCCGCCGGAGCTGGGAGCTGGGCCAGGATCATGTGGGACAGGCGCGCCGCGCCGTGAAGGGTCAGGTGGTCGTCGTCGTAATACATGATCTGACCGCCCAGGCTGGAAACGCAGGTCTGGCCGCCGTCAGCCTGACACAGCAGGTCGGCGGGGCGCACCCGGCGCAGCCCCGGGCTGGTCAGGGCGTCGAAGGCGCGGATGACCTGGGCGTTCCGGGCGAGGTAGTCGCTGGTGCGCACCATGACCTCGGTATGAAACCCGAAGGCCGCGTTCTTGTACAGCGTGGTGGGAACGTTCCAGCCCATGTCCGGCACCGGATAGACCAGCACCACCGTCTTGCCGGACGCGAGAATCTGCCCGATCAGATCGACGTACGAGCGGGTCATCTCTTCAGCGCCGACGCCACTGCGGTAGAAATTCCCGGGGCCGTCGGCCGTCTCCACGCCGCCCTGCGGGTTGGTGTACGGCCCGGCGAAGTAGGCACTCCAGCGGTTGAACAGCACCACGCTGCGCGCGTCACTGCGGCGGATGTACTCGATGAGCCTCCGCTGGTAGCGGACACACTGGCGCTCCTGCGGGTTGAACCGGGGACTGTCGAGCAGCAGGGGAGCACAGCCGTACAGCAGCAGACTGCGCACGTTCGACCGGCGGGCACCGAGCACCTGACCGAGGCTGTAGGCCAGGGCGCCAGCGTGGGAATCGCCCGCCAGCAGGACGTCGGCGTGCCCGTCGGCTTGGGGATAGGTGCAGGCACGCTCCAGGGGCAGGGGGCGAAGCAGGGTGGAACTGCACGAGTCGTGCCTGGGAGAGACGTCCGTTTCGGCGGCCAGCGCCATGCGGGCGGCCGGATTCAGCCGGGCGGGCAGGCCCTGCGTGAACTGCGCGGCCAGGGAAAAGCCGGCCAGCAGCGCCGCCCCGCCCGCGAGACTGCCCAGCAGGGGCCGCACCGGCACGGCCCGCGCACTGCGGAACGGCCGCTCGACGAAGCGCCACGACGCGTACGAGAGCAGCACCGTTGCCAGGATGGCCAGCCCGTGCTGGGTGGTGGTGAGCGGGGCCGGGACATAGGCCCGCAGGAAGGCAAACACCGGCTGGTGCCACAGGTACAGGCTGTAACTCATCAGGCCGACCAGGACGACCGGCCGGGCCGAGAGAAGCGACGACCACGGCGTGAAGCGGCCGGCGACAATCACCAGAGCCGCCCCCAGCACCGCAGCCACACTGAACACGTCCGGAAAAGTAGCCGGGAAGAGCAGCGCCACGACCATCAGGGTCAAGCCCAGCAGGAACCACGCCCCAGCGCCGCGCCTGATGGCCTCCAGTCGAGGGCCGGCTTGCAGAACCAGCAGGGCCGCCAAAGCGCCGGTGGCCATCTCCCAGGCCCGCGTCGGCATCAGGTAGAACGTGGCGCTGGGGAAGTGAGTGCGCCACAGCAGACCAGCGCCCAAGCTCAGGGCGCCCAACACGCCGACCACCACCGCCGGGCGCCAGCGCCGCCTCGCGGCCAGCAGGAGAATGGCCGGATACAGCAGGTAGAACTGTTCCTCGACCGCCAGGCTCCAGGTGTGGATCAGGGGTTTGAGTTCTGCCGGAGCGGAGAAATAATCTGTCTGCTCGGCGAAGAGGAAGTTGGAGGCGAACACCAGGTTCGCCAGAACCGTATGCTCGAAGTCTCTCAGCTGCGAGGGGGTAAGGATGGCGTACGCCGCCCCGCAGGAACACAGCAGCACCAGCAGCAGCGCAGGCAGGATGCGGCGCGCCCGACGGAGATAGAAATCACGCAGCGAGAAGCGGCCCTGAGCGACCTGGCCGGCGATATTCGACGTGATCAGAAAACCGCTGATGACGAAAAAGACATCCACCCCCAGGTACCCGCCCTGAAATAGGGGCGCGTGGGCATGAAAGAGGATCACAGCTGTAACGGCAACGGCCCTCAGGCCATCTACATGAGGCTGGTACTTCGGTATCGAAGTTCCGTCATGCATATGTCCCGATGCTAGACGAGTGGGAGCGGGCGTGTGGCTTGACCTGAGACTGAACCCTGCTGACCTCGGCCACACGGCCTCAGACGCTCTTGAAGCCCTCGAACGGTTCCCGACAGCTGTCGCAGACATACAGGCGTTTGCACAGTGTCGGGCCGAAGCTGGCAGTCATCCGGACGTTCAGGGAGCCGCAGCGGGGGCAGCGGGTGGGTTCGGCCTCCAGTTGAATCAGGTCAGGCTCGGCGGGCGCGGGGGGCGCGATGCCGTACTCGCGCAGGCGTTCACGAGCCGCTTCGTTGATCCAGTCGGTCGTCCACGGGGGCGTCAGGGTGCTCAGCACCGTCACGTCGGCCACGCCCAGGGCGCGCACGGCCTGCTCGATGCTCTCCCGGATGACGTACAGCGCCGGACACCCGCTGAAGGTCGGCGTGAACGTCACGCTCACCCGCCCGCCGTCCACGCTCACGTGCCGCACCATGCCCATGTCCGTGATGGACACCACGGGAATTTCCGGATCGGGAATCCGGGCCAGGGCGGCCCAGATGGCCGGGGGCTGAAGCGTGTGGCTGGCAGGCTCGACCGCTGGAACCTGTGGCGGCCTCACCAGCTCTCCGCGTCCGGGTAGGCCCGGGCCACGCTCTGCATTTCCTCCAGCAGCGGGGCGAGGTGTTCGGTATGCGTATCGCGGCCGGCACCAGCTCCGGTGGTGGCGGGCAGGGGCAGGCCGCATTTGTCTTGCAGGTGACGGGCCACGAGGTCGTGCCAGCGGGCCTGGACGGCACTCAGGTCGGGGAGAATGCCCGCCGCAGTCAGGTCCTCCTCACCCTCGACGGGCTGGAAGAGCTGCGCTGCGTACGGCCACAGTTCGTTCAGGGCCGCCTGGGTGCGGCGGGCGCTTTCCTCGGTGCCCAGCGCCAGGCGTTCCACCCACAGGGCCGTGTGTTGCAGGTGGAATTTCTCCTCACGCACCGCCTTCGCGGCGATCTCGGACAGGGGAGCAAAGGTACTGCGGGTGGCCGCTTCCAGCCACAGGGCCTCGAAGGTGTCGTACAGGAACTGCCGGAGCATCGTGAACGCCCAGTCGCCCCTGGGGAGTTCCACCAGCCGGGTGTTCAGGTAGTCGTCCGGGCCGCGCCAGTACGCCACCTGATCGGGGTCGCTGCCGCCCAGGTGCTGCGACAGGGTCAGGTACAGGCCCGCATGGCCGAGTTCGTCCTGCGCGATGTTCGCCAGGGCGATGTCCTCTTCGAGGATGGGCGCGTGCCCCGTCCATTCGCCACCCCGGTGCGCGAGGATGATCTCGTCGTCGGCCAGGACAGTGAGTTTCAGAAGCAGGGCGGTGCGCTGGGCCTCGGTCAGAGGTATAGCGGAGGTCATGGCTTGTCCTTGTCGTCGGTGTCGCGGCCGGCAGCGTGCGGGTGGTCGTACACCTTCTGGTCGCCCACATGGGGTTCCTCGTTCACCTGCCGCGGCATCAGGCCGGAGCGCTTGAGTTCCCCCACGTGCCGGCCGATCACGCCGTAGGACGACTGCTGCTTGTAGGTCTTGTCCTTCGCCGGGGCGAACCAGCTGTCGACGGTGCCGTCGTCCTCGGCAGTGCGGGCCACGGCAGCTTCCGGAAAGACCATCCACGCCAGCACCTCGGGGTGCATGACCTGCGCCTGCCGGAGCGCGTCGCCGGGACTGTCCGCCTGCACGGTGCCGCTGAGATCCACGAAGGTCATGCTGCGCTTGTTGGTGCGCTTCACGCCCACGTGGTAAGTGCCGACGTCTCCGGGCGTCTCCAGCACGGCGGGATTCAGGATCAGTTCCTCCGGTGTGGCGGTCAGGATGTCCGATTCGCGCACCGCCCACAGGCTCACGGCGGCCGGACGCCGCACGAACACGTTCCGTGCCGTGAGCAGGGCGTGCTGCGGGTCACCGGCATGTACGCTGCCCACCGCCTGGTGAGGGCGGCCCGGCGCGTCCTGCTTGAACACCTCCCAGCGCGGCCACTGGGTATCGGGGTGGGAGTGGGTCATGGGAGTTCCTTGATGCGGGCGGTGAACGTTGAGGCGAGTCCTCAACAGGTGTTCGGGCCTGAGCCCTGCGTGGCACGGCTCAGAGCTGGATTCAGTCGGCGGCCACCGCCCGCTGCCGATCGGTGTACGCCTGGAGGGCGTCACGAACCCACGCGCCGTCGTCGTGCGCGGCCTGGCGGGTGGCGAGGCGTTCCCTGTTCAGGCCGCGCTCGCCCCGGATGATCGCCCAGAACTCGTCCCAGTCGATCTTGCCGTGAATCCAGTTACCGCTGGCGTCCTGGTGCATGTCCGGGTCGGGAATGGTGAGGCCCGCTTCCATGAGTTCAGGGACGTGTTCGTTGATGAATTCCTGGCGAACCTCGTCGTTGCTCTTGAGTTTGATGCCCCAGCGGCTCAGGACTCCGGTGTTGGGGCTCTCGGAGTCGTGCGGGCCGAGCATCATCACGGCGGGCCACCACCAGCGGTTCAGGGCGTCCTGCGCCAGGGCGCGCTGCTCGGGCGTGCCCTGGGCGTACTGGACGATCATCTCCTTGCCCTGCTTGTGGTGGAAGGTCTCCTCGGAGCAGATGCGAACCATGGCGCGGCTGTACGGGCCGTAACTGCACCCGGCCAGCATGGTCTGGTTCTTGATGGCGGCGCCGTCGACCAGCCAGCCGATCATGCCGACGTCCGCCCAGGTCTGCGTGGGGTAGTTGAAGATGCTGCTGTACTTGGCTTTGCCGGAGAGCAGTGCCGAGAGCATGTCCTCGCGGGTGGCGCCCAGGGTCTCGGCGGCGTGGTAGAGGTACTGGCCGTGCCCGGCCTCGTCCTGCACCTTGGCCATCAGGATGGTCTTGCGCTTCAGGGAGGGG
Source organism: Deinococcus sp. KSM4-11 (assembly GCF_004801415.1). Lineage (NCBI taxonomy): Bacteria > Thermotogati > Deinococcota > Deinococci > Deinococcales > Deinococcaceae > Deinococcus > Deinococcus sp. KSM4-11. Next base: position 225,287 of record NZ_SSNX01000007.1, on the reverse strand, counting down.
GCCCTGCTGATCCACTCGCCCTCGGGCAGCATGCCGACGACCTCGCTGTGGGCGTGCTGGGAGATCATGCGGATGAGCTGTCGGCGGTACTCGGCGGGCATCCAGTCGCCGCTCTCGATCTTCTCGCCGCGCGCGATGCGGGCCTCGAAGTGGGCATGCTGTTCGGGCGTCTCGCCTGTGGTCATACCGGGGTGGAGCGTGTCGGGCTGGGTCATGGGGCACCTCCAGGATCAGTGGCTCCAGTATACCTAACGCCCGTTAGGTCAGCATGGGAAGCCGCCTGGATTCCTTCACTGGAGGCCTGAACTTGTCGCATGCTGAGGACGTCGATCCCGCTCCCTTCCCGCTGGAGGCTTCATGTTGCGTATCCGCACTGTCCTGACCCTGCTGGCCCTGCTGGGCCTCCCTGCTCCCGCCCACGCCCAGAACGACAAGCCCGAACCCACCCGGGTGACCTCGCAGACCTGCGGCGCGTACACCCTCAAGCTCGAACAGAACGGCTTCGGTGATCCGCTCGACCGGGTGACCGTCATGCGCGGCGCCGTGACCTACGGAACCGTGGAGGACACCATGGTCAGCGTCGATTTCTGCCGGGACGTGACCGGCGACGGCGTGCCCGAGGTGCTGCTGGCGGGCTTCTCCGGTGGGGCACACTGCTGCTTCACGCACACGCTCTACTCGCTGACCAGCCCGCCCCAGCGGCTGCTCACGGCCTTCAGCGCGCACACCGACACGCTGGACGTGCGGCAACTGGACGGCAAGGGCCCCTATGAACTGGTGGGCGCGGACTGGCGCTTCGCGTACGCGTACGGCCTGAGCTTTGCGGAGAGCGCCCCGCTGCCGGTCGTGTACTCGTACCTGCCGGTGGCGGGCGGCCCACCCGTGTACGTGGAGAACACCCGCGCCTTTCCCGGTTTCCTGAGGGGGTACGTGCAGGGCATGAACAGCGGCGAGGCCTTCGGCGGCGGCATCCTCGCGGAATTCGCCGCCCGCGTGATCGCCGCGCCCACCACCGCCGACATGTACGTTCAGGGCCTGAAGGCCCCGTACCGCGACTGGCTCCTGAATTACGGCCCGGACATCCGGGCGTCGCTGGGCGATGTCGGCATGTACGACTGGCCCGCGCGGGCGGGCGTGAACCCCGACGCCCCCCGCAGCGGCCTGGGCGGCTCGTTCAGCGCGCCCGGCACGCGGGAATACCTCGCGCTGGTCGGGCAGGCGACCGGGCCCGCCGCGCCGGACACGGCCATGCAGGGCGGGCACGCCAGCACCGGCACCCTGAAGCTGTACCGGGCACAGGGAGGAGCGGTCACGGCCGGGCCTGCCCTCCAGACGGTTCCCATGCTGTCCGACCCGAGCGGGTACGTGGACTCGGCGTGGTGGCCGGCCTTCGCCGTGCGCCGCCAGGGAGGCCGGGACGACGTGATCGTGCGGGACGCGCGCAGTGGCAGCGTCCGCTACACCACCCACCGCGTGTCGGGCACGGCCCTGAGCGCCCTCACCGACGATCCGCTGGCGGTCGCCGCGACGCTGCTGGGCGACCTGAGCAACGTGGCGCGGCAGGTCGCGTCCAGCTACGCCCGGCCCACCCCGCCGCGCACCGCCGCCCAGAAGGCCCAGGTGCAGCAGCGCATCGACGCCGCCCTGACGCGCGCCCGGCCGTGGGCGGCCCTCACCGACGCCACGCTGGATCTGCCGCACCTGGGCGACTTCAGCGTGGGCGCCATCGAGATGCCCACGGACGCGGCCGACCACGCGCAGATCATGGCGACCGCCGAGGTGGGCTACGCGGACGCGAAGACGGACAGCGAGTACATCTTCGGGCCGCGCTACACGGTCACCATCGACCTGACCCGCGGCGACCAGGGCTGGACCGTCACGAAGTGGACGCTCACGCCCCGCACAGGGGAGGTGACCACCAACTGAACGCCGCAGGTGTCACGCGGTCAGTACAGGCGCACCCTGCTGTCCTCCCCCATACGCTGGACGCATGAGGCAGAAGATCAGCAGCGGCAGTCCCTGGGAAGCGGCGGTCGGGTACTCGCGCGCCGTCCGGGTCGGGAACGTGGTGCAGGTCAGCGGGACGACCGCCACCGTGAACGGCGAGGTCGTCGGCGAGGGCGATCCGGCCGAACAGACCCGCGCGGCGCTGGGCATCATCCGCCGCGCCCTGGAAACCGCCGGAGCGAGCCTGGAGGACGTGGTTCGCACGCGCATCTACGTGACGGACATCTCCCGCTGGGAAGAAGTCGGGCACGCGCATGGCGAGGTGTTCGGCGAGATCCGCCCCGCCACGACCATGGTGCAGGTCGCCGCGCTGATCGACCCGCTGCACCTCGTGGAGATCGAGGCCGAGGCGATCATCGGGGAGTAAGGCGGAACGCGGCCGGGCGGGATCACGTACTGGAACGCATGAATAGGAACGGTGGACTGGGCATGGCCGTCGGAATCGCCCTGGGAGTCGCCGTCGGCGCGGCGCTGCACAACGTCGCGCTGGGGGTGGGCCTCGGCGTGGCGCTGGAGGCCGTGTTGACCGGCCTGAACCGGCGCCGACGCTGAGGCCGTGGACGTCAGCGATCTGCCCACCCTGGACGCCCGGCTGCGCGCCGCCCTGCAAGGCGACGAGCGGATCACGCACGCCGCCGCGTACGGCAGCGTCCCGCAGGGCACCGCAGACGAGTACAGCGACCTCGAATACTGGGCCTTTCTGGCACCGGGCACCGGCCTGGACGCGCGGCGCTGGCTTGAAGCCCTCGTGCCGGTCGTGCATTTCGTGGTCAACGAGTTCGGCACCTCCACCGCGATCCTGCCCGGCCTGCGCCGGGTGGAACTGCACGTGGTCTCGCAGGAGCGCCTCCCCGAGATAGAGGGCTGGACGCCGGAACACGTCAACCCGGCACGAATGCTCGTGAAGGACACCGACGGACGGCTGGCCCGGCATCTGGCAGTGTTGGCCTCACGTGCTCCCGATCCGGCCGGGGAAACGCAGGGCATCCTCGACCGGACGCTGAACTGGCTGACGTTCGGCCTGAACGTCCTGGCACGCGGCGAGCGCATCCGTGCCCTGGAGGTGCTGTGGTGGGTGCAGGGCGGCCTGCTGCGACTGGCCCGGCTGCATGCCGGACACACCGGGCACTGGGGGAACGCCAGCCGCCGTGCCGACCAGGAACTGGACGCCGCGAGCCTGGAACGCTACGCGAGCATCACGGCCACGCTGGACAACCTGGACGTGGCCTACGCGAATGCGGTGTCGTGGACGCTGGAACTCGCGCCGGCCTTACAGGTGAAGGTCGATGAGGGACTGGCAACAGATCTGCGCAGCGCGACCGGGCGCTGACGGTAATCCGCAACGCCGCCTCCCCAGGGATTGAGCGGGAGGCGGCATGTCCTCAGCGGTTGACTTCAGGAGTCAGGATCAGCCCTTGCGGTTCAGCTTTTTGCGGTGCTGCTGACGGTGGGCGTGGTGTCGTTGCGGTTCGTGGTGCCCGTCATGCCATTCCCGGCGGCATTGCTGCTGGTTCCGGCCATACCCTGCTGGACTCGCAACTGGTTGTGGACGTCCTTCACGCCGCGCAGGGTGTCCACGCAGTCCTCGGCCCGGCGTTTCTGGGCGCGGTCGCTCACGGTGCCGGTCAGGGTGACCTCGCCGCCCTGCACCTGCACCTCGATGTTGCTGGCATCCAGACGGTCATCGTCTTCGAGCGCGTCACTGACCATTTCCTTGATGCGGTCGTCGCTGCGCTGGTAGCCCTTGGGGCCCCGGCCGCGGAAGGTTTCGGAGCGGCCTCCCCACGTCGACTGGCTGTCCTGCGGGCGGTCGGAGTCACCGAAACTGCGGTAGCCCGCGCCGCTGTCCTGTCGGCTCCAGGCGCCGGAGGCTCCCTGGCCGAAGCGGGAGTCCTGCCGCGCGCCGAAGTCGCCCTGGCCACGCCAGGCCTGCTGATCGGCATCCCAGCGCAGATTGCGCCAGCGCAGGTCTTCGCCTCCGTACCGGTCATCCGTCCGGCCGAAACTGCGGTCGTCCATGGAGCCATAGCCGCGGTCACTCTGCGGGCCGTACCCGGACACGCCGTAGCCCTGCGAGAGATCCGGGCGGCCATAGCCCTGGCGACCGTCATCCCGGCTGTAGTCGCGCCCGCCCTGACGGGTGTCCCAGCGTTCCATCGGGGAGGTCATCCCCTGGGACGTGCGGCCGTAGTCACCGGCCATGTCGCGCGCACGGTCATCGCCGTAGCGATCCGGGGAGCGGTTGTCCTGGGGGTTCCAGTCGCGCTGTGCCCACTCGCGATCCTGCGGCGTGTAGCGGGTGCGGTCGGACTGGGCTCGGTCGTTCTGGTAGCGGTCGTCACGGTAACGGGTCATCGTCAACCTCCAGGGCAGAGCGCGGCGTGTGGGACGTCCACGTGAACCGACGTCTGCTTTTGCGTGATGCCCGTAGAGTACGGCCCTGTTGCGCCCGGCCAGATGTCAGGACGGTAAACGTGCCCTGCCCGATTTCACGTGCTGGGATGATAAGGGCGTCACCGTTCCTCAATCAGAAATTCATCAGGTCGGCGGAGCGCGACAATGCGGGCATGACCTTTCCTCCCCTCCTTCCGCCCGACGCGCTCCGCGTGGGCCTGGGGCTGGCCGCGCTGGGTCGCCCCGGTTACATCAACCTGGGACACGCCCACGACCTGCCGGACACCTCCATGGACGCCATGCGCGGGCAGGCCTGGAGCGTGCTGGATGCCGCGTGGGCAGCGGGCGTGCGGTATTTCGACGCCGCGCGCAGCTACGGGCTGGCCGAGGAGTTCCTGGGAAGCTGGCTGCGCGAGCGTGGGTACGGAGCGGCCGGTGGTGGAGCCGTCATCGGCTCAAAGTGGGGCTACACCTACGTGGCGGGCTGGCGGACCGATACCGACACGCACGAGGTCAAATCCCACGATCTGGGCACGCTGGAGCGGCAGTGGCCCGAGACGCTGGCCGCCTTCGACCGCGTGCCGGACGTGTACTCGATCCACTCCGCGACCCTGGAGTCGGGGGTGCTGGAGAATCCGGCGGTGCTGGCACGGCTGGCGGAACTGGCCGACCATGGCGTGCGGGTGGGCCTCTCCACCAGCGGGCCGCAGCAGGGGAGCGCCATCCGCCGGGCGCTGGACGTGCGCGTGAATGGCGTCAGTCCCTTCAGCGTGGTGCAGGCCACCTGGAACGTGCTGGAACCCTCGGCGGGCCCGGCCCTGGCAGACGCGAGGGCGGCGGGCTGGACGGTCGTGGTGAAGGAGGGCGTGGCGAACGGTCGCCTGACCCCGCGCGGGCTGAGCGGCGGGGGCGACGTGCCGCCCGCCCTGGCGGCCGTGGCGCGCGAACAGGACGTGACGCCCGACGCCGTGGCGCTGGCCGCCGTGCTGGCGCAGCCGTGGGCGGACGTCGTGCTCAGCGGGGCGACCACGCGGGCCCAGCTTGCCGACAACCTCGCGGCGCGGCGGGTGAGGGTGGACGCCTCTGCCTTCCGCTCACTGGCCATCCCACCCGAGGCGTACTGGCGGGAACGATCCGCGTTGCCCTGGACCTGAGGACTGCGCCGCCGGACGCTGAAGGCCCGCAGCGAAGAGGGAGCTTGTCAGGGCTTTGGGGATCGGATTACAGTGCAGCATGTCACGTGACATGATCCCCTCCAGACCGCCTCCCGGCCTGACGCCCCGGCAATGGGACGTGCTGCGCACCGCGCTGCGCTGCCAGGCCGACGAGGTGCTCAGCGCGTCCGTTCTGGCCGAGACGCTGGGGCTGGCACGGCAAAACCTGCGCGAGCACCTGCTCGCGCTGGCGGCGGCCGGCTGGCTGGAATACCACGCCCGGCCCCGGCAGCCCGCCATGCTGATCCTGACCCCCCGCGCCCGCGCCCTGCGCGCCCAGGCTGGCCCCCACGGCTTCCCGCTGCTGGGCGAGGTCGCCGCCGGACCGCCCACGCTGGCCGAGCAGCGGGTCGAGAGCCTGGTCACGCGCCTGGACGAGGTGCTGACCATGCACGAAGGCGACTTCCTGCTGCGCGTGCGGGGCGAGAGCATGACCGGCCTGGGCATCTTCCCCGGCGATCTGGTCGTGATCCGCCCCGCCGAGGTCGCGCAGAACGGCGATCTGGCACTGGTGCTGATTCCCGGCGAGGACAGCGCCACCCTGAAACGCTGGCAGCGCCGGGGCCGGGCCGTGACGCTCCTGAGCGAGAACCCGGACTTCGAACCCATGCGCTACGGACTGGCCGACGTACAGGTGCAGGGGCTGCTCGTCGGCCACGTCGGCAGCGTAGAGGCCCGTCGGCAGCGCCCATGACCGCCCAGACTCCCCTGATCGGCGCGCTGCTGCTGGAACCGCTGGCGCTGTGGGCCGCTGCCCGCCACGCGCCGCCGGACGCGGCGGTGGTCGTCACCGAGGGCGGCCGGGTGCGCCATGCCGACGCCCGCGCGCAGCAGGCCGGGGTGCAGCCAGGCATGCGCGTCTCCGGGGCGCTGTCGCGGCTGCCCACGCTGCACGCCGTTCCCCACAGCGGCCCGGCGAACGCGGCCGCCTGGAGCGAGGCCATGCAGGCGCTCCCCGCGTTCAGCCCCCACCTGGAGGTGCTCGCAGCGGGCCACGCGCTGCTGACCCTGACAGCCCCGGCGGGCGCACAACTGGCCACCGCCCTGGGCGGACGGGTGGGCCTGGCCCCGACCCGTGAACTGGCGCTGCTCGCCGCCCTGTCGGCCCCCACGGGGCAGGCCGTGACCGTGCCTTCCGGCGAGGACGCCGTGTTCCGCGCCGCCCTGCCCCTGGGCACGCTGGGCGGCGTGGGCCTGAGCGCTCCGCTGCAAGAACGCCTGGGCTGGCTGGGCCTGCGCTGGGTGGGCGACCTGCTGCGCTGGAGCCGTGCCCAGCAGGCGGCGTTCCTGGGGCCGGAATACGCGGCGCTGCGCCCCTATCTGCACGGCGCGAACTCCGGCGGGGTGGGCAGCGCCCGCCCGGACGCGACCGTGACGGCCTCGCTGACCTTCGACGGGCCGCTGTTCGAACCGCACGACCTGGAGGGCGCCCTGGCCGAACTGGCGCACACGCTGCTAACCGCCCTCGGCACGCGCCGCCCCGCCCGCGTGACTGTGGCCGCGCGCGTGGCGGGCCTGACCCTCAGCGCCACGCGCGAACCCAAGGAAGACCTGCGCACCCCACCACCACTGCGCCGCGCGCTCCTCAGCGCCCTGCACGACACCGACGCCGCCCGTTACGGCATCGAGGGCCTGGAGGTCACGCTGGGCGGCCTGGAGCGCGTGGCCGTGCAGGGCGACCTGTGGGGACGTGCCCAGGCGCGGGACGCGGCCAGCCGGGCGGAGGGCCGCTTTCCCGGCAGCATGCGCCGGGTGCGCTGGCTCGACGTCTTCAGCCTGGCGCCGGGGAACCGCTACGAGTGGGTACGGATGGCCGACGGGCAGCCCGGGACGCCGCCCCCGGCCAGGACTCCGGTGCTGGCGCCCTCTCCGGCGGCCCTCCAGCCAGAGTTCCGGACGTAGGGACGCCGTGCGCGCGGTAGGCGAGGCGATTCACGTGCAGCTGCGCGGCGGCACCCCACAGACACTGCTGTGGGGCACCCGGCGCTACCGGGTGAGCGGCGTGCTGGACGAATGGCGCGCGGCGGGCCGCTGGTGGCGGCGCGAAGCTCCCCGCGACTACTGGCTGCTGCGGGCCGGCCCCCTGACCGTCGAGGTGTACCACGTCCGCAGCGCGGTGGGCGACGCCTGGGTGCTCTCCCGGCTGGCCGACTGAGCGCGGCACCCCCCGCCCATGACCGCTTCCCCGGATCTGCGGCTCGACGCGCTGCTCGACGTGCGCTCGTACTTCACGCCGGGCGGCGGGGTGTGCAGTCCGACGACCCTGATGCGCGGCGCGACCCGGCGCGGCTTTCGCGGTCTGGGCCTGACCGACCTGACCAGCACGGCGGGCGCGGTGGAACTCTGCCGCGCGGCCCGCGACACCGGCGTGCAGGGCGTGGTGGGCGCCACCGTGGACGTGCGCTTTCCCGAGGGCACCTTTCCGCTGCGGCTGCTGGCCGCCAACCGCGCCGGGTATGGCCACCTGAACGACCTGCTGACCGTGGCGCTCTCCCGCCCGGAGCGGCACGTCACCGCGGCCGAACTCTGCGCGCAGGCCGACGACCTCGTGTTGCTGACCGGCGGGCGCGACTCGTTCCCGGCCGCCCTGCTCGCGCAGCGGCGCACAGGCGAGGTGCTGGCCCGGCTGCATGCCCTGCGCGAGGTCTTTCCCGGACGGCTGTTCGTGCAGCTCTTCCACGGCGCGTATCCGGGCGACGGCCGGCGCGCCCGCCTGCTGTGGCTGCTGGCGCGCGAGGCCCGGCTGCCGGCGGTGGCCGCTCCGCTGGTGCAGCTGGCACGCCCCGCGCAGTTCCCGCTGCTGGACGCGCTGTGCTGCGCCCGCCTGGGTATCGACCTGGACACCCCGCATGCCGCGCGGCCCCGCAACGACCGCGCTGCGCTGCGGACCCCACGCGCGTGGGGCCGGGCCCTGCCCTTCCCGGACGCCCTGGCGAACGCCGCGCAACTCGCCGCCGAGTGCCGTGTGGAGCTGCTGGACGGAGGCTTTTCCGTGCCGCCACCCCACCTGCCACCGGGCCTGGACGCGCATACCCACCTGCGGGAGCGCTGCCTGCGCGCCCTGACACCACGCTACCCGGTGCCTGGGGAGCGCGCAGCGGCCGCCACCCGCCTGGAGCATGAGCTGGGCGTGGTGGCCCAGCACGGCCTGGCCGGCTTCTTCCTGGTGGCGGCCGAGATCACGGATTACTGCCGGGGGCAGGGCATCCTGGCGGCCGGGCGGGGCAGCGCGGCGGCCAGCGTGCTGTGTTACCTGCTGGGCATCACGACCAGCGATCCGCTGAAGCACGACCTGCTGTTCGAGCGCTTCCTGCACACCGGGCAGACCCTGATGCCCGACGTGGATATCGACATCGCCTCGCACCGACGGCGCGAGGTTCTGAGCTGGGTGGAGGAGCGCTTCGGGGGGTCGGGGAGCGGTGAGGCGATGGTCGCCAACCGCATCACCTACCGCCTGCCGGCCGCGGTACAGGATCTGGGCCGCGCGCTGGGCCTGCCGCCCGAGGGGCGTGACCGCCTGACCCGTGCCCTGGGCCGTGATTTCCGGCACCTGCCGCCGCACCTCGCGCAGCGGGCCGCGCCCGCCTTCGACGAGGTGCTCGGCAGTGCCCCGGTGGGGGCCACGCTGCTGAACCTGCTGGCCCTGATGGAGCCGGGATTCGTGCGGCACCTCGCGCCGCATTCGGGCGGTGTGGTGCTGAGTGCCGCGCCCCTGACGCACTACTCGCCCCTCACGACGAGTTCCGGCGGCATCCGCATGTTAACGCTCGACAAGTATGATGCCGAGGACGCCGGACTGATCAAGCTCGACCTGCTGGGACTGCGGATGCTCTCGGCGCTGGAGCGCGCGCGCGAGGAGATCGTGCGGCTGGGCGGCCCCTACCCGGACTTCGGCGCGCTGCCCGACGATCCCCGCGTGTGGCAGCGCATCGCGCGCGGAGACACGCTGGGGCTCTTCCAGGTCGAGAGTCCGGGGCAGACGCGCCTGAGCACGCAGCTGCGCGCCCGCACCCGCCAGGAACTCGCGCACCAGATCGCGCTGTTCCGCCCCGGCCCGATCCAGTCCGACACCGTCCACCCCTACCTGCGCCGGGCGCGCGGCCAGGAGGCGGTGCCGGCGCTGATGGAACCGCTGGCGACCATCCTGCGCGAGACGCACGGCGTGATCCTGTTTCAGGAACAGATCCTGCGGATCGCGCACGGCTTCGCGGGATACACGTGGCTGGACGCGGAGCGCCTGCGCCGCACGCTGGGCAAGGTGGGCGCCGGCCCGCAGCGCGACGCCCTGCGCCGCGAGTTCGTGCTGGGCGCGGCGCAGACGGTGGGGGCCTTTCCCTTCGAGTCCGAGGAGGTGTTCGAGTGGTGCGCGGCCTTCCAGGGGTTCGGGTTCGCGGAGAGCCACGCGCACGCCTTCGCCTTCCACACCTACGCCAGCGCGTGGGTACGCGAGCACTGGCCCGCTCCGTACCTGGCCGGACTGCTCGGCGAGGCCCCCGGCATGTGGCCCGCCGCCACCCTGGCGCAGGAGGCCGGGCGCTGGGGAGTGCGCCTGCGCCCCGCGTGCGTGAACGCCTCGCACGTGCGCCTGCGCGCCGAGGACACCCGCCACGTGCGCCTGGGCCTGGGCGGCGTGCAGGGCGTGGCTGATGCGGAGGCGCAGCGAATCGTGCTGGAGCGCCACCTGAACGGCCCGTACCACGACCTGCCCGATCTCCACGCCCGCGTGGAACTGACGCGCGGCGCACTGGACGCGCTGGCCCAGGCCGGGTGTTTCGACGCCCTGCACCCGCGCCGCGAGGCGCTGTACCGCGCAGGCGTGCTGGGCACCCGGCCACGGGCCGCCCCCGCGCCGCTCCTGCCCCCCGTGAGCGAGCCCCCACCGCTGCCGCCCCTGACGGACGCCGAGCGCCTCGACTGGGATCTGCGCCGCAAGGGCCTGTCCGAGGATGGCCTGCACCCCATGACGCTGCTGCGCGGCACGCTGAACGACCTGGGCGTCACGCCGCTGGGACGCGTGCGTTCCGGAGGACGGGCGCTCACGGCAGGACTGATCGTGTCGCGCCAGAAGCCCCCCACGGCGCGCGGGTACGCCTTCTTCGTGATCGAGGACGGCCCGCACCGCGCGCAGGTGGTCATCTCGCCTGAGCTATGGGAAGCGCACCGGCAGCTGGTGCGCGACGCCCGCGCCCTGATCGTGAGCGGGGACGCCGTGCGCGAGGGCCTGCACCTGACCCTGCGCGCCCACGCCCTGGCCGACCTGGACGTGCCCCGGCGCGCGAGCGGCTACGAGTACGCGTGAACGCGGGATCAGACCCTACACTGCCAGCATGCTCATGAACGCCCTGCTGGCCTTCATTCCGATCAGCCTGCTACTGGAGTACGCCTTCCACGCGCCGCCCCTGTGGGTGTTCTTCACGGCGGTGCTGGCCATCGTGCCGCTGGCCGACTGGCTGCGCAAGGGAACCGAGCACGTGGCCGTGCATGCCGGGCCGACCATCGGCGGGCTGCTGAACGTGACCTTCGGCAATATGGCCGAACTGATCATCGCCATTTTCATTCTGATCGGCGGGAACACGCAGGTCGTGAAGGCGCAGATCACCGGGTCAATCATCGGGAACGCGCTGCTGGGGCTGGGGCTGGCCATCGTGTTCGCCGGCTTCGCCAACCGGGGCGAGCGGCAGAAGTTCAATGCCGCGAACGCCGGGCAGCTCTCGGCCATGCTGTTCCTGACGGTCATCACGCTGACCCTGCCCGCCATCTTCGACTACACCGAGCAGCTGCCCGGCTTCGTCGCCTCCACCCCGGATCGCGAAAACCTGGACGAGAAGCTCAGCCTGGGCGTGGCGATCATCCTGATCGTCGTGTACCTGCTGAACCTGGTGTACACGCTGGTCACGCACAAGGACGTGTTCGCGGTCGATGACGCGACCGGCAGCGGCCACGGCCCGGAGAAGCCGTGGTCGCTGCCGGTCGCCCTGGGCGTGCTGCTGGGCGGCACCGCCCTGATCGCGCTGGAATCCGAACTGCTGTCCGGCGCGCTGGAGGCCACCAGCACGACCCTGGGCCTGAGTCCGTTCTTCCTGGGGATCATCGTGCTGGCCATCGTGGGCAACTTCGCCGAGTACATCGCCGCCGTGTATTTCGCCCGGCGCGGGCAGATGGACCTCGCCGTGAACATCGGCCTGGGCGCGACCGTGCAGGTCGCCCTGCTGACCGCGCCGCTGCTGGTCATCATCGGGTACTTCATCGGCCATCCCATGAACCTGGTATTCAGCAGTCCCCTGGAACTGATCGCGATCATCGCCGTGGCCCTGATCGTCACGTCCGTGACCAAGGACGGCGAAACCACGTGGTTCGAGGGCGTCCTGCTGATCGCCGTGTACGTGGCGCTGGCCCTGGCCTTCTTTTACGTCACGCCGCGCGTGGCCGAGGGCAGCGGGGCCGCCCTGCACAGCCTCGGCGCCCTCATCGGGTAGCGGGCACGTCCGGAGCGTCGGCCAACGCCTGGAGCGCGGGCCGCAGGGCGGGCAGCTCCACGGTCGCGGTGTGCCACACCAGCGCCGGGTCGACCCCGAAGTAATCGTGCGCCACGAGGTTCCGCACGTCGCGCAGCAGCGCCCAGGGAACTTCCGGGCGGGTGTCCTGCACCGACTGAGGAAGGTACTTGGTCGTCTCGCCCAGCCGCAGGAGCAGGTGCAGCGCAGCGTCCTGCGTGCGCTCATCGCGGCGGAAGGTGGTCAGGGTCAGGCCCGCCAGGTGGGCGGCCAGCCGGTCGAGCACCGCGATCAGATCGACCACCCGCCAGCGCCAGCGTTTCGCCCGGTGCGCCAGCGGCAGCGGGGTGGGCACGGCCAGCACATCCACCGCGTCGGCCAGGATCTCGGCACGCATGGGCGGCGTCAGGGCCGCCTCCGTGACCACGTCAACCCGCCGGGCCAGCAGTTCCTCGAACACCGCCCGTACCCGCATCAGGTCCAGCAGGCCCGCCGCCCGACCCGGCCCGAAATCCACCAGCAGGTCGATATCCGACTCGGCCCGCGCCTCACCCCGCGCGACCGAGCCGAACACCCGCACGCGCGACACGCCCAGCGCCTCCCAGCGCGCTCGACCGGCCCGCAGCAGCGCCGCGACCGTATTCAGGCGCGGATCGGGGAACAGGGCGTCGGCAGCGGGCGGCGGGATCACCGCCAGAGCATAGGGTGCCCTCGCATATGCTGACCGCGTGATTGTCGCCATCGGCCATGACCTGATCGAGATCGAGCGCATCCGCGGCATGCTGGAGCGCGAGGGACGCCGCGCCGAAAAACTGTTCGCGCCCACCGAACTGGCGTACTGCGCCCGCCTGAGCGACCCCGCTCCCAGCCTCGCCGCCCGCTTCGCCGCGAAGGAAGCCTTCCAGAAGGTCTGGCCCCGCCCCCACGGCTGGCGCGACGTGTGGGTAGAACGCGAACGCACCCCAGGCGGCCCCTTTCCCTTCGCCCCGCCGATCCTGGGCTACGCGCCCGCCATTGCCGCCGAGATGCAGGAGCGTGGCTGGATCACCCACCTGACCCTGACCCACACCAAGGAACATGCCTCGGCGGTGGTGGTGCTGGAAGAGCGGTAAGAGCCCCTCACCCCAACCTTCTCCTGAGGAGAGGGAGCAAAAACCGAAGCGACCCACCCTGCCAGCCCACTGGATGCCATCGTGCGCGAAGCGCGCGGGCGCTGACGACGCAACCGCAAACGGCAGGCACGCCGCCCCATGCCAACGTGACCGCCGTGAAGGGCCAGCCGGACGACAACAGCGACCACCTGCCCACCCACAGAACAGCCGACCAGCACGACAATATCCCGAAGTGAGAGGCCTCCCACACCGACCACCACATGAACCCGCTAAGGTCATGCTCATGTCTGATCCGGCCTCCTCTTCCTCCTACCTGCTGCGCGGCACGGCGGCTGGGAATACGTTGCGACTCATCGGCATGGACTCGGCCCGCGTGGTCGAGGACGCCCGTGTGCGCCATGACCTGAGCAAGACGGCCACGGCCGCGCTGGGGCGCACGCTGACGGCATCGGCGCTGCTGAGCATTGTGCTGGGCAAGCGCGCCGACAGCCGTGTGACGGTGCGCGTGGAGGGCGATGGCCCAGTGGGCTGGATCGTGGCGGAGGGCAGCGCGGATGGGCGGGTGCGTGGGTACGTGCGCCAGCCGCACGCGGATCTGCCGCTGCGCGAGTCCGATGGAAAGCTGGATGTGAGCGGGATCGTGGGGACGGATGGGGAACTCGCGGTGACGCGGCTGCTCGACAATGGTGAGCCGTATACGGGCAGTATCCGGCTGGTGAGTGGGGAGATTGCCGAGGATGTGAGTGCTTACCTGGGCGTGTCGGAGCAGATTCCGAATGCCGTGCTGCTGGGCGTGTACGAGGAGGGCGAGCGGGTGACGTACGCAGGGGGGCTGCTGGTGCAGGCCATGCCGGGAGTGACGGACGAAACGCTGGCGCAGCTGGAGGCGAACATCCGCTCGATCGGGCAGATCACCACGGCGCTGCGGCAGGGTGGGCTGCTGAGCGTGATGGAACGGGCGGCCGAGGGGCTGGGCCTGACCCTGGCGGCGGAGGCGCAGGAGGTGGGCTTCCAGTGCCGCTGCTCGCGGGAGAAGGCCAGTGACTCGCTGAAGTTCTTCAGTGCGGCCGAGCGCCAGGAGATGATGGCGGACGGCGGGCAGGAGATCGTGTGCCACTGGTGCGGCGAGAAGTACCAGATCAGTCCGGACGAGATCGCGGCGCTGGACGCGACGGACGCGCACGCCCGCGCCTGAGCCTCAAGTGGTCAACCGCTCCAGCCACGGGTGGCCGGGCCGGGTGTGGTGCAGCGCCCCGTGGAGCCACGTCCGGGCGGGAGCATCCAGGGTGGGGAGGGCCCGCTCGAAGTCGTGGGCGTCCTTGCCGCGCGGCCCCTGGCCGTTACTGGATCCAGCTTTGAACAGCAGGACGATCTCAGGCGCGAGGTACGGGATTCCCAGGTCTCCGACGCGGCGCGCCCCCTGCAGCGGCCGCGTAATGGTGGGATCACGCCGGTAGTGCCACACGCCGCCGCTCAGATCCGTGAGCATCACGTCGAGCATGAGCACGTCTGGCAGATCGGGGTGCCGCCCGTGGATCTGGTAGGCGGGGAGTTCCAGTGGGGGCGTGAAGGTCTGGTAGGAGCCGTTCACCGAGGCGTCCAGCCGCCAGCCCCGCAATAGGTTCGGCAGCTGCTCCTGCGCGGTGCTGGGAAGGACGATGTCGATGTCGTCGTGCGGGCGGGTCACGCGGCCCGCGTGCAGGTCGAGCGCCAGGCCGCCGGCGACCATCCACGGGGCGTCCAGATGGGCAAGGGCACGGGCAGCGAACTGCATCGGCCGCCAGCCGACGGTGCGGACATGGTGTTCCAGGGCGGCCGCCTCCAGCGCCCGGTCGGCGGCGTCCCGGCCACGGCGGCCGTACACGCGGCGGTACTCCAGCGCGGCGCGCGGATCGGCGATCAGGAGGGCGCGCAGGGCGTGCTGCCGGCTGCGCCAGCCGCTGCCGTGATCTGGCAGCACCAGCCGCCAGCCACCGGGATGCCACCACCGCGCGTCCGTTTCCGGGACGTACCCCAGGTGAACCAGGGCTGCGCGCTGCGTGTCCGTGGGCACCTCCGGGAGCAGCTCGGCGTGCAGTTCGGGCGCGTCCAGGCCAGCCAGGGCGGGGACGCTGCCCGGCCCGCCCACCTCCGTGTGGAACACGCCGTCCGTGCGGTCTCGCGCCAGGAAGTCCCCCAGGCCTCGCCTCAGGTCAGCGTCGGCACCATCCAACTGCGGCATGCGTCCAGCACAGCACACCGGGCGCGGCGGTACATCGGCCATGTGGCGCAGGCACGGGAAGCCGCAACCTTCCCTCAAGAACGCGGGCGGGAGCGGCGGGGATAATGCCGGCATGAAGGGCACAGGGGTGGCGGTCATTCTCGTTCTCGTCGGGCTGGGCCTGGGAGCCACGTTCATGCGGGATCAGGTGCCGCTGGGCACGGCCCAGACGCCTGCCACTCCTACCCCACCGCAGGATGTCATGGCGAACGCGCTGGCAGCCGAGCCGGGCGCGAAGTTGCAGAACGAGCAGAACACCATTGCGGTGGTCGCGCGCTACGAGCCGGGGCTGGTGTACATCAGCACCGAGACGCAGGTCGTGAGTCAGGATCCCTTCGGGATGATGTTCGGCGGGGACGGCAGCCAGACGCAGGTGCAGCGGGGCGTCGGCAGCGGCTTCTTCGTGAACGCGGCGGGGGACATCCTGACGAATTACCACGTGGTGGCGGGCGAGTCCGGCACGGAGGCCGCGCAGAAGATCAGCGTGCGCGTCATGGGGCAGCAGAAGAGCGTCCCGGCGAAGGTGATCGGCCTCGCGCCACAGTACGACCTGGCCCTGATCCGCCCCGAGGGCCTGAACAAGGCGCTGATCAAGCCGATTCCGCTGGGCAACAGCGACACGTTGAAGGTCGGGCAGAAGGCCATCGCCATGGGCGCGCCCTTCGGCCTGGATTTCAGCGTCACCGAGGGCATCGTGAGCAGCACCGCCCGGCAGATCCCGATCGGCTTCGGCGGCGCGAACGGGCAGGGCATCACGCAGAAGGCCATCCAGACCGACGCGGCCATCAATCCCGGCAACTCGGGCGGCCCGCTGCTCGACAGTGGCGGGCGCGTGATCGGGATCAACACGCAGATCATCAGCCCCGGCGTGCAGTCGGGCGGGGTCGGGCAGAGCGCCGGGGTGGGCTTCGCCATTCCGATCAACGCCGCGAAGAACCTGCTGCCGCGCCTGCAGGCGGCGAAGGGGGGGATGATCACCGCGCCGCGGATCGGGCTGGGCGCGGGACTGCTCGTGCAGGGCCAGGGGCAGACCATCCCGGTGGGCCTGAGCGCGCTGAGTCCACAGGGCAAGGCGCAGTTGAAGCTGCCTGAGAGCGGTCTGGTGATCGGGGACGTGACGCCCGGCTCACCCGCCGCGAGGGCCGGACTCAAGGGCGGGACGACCACACAGCAGTTCCGTGGAGGGCAGATCGCTCTGGGTGGCGACGTGATTACCGCCGTCGACGGCTCGCCCGTGGACGGCGTGGAGGATCTACAGGCCGCGCTGATCGACAAGAAACAGGGCGACACCGTGACCCTGAAGGTCTGGCGGGCGGGCAAGACGCGGGACGTGAAGGTCACCCTGGACGCCACCTCCTTCAAATGAGTACCGGCGTTCCGTGACCACGGACTTGCCCGCTGCCCTCTGGGAGCACCTGCGCCCGGACGACCGGACGTGGCTGCGTTCACTGGCCGGGCACGCCGGGCCGGCGGCGCGCGTGGCCCTGGTGGGAGGCGCGGTACGGGACGCCCTCCTGGGCCAGCATCCCCTGGATCTGGATGTGGTCGTGGAGGGCACGGACGTGGAGGCCCTCGCCCGCGCGACAGGCCTGCCCCTGACCTTCCACCCGGCCTTCCGGAACGCCACCGTGACCCTGCCGGACGGGAGATCTGCCGATCTGGTGCGAGCCAGGCGGGAAAGCTACCCGGTGGCCGGACAGAACCCGGTGCCCGCCCCCGGCACGCTGGAGGACGACCTGAGGCGGCGGGATTTCAGCGTGAACGCCCTGGCCCTGACCGCCTGGCCCACCGGCCCCGGCGAGGTGCTGGACGTGGTGGGCGGCCTGGACGACCTGCACGCGCGAACGCTGCGACCCCTGCACGAGAAGTCGCTGCACGAGGACGCCAGCCGCCTGGTGCGCGGGGCCAGGCTGGCGGCCCGCCTGGAACTGAGCGCCCATCCTGATCTGCTTGCCCAGGTGCCGGACGCGCTGGCCCTGGCCGACCGCACGCCCCGGTTGTGGGCGGAACTGAAGTTGATGTTGTCCGAACCCAGGCCGGGTGCCGTGCTACGAACCCTCCGGGCCTGGGGCGCGGGATCGCTGCTGCCCGAGGCCCCCGGCCTGGAGGCGCTTGATGCCCTCCGGGCACAGGACATGGACGTCACGTTCCAGCCCTACGCGGCGGCCCTCCTGCACGCATCGTCCGACCCGGCGTTCCTGGCAGCGCGGCTGGAACTCGGCGACCGGCCCGCCGCGCTGCTCGCCCGCGCCCTCTCGGACACCTTCTTCCCGGAGGGCACGCCGGAACGCCAGCTCCGTGCACTGCTGCGCCCGGAGGCGTACGTCCCTCTGACCGGGCGGGACGTGGTCGCCCTGGGAATTCCGCCCGGCCCGCAGGTCGGGGAGGCCCTGGCCCATCTGGCCCGCCTGCGGCAGGATGGCGCGCTGCACAGCGCAGACGACGAACGCGAGGCGCTGCGCTCGTATCTGGACTCATACCCGTCAGGCAAATGCCCGTAGGGGCGGCCCGTAGAATGCCGGGACTATGGGCCTGATCAATCTGCTGACCTCGAACCCGCTGGCGTTCGTGATCATCGCGGCGGCACTCGTGCTGTCACTGACCTTCCACGAGTTCGCGCACGCGTGGACGGCGGATCGCCTGGGCGATCCCACGCCGCGCCGCTACGGGCGCGTGACCCTCAATCCCCTCAAGCACCTCGATCCTTTCGGCACGCTGCTGATGCTGCTGGTCGGCTTCGGCTTCGCCAAGCCCGTGCCGATCAATCCGAACAACCTGGGCCGCTGGGGCACGCTGTGGGTGTCGGCGGCCGGGCCGCTGAGCAACCTGCTGATCGCGCTGGTGTGCGCCCTGCTGCTGAAGTTCGGATCGCACATGGACATCGTGTATGTCGTTCTGACGACCATCCTGAGCATCAACGTGGTGCTGGCGGTGTTCAATCTGATTCCCATTCCGCTGCTCGACGGCAGCCGCATCCTGGGCGCGCTGGTGCCGTCGCTAGGACGCAGCCTGGCGCAGTTCGAGATGTTGCCGTACTCGTTCCTGATCGTGATGGCCTTCATCTACCTGTTCGGCCGGCAGATCAGCGGCCTGATCAACGTCGTGCAGGGCTGGGTGCAAGGCTTCGTCGGCGCGTAGATGGGCACAGGAACGGGGCGGAGGCTACGCACAGCCTCCGCCCCATCTTCTTTCCCGGCTCAGCGCAGGTTGAACATCATGGCGACGTGTGCGCCCGTGCCGCCGAGCACGAACAGGTGCCAGATCTCGTGGAAGCCGAATACGCCAGGGCGCGGATCCCAGCGTTTGGTGCCGTACACGACGGCGCCCAGCGAGTACAGCACGCCGCCGGCCGCGAGCCAGAAGATCGCGCTGGGAGGCAGGTTGTGTGCGAGCTGCGGAATGAAGGCCAGCGCCAGCCAGCCCATGCCGACGTACAGCAGCGTGCTGATCCAGCGGGGCAGGCGCATGGTGACGAGTTTCAGGGTGATGCCGGTCAGGGCGATGCCCCAGATGACCCACAGCACCACGCCCTGCCACACGCCGTGCAGGCCGAAGTACGCGACGGGGGTGTAACTTCCGGCGATCAGCAGGAAGATTCCGGCGTGATCGAGTTTGCGCAGCCACAGCAGTCCACGTTCGCTGGGGAAGAACGAGTGGTAGCTGGCACTGGCCGCGTACAGCAGGGTCATGCTCAGGACGAACACGATGAAGGGCCACAGGGCCAGGGCGTGCGCGTGGGCCCACCACAGCAGGGGCCCCAGGATCAGCAGGGCCGCCAGCACCCCGGCCCAGTGCGTCAGGGCGTTCACGGGTTCGCGGGGGGCAGGCAGGCGGCGGATCATGCAGGTAGCGTACTCCCCCCGCCTGATGACAGTCTGTCAACTGGGACGGAGTTCACGTCGGCCTACGTGCACGGCCTCCAGAGGTGGGGACGACCGGGACGGCGCGGAGCTCCAGTGAAGGGGGCAGGGCGGACGTCTACACTGCCCTTGACCACACCGCCAGTCGAGCCCTCCCCTGCCCCAGCACCGAGGTTCCCATGGACAGCGAACCGCATGACGTTCCGACCACCTCCACCTCCGAAGACCGCGCGCTGGGCATGACCCGCAAGGTCGCGCGGCGCGACTTCCTGAACGGCCTGGCGTACACGGCGGCGGCCGTTGCGGCGCAGGGCATGCTGCCGTGGGGCCGCGCACACGCCGGTGGAGCGGGGGGGTCCCCGACGGGCGAGTACCCACCCGCCCAGGCGAACGCGGTGGTCGGGCAGACCCCGCAGGCCAACGCCGTGATGCACGCCATCCGTGACGGGATGCTCACGCCGGGAGCGGGCGCCAGCACGGGTGAAACCTTCGATCTGGTGGTGGTCGGGGCGGGCATCTCGGGCCTCGCGGCGGCACATGAGTTCCGCCGCCTGCACCCGCGCGCGCGGGTGCTGATCCTCGATCCGCTGGCCGATGTCGGCGGGCATGCCAAACGCAACGAGTTCCGGGTGGGTGGGAAGACCATGATCGGCTACGGCGGCTCGCAGTCCTTGCAGACCCCCAGCTACTTCAGTCCGGCGGTGAATGCCCTGCTGGGCAGTGTGGGGATAGAGCCGCAGAAATTTGAGGGCTACTACGACGGCGAGTGGTACGACAAACGCGGCCTGAGCGGGGGCGTGTACTTCGACCCGGCCGTGTGGGGTCGCGCGGCGACCGTGGTCGAGACCGACAAAGCCGCAGAGTGGGTGAAGGACACGCCGCTGAACGCCAACGCCCGCGCAGACCTGATCGAGCTGACCGACGCGCCGCGCGACTACCTGCCCGGCAAGACCGCCGCCCAGAAACGCGACCTCCTGGCCGACACGACGTACCGGGACTTCCTGCTGAACATCGCCCGCGCCGACCCGCAACTGGTCACGTACTTTCAGGACAGCACCCGCGAGTACTACGGCAGCGGCATCGACAAGGTGGGCACCCTGGACGCCTGGGCGAACGGCAACCCCGGCCTGGACGGCATGGAGCTGGGCGACCAGCCGGACCGCCGCAACAGCCCCAGCGGCCGCCTGCTGATGACCGATCCCGACGACTACATCTACCACTTCCCCGACGGGAACGCCTCGGTGGCGCGGGCACTGGTGCGCTCGCTGATCCCGCAGGCACTCGCACGCGGCGACATGCCCACCCTGGCGGTCAGCCGCCTGAAGTACGCGCAGCTGGATCAACCCGGCCATCCCGTCCGCATCCGGCTGGAGAGCAGCGCTGTCCGCGTGCGGCACCTGGGCGACCCCAGCACCGCGCGGCAGGTCGAGGTCACGTACGCGCGGGGTGGGAACCTGCATTCGGTGGTGGCCGGGCACGTCGTGCTGGCCTGCTGGCACCGCGTGATTCCGTACCTCACCAGGGAGCTGCCCGAGGCCCAGGTCACCGCGCTACGCGATCAGGTCAAGGTGCCGCTGGTGTACACGAACGTGGTCATCCGCAACTGGCACGCCTTCAAGAACCTGGGGCTCTCGGCGGTCACGGCGCCGGGACACTTCTGGCTGGGCGCCGACCTCGATTTTCCAGTCAGCATGGGCAGCTACCACTTCGCGCGGACGCCGGACGACCCGGTCGTGCTGCACCTGCGCCGCATTCCCGGCGGCCCCCCGGAGCAGGACGTGCGCGAGCAGTTCAACACCGGCCGCGCCGAACTGCTGGGATTAAGGTTCGCCGACTACGAACGGCAGGCCCGCCGCCTCCTGAACGGCGCGCTGGGCGGCGGCGGCTTCGACGCGGCCCGCGACATCGCCGCCATCACGATAAACCGCTGGGCGCACGGCTACGCCTACGAGTACATGCGCCCCGCCGACCGCTTCTGGCCGGGCGGCCCCCTCCCGATCCAGGCGGCCCGCAAGGGTTGGGGCAAGGTTGCCATTGCCAACTCGGACTCCGGGGCGTACGCGTACGCGCACAGCGCCATCGACCAGGGTGTCCGTGCCGCGCGGGAAGTGCTGGGCGTCAGCGGTGGCCCGGCCGTCTCGGACTTTCCCGGCCCGCCGCAGGGCAAGCTGAAGTTCTTCGGCGGCTAGGGCGAGGGGACATCCAGGCGCGAACCACCGCGCGCCCTCCTGATCTTGCAACCACGGGAACACCGTGGGGTGACAACGCCACGGCCCAGCTGTACACATCGATGGCTGGGCCGTGGCGGATGAACCGAATAGAGCGTTCAGCGGCCGCCGTAGTTGGGCGCTTCCTTGGTGATGGTCACGCCGTGCGGGTGGCTCTCGATCAGGCTGGCCCCGGTGATGCGCACGAACTGCGCGGTGTCGCGCAGGGTCGCCAGATCGGGCGCGCCGCAGTAGCCCATGCTGCTTTTCAGGCCGCCGACGAACTGGTAGATGACCTCGCCCGCCGTGCCCTTGTACGCCACGATGCCCTCGATGCCCTCGGGGACGAACTTGCGGCTGCCGCTCTGGAAGTAGCGGTCGGCGCTGCCCTGATCCATGGCGCCCAGGGAACCCATGCCGCGGTAACTCTTGTACCGCCGTCCATCACGCAGGATGGTCTCGCCGGGGGCCTCGTCGGTGCCCGCAAGCATGCTGCCCATCATGACCACGCCTGCGCCGGCCGCGATGGCCTTGGGCACGTCCCCGGTCTGCTTGATGCCGCCGTCGGCAATCACGGGAATACCGGCCTCCATGGCAGCCGAGCTGGCCTCGAAGATCGCGGTGATCTGCGGCACGCCCACGCCGGTCACGACGCGCGTGGTGCAGATACTTCCCGGGCCGATGCCGACCTTCACGGCGTCCGCGCCCGCCAGGATCAGGTCGCGTGCCCCGCTGCGGGTGGCCACGTTTCCGGCGATCACGTCCACATCGTAGTGTTCCTTCACGCGTGCCAGGGCCTGGAGGATGCCCTGCGAGTGCCCGTGCGCGCTGTCGAGCACCAGCACGTCCACGCCGGACTGCACCAGGGCGCCCGCCCGATCCATCAGGTCGGCACTGACGCCGATGGCGGCGGCCACGCGCAGGCGGCCCATGCTGTCCTTGGCGGCGTTCGGGTACTTCACGCGCTTGGTGAGATCCTTGATGGTAATCAGCCCGCGCAGCATGTTGTCGTCGTCGGTGACGAGCAGCTTCTCGATGCGGTGCATCTTGAAGATCTCCTGCGCGTCCTCCAGGGTCGTGCCGACCGGCACGGTGATCAGGTCGTCACGCGTCATGACGTCCTCGATGGGCACGCTCATGTCGTCGATGAAACGCATGTCACGGTTGGTAATGATGCCCAGCAGGCGGCCCTGCGGGTCGGTGATGGGCACGCCGCTGATCTTGTACTCGCCCATCAGGCGGTCGGCATCGGCCACGCTGGCGTGGGGGGGCAGTGTGATCGGATCGACGATCATGCCGCTCTCGCTGCGCTTGACCTTGCGCACCATTTCGGCCTGCGCTTCCACGCTCATGTTCTTGTGGATCACGCCGATCCCGCCCTCGCGGGCCATGGCGACGGCCATACCGGTTTCGGTCACCGTGTCCATGGCGGCCGACACGAAGGGAATGTTCAGGCGCACCCGGCGGGTCAGCTGCGCCTCGATATTCACCTGGTGGGGCAGCACCTGCGAGTGCCGGGGCTGAAGCAGCACATCGTCGAAGGTGATGCCCTCCTGGCCGAACTTGTACGAGTACCGATCCTGGCTGTCCGGGATCTGGGTCGGGGCCGGGGTGGCAGGCGCACTCATGCGTGCGAGTGTAAGCCCTCGGCCCCACCGGAACGGTGACCGTGTCCAGCCTGGACAGATGGAGCAGGGACGCAGAGCGCAGCCGACGACCCTGCACATGATGGGCCACCCTTGCACCCCTACGGGAGGCGTGGTAAATTCCCTTTCGCCCATGAGTTCAGGGCACGTGGGGCCATAGCTCAGCTGGGAGAGCGCGTCGTTCGCAATGACGAGGTCAGCGGTTCGATCCCGCTTGGCTCCACCACACAAAAGCCCGCTCAGAGCGGGCTTTTCAATTTGGCTGTGCATGGCCCTAAAAGGGTTCGGGGCAATAGCCCAACGGTTTCCAAGGTGCGATGACATATCCCAATTCATACAGAACGGCGGCGCGGGGCCTGAACCCCTACGCCGCTGTTGAAGTTCGTTCAATCCGCCGCCTTCCCCGATTTCTACTCCTCGGCGTCCACGTCTCCCCACCCGGTCAGGAATCAGCTGATGCACGCCTGGACGACGGGGAAGCATTCCAGCGCTAAGTCGCCCTGCCCGCAGGGGGCGCGGGACAGATGGCCTTCCTAACGTCGAAAACATCCGATACATCACGCGCCAGCCCACTCCCCTGAAGAGTGACCCAGGTTCATCTTCAGCCCGACCTGCGGATCAGGAGCATCAGGGCCGTCAGCAGCATGCAGGGCACCAGCCCGTACGCCACCTGCAGATCGATCCGGTCGGCCAGGGCTCCCAGGCTCAGGGGGGCCACGAGGATCGCCAGCCCAACTGCGAGGGACACCCTCGCGCTGGCCAGATCTGCCGCCTCTAGGGCTGTGGCCAGCGCGAGGGAAAGGGTCAACGGATAGAGGTTGGCGACACCCAGGCCGGTAAGCAGCAGGCCGCCCAGCTGAAGGCCTGGATCGTGCGACAGCCAGAACACACTGAACCCGGCACCCGTCAGGAGCAGGGCGGCCACCACGAGATCACGGGTCGAGTGACGCAACCGGCGGATGGCGACCCCACCGATCAGGCGGCCTGCCAGCAGGGCCAGCAGGTACAGGCTGAACAGGCTGGCCGCCCCGCTCGGGGTCTGGCCACGGCTCGTCAGGTACGTGGCCGCCCAGAAGGACAGGCACCATTCCACGGTCACGACGGCCAGCACCACGCTCCATGCCCGCCAGAATGCCCTGGGCAGCCGTCCCCCTGGCGGGGCGGATAGGGCCTGTGCCGTGGCCGGGGGCCGTGAGCGCCAGAAGGTGAGGGCCAGGGCCCCCAGCACCGGGAGGATCAGCGCGGCGCGCCAGCCTGGCCCACTCTGCTGCGCCGCGCCGATCAACAGCCCAGCCAGACTGCCGCTGAGGCTGGCCACCACTCCCGCCTCCAGCAGGGCTATCCGCTGGTGCTGGCCGGCGCGCTCGCTGAGCAGGGCCTGGGCAGTGGTGAGCAGGATGGACGCGCCCAGGCCGAGGAGCAGGGCGGCCGCGAGCGTCATGGTGGGAGCCCGTCCCAGCGCGAGCAGAGCGACGGCGAGACCAGTACCGGCGGCGCCCACGCGGAACGTCGCGTTGCGGCTGAGCCGTCGGGTCAGGCGTTCACCGGCCGCCCCGACCACGACGGCGCCGATCGCGAGCATGGTCGCGTGCAGGCCAGCAGCGGCGTAGGTCAGGTGCAGTTCAGCCCGCAGGAAGGGCACCGCCGGGCCCAGCAGCGCCACGCAGAAGCTGTACAGGCCGAAGCCGGCGTAGCCCAGCATGACCGGCCAGTCGCGGTGGAAGGCGGGAGAGGGCGGGGGATCTGACACCTGGATGGGGTCGTTCACCCGCCCGACGGGCCGTCAGGGCCCGCGCCACAGCAGGAGCTGCCACCGCTGCGGGCCCCTGAATCCGCGGCGCTGGGCCACAGGACGTGGTGCGCGCCCGCTCCGCCGGCGCCGGCGGGCGTCCGCCTCACTCCTGTCCCCGCAGGCGGGGGTCGAGGACGTCCCTGAGGCTGTCGCCCAGCAGGTTGAAGCCGAGCGAGGCGATCAGGATGGCCAAGCCACTGAACACCGCTGGCCAGGGCTGAAGCGTCAGGAACGAGCGCGCCTCGGAGAGCATCAGGCCGAGGCTGGGAACGGGCGGGCGGGTGCCCAGGCCGAGAAAGGACAGCGACGCTTCCACCAGGATCGCGGTCGACAGGGCCAGGGAGGTCTGCACCAACAGCACTGCCACGATGTTGGGCAGGATGTGCCGGAAGATGACGCGGCCATCGCTGGCCCCGAGGGCCTGGGCGGCACTGACGTACTCGCTGGCCTTGAGCACCAGGGCGGGCGCCCGCAGCAAGCGCGCGAACGTCGGGATGTACACCACGCCGATGGCCAGCGCGGAGTTCGCCGGGCCAGGCCCAAGCACCGCCACGATCCCGATGGCCAGCAGGATCACCGGAAACGCGAGCAGCACGTCCATCACCCGCATCACGATGCGATCGAACCAGCCGCCCAGGTAGGCGGCCAGGATGCCCAGCGTGCCGCCGATCAGCAGGGCGAGGGTCACGGCCCCGACGGCCACGCCGAGGGACGCGCGGTACCCGTACAGCAGGCGTGCCAGGGTGTCCCGGCCAAACTGATCCGTGCCCAGCAGGTGCCGCGCCGACGGTCCCCCGAGCCGGCCAAGGATGTCCTGTCGGAACGGATCGACTGGGGCCAGAGGCCCGGCGAACACGGCCAGCCCCACCACCAGGGCCGTCAGAACGAAGCCGAGCCGGCCCAGGGGGTCGTGAAGCAGCCGGGCCAGCAGGCTCTTTGCAGGCCGTCCGGTTCGGGGAGCGGCCGGCATAGTAGCGCCGCTCACCCGTACTCCACACGGGGATCGACAGCGGCATACAGCAGATCCACGAGGAAATTGATCAGCACGAAGCCGGCGGTGACGACCAGAATGGAGCCCTGCACCAGGGCATAGTTACGCTCGTTGATCGCGCCCACGATCAGGCGCCCGAAGCCGGGGATCGCGAAGACCTGCTCGACGACGATGGCCCCGCCGAAGAGGTAGCCCGCCTGAATGCCCAGCACCGTCAACAGCGGCACCAGGGCGTTGCGCAGGGCGTGCCCGTAGAGCACCCGGCGTTCGCTCAGGCCCTTGGAGCGGGCGGTGCGGATGAAGTCCTGGCCGAGCACTTCCAGCAGCGAGGAACGCAGGATGCGGATCAGGCCCGCGAGCAGCGGCAGGGCCAGCGCGATGACCGGCAGCACCATGCGGGAGACGTGCCCGAGCGGATCGGCGCTGAACGGCACGTAGCCGATGGTGGCCCAGCGCGGCGCGATCAGGAAGGCCACGTAGATGAACAGCGTGCCCAGCCAGAAGGCGGGCGTGGTGATGCCCGCGATGGTCAGGAAGCGGAGTATCCGTTCCACGCTGGAATTGTGCCAGGACGCTGTCAGGATGCCCAGCGGAATGGCCAGGGCGCTGGCGAGCAGCAGGGGAACCACGGTGAGTTCCAGCGTGACCGGAAGCCTCGCCATGATCTCCTGGCCGATGGACGCCCCGGTCCAGACGCTCTGGCCCAGGTTGCCGCGCAGGATCCCGGACAGCCACATCCCGTACTGCACGAACACCGGCTGATCGAGTCCCAGCGTATGACGCAGCTGGGCGATCTGTGCGGGCGTGACCTCGGTGTTCGCGCCGAGCAGGATCTGCACGGCGTCGCCTGGAATCAGGCGGATCATCAGGAAGACCAGCACCGACACGCCGAACAGGATCACCAGTAGATCGATCAGCCGGCGGGCCGCGTAGGTCAGCATGCAGGCACGGGGGTGCCGACCGCACCACTGGACATTACCGGTTGATCCAGGTGGTCTTCAGGGCCGCCAGGGAACGGGTCGGGTTGGGCGTGAAACCCCGGACTTCGGTACGCGCCGCGGAGTACAGCGCCCCGTAGGCCAGGAAGGCAGCGGGCCCACGGCAGGCCAGGGTTCTCTCGAGCTGCGCGTAGGTGCGCACGCGGCTGCCATTCGAGGTGGTGGAGCGGCCCTGTTCGAGCAGCGCGTCGACCGCCGGATCCTTGTACTTGAAGACATTGGTGGACCCGCCGGAGACCACGGTGCGGTAGAGCTGGCCGTCAGGATCGACAGAACCGCCATTCAGGGACACGAAGGCATCGAAGTTGGAGTTGCGCCAATTCTGCACGAAGTTGCCGAATTCCTGGATGTCGATCTTCGCGCGGAAGCCGGCCGGGGCGAGTTCGGCCTGCAGCACCTGGGCGGCGTCGGACACGGTCTTGATGGTGGAGAAGGTCAGGATCGAGAAGTCGACGCCGTTCGGATAGCCGGCCTGCCTGAGCAGGTCTTTCGCCTTGGCCGGGTTGTAGGAGTAGCACGGGAAGTTGTTCACCGGGGTGGCGTAGGCCTTGAGGGCCGGGGGAATCGGGCCGCCGGGCACGGCGTCGCCGAAATACACGCCCTGCACGATCTCGGGACGGTTGATGGCGTAGTTGAGCGCCTCACGCACCCGGGGATCGTCAAAGGGTTTGCGACTGACGTTCATGCCGAGCAGGCTGTAGGCCAGATCCTGCGAGCGCAACAGCTGCACGCCCGGCGCGGTTTTGAGGGTGGCCGCCACGCTGGCGTCGATGTTGGGCAGAAACTGGTAGGTGCCGCCCTGCAGGCCGATCTGGCGGGTCGAGGCATCCGGCACGATGTTGAACTTCAGGCCATCGAGATAGGGCTGGCCTTTGGCCCAGTAGGAGGGGTTCTTGGCCAGCACCAGTGCCGTGTCGGGAATCCACTGCTTGAACACGAACGGTCCCGTGCCGATCGCGGCGCGCTGCAGGTTTCCGCCGCCCTCCACGTACTTCTGATCCACGATGGCAATGGTGGCGACCTCACTGAGAAAGGGCGCGAAGGGCTTGCTCAGGACGAAGGTCACCTGCAGCGGTCCGCTGGCCTTCACGCTGGTGACGGCGCTCAGCCGGCTGGCCAGCGGAGAGGCAATCTTGGGATCCTTGACGCGGTTCATGGAGTAGACCACGTCGCCAGCGGTCAGGGGATCACCATTGTGGAATTTGATGCCGGGACGGAGGGTGAACGTGTAGGTCAGACCGTCGTCGCTGCGCGTGTACTTGCTGGCCAGCAGGGGCCGGATCTTGAGGTTGGCGTCAACATCGAGCAGGCCCTCGTAGATCTGACCGGTGACCACGAAGGTGGAAAAGGCGGTTGCGACATGGGGATCCAGCCCCACGGGGGACTGATCCACGGCCAGTTGCAGGGTGCCGCCGCGCTCAACCTGCTGGGCCGCTGCCGTGCCCATCAACGCGACGCTCATGATTAGGATTCCCAGGTGCGATTTCATCAGATCCTCCTCGCCTTGGACTGAATCCAAGGTAGATACCAGTTTTGCGCCTTCAAGATCGGAACAGTCTATTCGCTTGATTTACCCACAGCAAGTGATGGTTTTGCACCGTGCCGACTGCAAGGATCGCCCGACTGCCCAGCATCAGGAGGGGCTCACCATCTGGGACGCCCGACGGGTGGGCCCTCATGGGGTCGCTGGCGCCGTTTGGCGTCGGCCCCCGAGCGAGGCGCCGGGCACCCACTGGCACGGCAGGCTGCGGGGCTCCGCAGGCAGGCCCGCGAGGAGACCCGCCAGTAGCCTCACCGCTTCCTGGCCCATCCCCACGCGGGGAATGGTCACGTGCGCCCACCCGGCCGGGAGGTCGCCGTGGTAGATCGGGTCGCCGAGCACGGCGAACCCGTAGTCCTGCGGCCAGCTCAGACCCAGCGTCCCGGCGGCCGCAATCCACTCGGCGGTGAGGCGCTCGTTCTCGCACAGCACCGCGGTCACCCCGGCGCGCGTCATGCGGGACACCAGATCGGCGGTGACCGTCTCGACGCGCTCCACCCGGCCGTGACCCCCACCACCCATGGCCGTCCGGTACCCGAGTTCACGGTCGACGGCGGATTCGTGGTGGGTCGACGTCCCGAGGTACAGGGTGTGCTCATGGCCCCGCTCCAGCAGGGCCCTGCACGCCTGCGCGGTAGCGGCCGGGTAGTCCGCCGTGACGTACGGCAATGCCTGCCCAGGGAGTTCGCGGCGGCCGATGAACACGGTTGGGTGCCCGCCGCCGACGAGCTGAGCCAGGTCGCTGCGCCGCTCGTCGTCCAACTGCCCGAGCATGACGGTGCCGTCGGCGAGGCGCAGGCGGCTGGCCCCGTCGTGATACACCGCCCGCCGGCCCCCCTGTGGAGCGGGCCGGGTGTGCAGCAGCAGGTCATAGTCGAGGTCGGCGGCGGCCTCCTCGATCCCCTCGAGGAACGGCGTGAAAAAGTCCCGCGTGCTGGTCGGGAACACGGGCTCGTACGTGAACACGCCCAGGATGCGGTTGCGGCCCCCCGCGAGGCGGCGCGCGGCGACGTTCGGGACGTAGCCGACCTCCTGCATGGCCTGCAGGATGCGCTGACGGGTCGCGTCCGGAATGCGGATGCCGTCCACACCGCCGTTGAGCACCTGAGACACGGCGGCCTGCGACACGCCGGCGAGTCGGGCGACCTCACGCTGGGTGGGGCCTTTGCGGGCTGGGGGAACCACAGTTCGTATCCTAGAACCCGGGCGACGGAGTGAGACGCTGCGCGTCGGGCCAGTGCAGCTCGAAGCCGAGGTCGCGTTCCAGCAGGGTCTGGAAGTCCGACAGCAGCGCCGGCGTGCGGTATACCTGCGCCGGGGTGAGGCCGGCGTTCAGCGCATGTGCGGCGAGCGCGCCGGCCGCCTCGCCGATGTTCCACTCGACCGGATGTAGGCGGTAGCAGCCGTTGGTGATGTGCGTGACCCCGAGGTTTTTCGCCGCGGGCAGGAGGTTCTCCACGCGCACCGGAATGAGGGCGCCGAGCGGAATCTGGAAGGGCCAGGAGGCCACATCCACGTAGTTGCGGCCGCGCGTCGAGGGATGCAGGTCGATGCGGTACTGCCCGATGCCGACGGTATCGGGGAACTGCTCGGCGCCCTGCAGGCCAGCGCGGGCGTCCACACCGACCATCTGCTCGAGCACGGTGAACTCTGCCTGGATGCGGCGGGATTCACGCACATAGATGGCCTTGGCCAGCCCGTCGCGCGTGCCGGTCACATCGCCACGCAGGCGCAGGCCCGGGTAGCCGTGCCCGGGGCCGTCGTGGCGGGGCGCCTCGGTCTGCATCCAGTACATCAGGCTCAGACTCAGGTCGCGGGCACCGGCCACGTGCTTCGCCTTCTCCTCCTCGCTGACGCCGAGCACCGGCCCGAGCCAGTAGTCGATCTGCGGCCAGTTCACCAGCGTGATGTCGCTGGCATAGCGGCCCTCGGAGTAGTGACGCTTCGCGAAGATGCGCCGGAAGTGCCACAGGTCGCCGCCGTGCGGGGTCTCGTCCGGGTTGCCGAACAGGTCGCGGTACACGGCGCGGTGCGTGATCGGCTGGCACAGCGTCCAGCTCAGCTGCTTGTCCGGCCAGAACGGCGCCTGATACCTGCGCCAGAAGTCGTACCCGGCCGGTTTGTCGATGGTGTGATCCTCGCCCTCGAGGTGATCCATGGCAAAGCACCAGCTGATCGCCTGCTGGTTCAGGGGATCAGCCTCGGCCAGCGCGTGCGGCTCCCCGGTCTGGGCCTGCCCCTCGGCCCCGATCACACTTTCGATGTTCCCGAGGTCGAGCAGCTCACCCGTTTCGGTGGCGTCCAACACGTAGGGCGCGGTCAGAACCGAGCGCTCGCCGCTGAGGACATGCTCGACCGTGACGGCGGCCACGCGGTCGCCGTCCATCTCGACCGCCACGGGCCGGGTGTCCAGCCACACGTCCAGCTGGCGGTTGGCGCGGTACGGGGCGAGCATGGCCTCCAGCACGGCCAGGGCCACGCGGGGTTCATGGCACAGGCGGCTCACGGTGCCCGCTCCGGGATTGAGTTCCACCTCTGACCGCGACTCGGGACGCAGGAGGTAGTTCTGGCGGTAGTACGCGCGCACGCCGTTACGGAACGCGCGGTAGCTCGCGGTGCAGCCGACCTGCTCGATCCAGATGCCCTCGTCGGGCGGCACGGCCTGGGAGGTGAGTTGCCCGCCGATCCAGTCGGTCTCCTCGGTCATGAGGACGCGTCGGCCGAGGCGCAGGGCGGCGAGGGCGGAGGCGACGCCGCCCGTGCCCCCGCCGATGATCAGGATGTCCGTGTGGGTGTGTGGCATGGGGTCAGCCTTTGGTGCCGCTGGCAGCGAGGCTCTCGATGAACTGCCGCTGCGCGAGGAGGAAGGTGAGGAGCACCGGCAGCGCGACGAGCACGCCGGCCGCGAGCGTGAGGTTCCAGTACACGCCGCCGAGCGGATCCGTGAAGCGCTGCAGCGCCAGGGGAAGGGTCAGCAGGTTCTCGCGGCTGAGGTAGATCAGCGGGTTGAAGTAGTCGTTCCAGGAGTTCAGGACGGCGAAGATCGCGACGGTGGCCAGCGCAGGCCGCGACAGGGGCAGCATGATGTACCGGAATACGCCCAGCGTGCCCAGCCCGTCCACCCGGCCGGCGTCGTCGAGTTCCGGAGGAAGGGTGATGAAGTGCTGGCGCATCAGGAACACGGCCAGTGCGCCGGTCGCGCTGAAGATCTGCGTGATGATCACCGGCAGGTGTGAATTCGTGATACCGAGGCGGCTGAACGCCACGAACTGTGGAACGGCCGTGAGCTCGCTGGGCACCATCATGGCCACGAGCGTGAGGATGAATACCGCGTCCCGGCCAGGGAAACGCAGGCGCACGAAGGCATACCCGGCCAGGGCGGAGAGTCCCATGGTGAGCGGCACGACCAGGGCGGCGATGTACACGCTGTTGAAGTACTGCCGTGCGAACGGGTAGTCGTGGAACACCTGCCGGAAGTTCACGGCGCTCAGGTGCGCGGGCCTGAGGTCGAATGGGGAGGAGAAGATCGCCGCGCTGGTCTTGAAGGCGGACAGCAGCAGCCACAGCAGCGGCAGCAGGAACGGGAGGCTGACGAGAATGAGCAGCCCGTACAGCGCCCACGACCAGCGGGGAGGGCGCTCAGCCCTCATAGAACACCAGCCGGCGGCGCAGCGACCACTGGGCCACCGTCAGGGCCAACACGATCACGAACAGCACGGTTGCGACCGCGCTCGCATAGCCGAACTCGAAGAACTGGAACCCCTGCTTGAACATGTACACGATCAGGGTGGTCGTCGCGTCGGCCGGGCCGCCGCCGGTGAGGACATACACCGGCGTGAACAGCTTCAGGGCGCCGATCAGCGTGACGATGAACACCAGGAAGAAGGTCGGGGAGATCAGCGGGAGCGTGATGCGGCGGAAGACCTGCCACGCGCCCGCGCCGTCGAGCCGGGCCGCCTCGTGCAGTTCGGGGGGAACGCCCTGTAAGGCGCTGAGGAAGATCACGGCGTTCAGGCCCACGGACTTGATGACCTCGATCACGACGACCGTCCACAGGGCCGTGCTGGGCGTGAACAGCAGGTTGACCTCGCCCGTGCCCAGCCGGGAGAGCCAGGTGTTCAGCGCGCCGTCGGGCTGCAGCAGGAACTTCCACACGAGCGCCCACGCGACGACGGGCATCACGACCGGCGAGAAGACGATGGTGCGGAACAGCCCGATGCCGCGCAGCCTGGCGTTCAGCAGCGTCGCCAGGGCCAGCGCGGCACTGATGTTCAGGACGAGGATGCCCGCTGTGAAGGCGCCCGTGACGCCGGCGCTGCGCACGAAGGCCGGATCGGCCGCCAGGCGGGTGTAGTTGTGCAGGCCCACCCAGCGGGGCGCGTCGAGCAGCGACCACTGCGTCAGGGAAATGCCCATCACGCCTAGCAGCGGCAGGATGACGACGAGCAGCATGCCCAGGGCGAACGGCGCGGCGAACAGCACACCCATCAGGGCCTCCCGCTGGGCGCGCCGCAGGGCCGGGCGGCCCAGGCGCGCCGCCCGCGTCACAGGCCGTCCACCTGCCGGCAGATGTCATTCAGAACGTTGCCCACGTTGGCGCCCGGCTGGCACAGGCTCTCGAGGCCGCTGGAGATGACGTCGTTGGCCCGCAGGTAGTTGTCGCCGGTCTTGAACACGCGGGCGCTGGCGAGCTGGCTGACGAGCGCCGTCTTCACGTCGGCGGCCGGAATGGCCGGATTGCTGCCCAGATAGGCAGGACTGTTCAGCACGCTCTTGCGCGGCGGTGGGAAGAACTTCGCGGTACGGGCCATCACGGCCGGCGACGCCAGGAACTTCAGGAAGGCCTGCCCCTCGGCCGCGTGTGCCGATTTCGCGAAAACCACGTATCCGGCCTGGCCGAGCTGGGTGATCCGGCCCGCGCTGCCCTTGGGCATGGGCGCCACGCCCCACTTGAAGGGCGCGTCCTTGAGCTGGGCGCTGAAGCTGACGTTGTCGACGTACATGCCGAGCTTGCCGCCCTGGAAGGTCGTCTGGTCACCAGGCCGGGGCACGGACTGATCCTTGAAGGTCATGTCGTGCATGAGCTGGAAGGCCTGCACGCTCGCAGGCGTGTTCAGCGCGCATTTCAGCTTTGCGTCGAAGGCGTTCCCACCGTTCGACCACAGCACGGGCAGGGTGCCGCTGTTCCAGGCCTTGATGTCCAGACGCATGATGCGCGCGCCGTAGGAACCGGTCTTGTCCTTGATGGCCTTGGCCGCCGTCCGGAATGATGTGTACGTCCACGTGCCCTTGGCGTACTGCGTCATGGGATCGGCCACGCCCGCCTGCTTGAAGAGGTCTTTGTTGTAGAAGAGCACCGACGGGGAGTTCGAGAAGGGCACGCCGTAGAGCGATTTGCCCTGCGTCCACAGGGACAGCGCACTCGTCGGGAAGTCCGCGACGTTGAAGGCCGAATCGGTCTTGAAGGTGGCGAGGTCGAGCAGGGAACGGTTGGCGAGGAAGGTGGGCACGCTCGCCTCGGCCAGCCAGCCGACATCCGGACCATCGCCGGACGCGAGCTGAACCGCGACCTTGCGCGCATAGTCCGCGAAGGGCGTGACCTCCACGCTGACCTTCACGGTCGGGTTCTGGGCGCCGTATTCCTGGGCGAGTTGCTGGAGCAGGGCCAGACCGTCTCCACCAGCCCAGGTGGAGAAGCGCAGGGTGGTCTGCGCGGTGGCGGCGGACGACAACAGAAAGGCAGACAGGCTGATCAGCAGACCGGTACGGTTCACGACATCCTCCGGGGAACAATTTGATTATGCGCATTATCAGAAGCGTTCAGCCAGTTGTCAAGGCGGCGCCCACCGGTAGTTCCTGGGAGGTGGCCGATCCTGCCAGACGCAGCGACCGCGCCTACCAGGTGCCGACGCGCCCTGTCGCAGGGCCAAGCAATCGCCGCCCAGCCCAGCATGCGGCCCTCCCCCAGCACGTTCGCCTGGACACGCCGGCGTCAGTTCTCGCGCGGCGGCGTCCACCTGTCCATCAAAGACCCTGAGCCAGCCGAACTCAGATCCATGGTCGAGGGCCACGGGATCCGGCCAGGAGGCCACCACCGCTCGGATCTCGACCACCAACCGGTATGCGGCGGTTCGAGGAGCGCAGTGGATGGATCTTTTGCTACAACGCTTCGGCCATCGTCCGCATCTGGATCTCAATGATCCGCGAGCCCGCCGACTGTGTGCAGGCCAGCAGCACCGCCCCCGCGACGTCCTCCGGCTCAAGCATCCCCGACGCGGCCACACCCTCCTCGGTTCGTCCACGCCCAAGCGCAAACTCGGTCTTCACCCCACCCGGGCAGATCACCCCCACCTTGATGCCCTGCGGCCGTAACTCCCGGTCGAGCGCCTGAGCGAACCCCACCTGTGCGAACTTGGTGGCACAGTAGACCGCTTCCCCAGCAAAGCCGTACAGGCCGGCCATCGAGGAAATCATCAGCAACGTGCCCGCGCCTTGGGCCTGCATCACCGGGACGGCGTGGCGCGTGAACACGAAGGTGGAGCGCATGTTGGTGTCCATCATGTCGTCGTAGTCCGCAGCGCTCGTGTCGACCAGGTTCTTGTAGTTCCCGGTTCCGGCGTTGTTGATGAGGATGTCCAGCCGGCCGCCCGACCGGGTGGCCGTCTCGACAGCGCGCTGCGCCGTCTCCTCTTCGCGGACGTCACCGGGGACGACCCACACCTGCGTTCCAGTGCCCAGGCTCTGGAGCTCGGAGGCCAGCGCGTCAAGTCGCTCCTGGCGTCGGGCGGTCAGCACCAGGCTGGCCCCTTCCGCGGCGAGGCTGCGGGCGACGGCTTGTCCGATGCCGGCGCTGGCTCCGGTCACGAGCGCGACCTTTCCTGTGAGTTTCCCGGGCATGATTCCTCCTGGCATGTGACGAACGGTGGGATGGTGGCCGCCGAATTCCTCCACTCCTGCGGATCCTGCGCGGGGCACTCCGTGCAGTCAATTCAGTCGCGAATGTACACCCGGAGCTGTTTGAACCCCTTGGTGATGTCGTACGCCGACCACTTCAGGGTCACGCTGCCGTGCTCGACGTCGTTCTGCTCCAGTCCCAGTTTCAGGGGCACCTTGCGGCCGTCGGGCGTCTGGGCGCTGGCGCTCATGGTGTAGACGCCCAGCGGCAGGTCATTGAAGTTCTGGCTCTGGTAAGGCCAGTCTTTCCCCAATGTCAGCCGACCGCCGCCCTGCCCGCTGGGATAATCCAGGCGCAGGGGCGACGCTTTGAAGGTCATGACCACCGCCTTCCCTGCGGTGCCGTCTACCAGCGTGCCCTGCGGCGTGAAGGTCAGCGTCACCGTGCTGCCTTCCGGGGCGACACCGGGCGGGATGTCCGTGTAGCGCGCGTCGCAGTACGCTCCGGCAGGCAGACCGCAGTAACTCAGGTTCACACTCGCGCCGTAGAAGTACATCCAGTCGCTTCCGCCACCCGGTTTGCTGCCGGTCAGCCGCCAGCGGAAGTTCAGGGTTCCGCCCTCGCTGGAATCCACCTCCGTCCTGTCCGAGCCGCTCTCGGGATGCAGGGGCAGCTCGAAGGTCGCGCCGGCAAAGTCCTTCGTAAGTTTCGCGTCGGCACGGTAGCGGCCGTCCGGAACCCGGATCGAGTACGTGCCGTCGGTTCGGGTCTGCACATGGAAGTCCGTGCGCTGACCCTGCGCGAAGGTGGTGCCGTAGACGTACACCTCCGCGCCGGGCAGCGGGCGACCCAGCGTATCCAGCACAATTCCGCTGACATACCCGCGTTTCGCAGCCGGTGTCTTCGCGGGGGGGGCCGGCCTGGTGGCCTGTGGAGCCGGTGCGGAGGCCGCCGGTCTGGCGGCGGCCGTGGGGGTCAGGACGGCGGGGGATTTGACGGGTGGGGGTGCCGCCTGCGTCACCTTCACGGTGCACCAGCCCAGCACGGTGGTGCCCTGGGCCTCTGCCCAGATCCCGGCCACGATGGTCTTGCCCTGGTTCAGTTTGAACGCGGCCGCGTACCCGCTGTCGGTCGATTTGTTCAGCAGGGTGTAGGTGTAGCCGAGCTGGCCCAGCACCTTCTTGAAGGTGGCCTCCAAGCCCGCGACGGTGTTCCAGGCCACGTACTCACTCTTTGCACAGGGGCCGCCCGCCGCCTGCGCGACCTTGCCGATTGACCCCGCGAAATCCTTGACATCCGCCGAGCCGGTCAGCACCTGCGCCCCGTCGATGAAGGTGGCGTCCACCAGGGTGGACTTCGGCCCGGCGGCCAGCGCGGCCGACGACAGGAGGACGGTCAGGAGAATCAGGGTTCGTGGCATGGCAGGTCCTTGTGATGAACGTGAGACGGTGATGGGGCGGGAGGTGCCCACTCCAGGTGGGGGTCAATGACGGCCATGTCGCGGGTCATGGCTGTCTCCGGAGGGTGGACTGGGGTGACAGGGAGGCGTCCGGATGAAGCGCGCCGTAGGGTTGTCCGCAGCCCGGACAGTACCGGGCGTACGGCGAGGCGATCGCCCGGCCGCAGGTCGCGCAGGCGCTGAGCAGGCGCGTGCCGTCGTTCACGCAGTAGCGCTCGTCCAGCCGGGCAGGGACGGCCCGCCAGCAGTGGGGGCACAGGACATAACCAGCGGTGTGCGGCAGGGCTGACCTCCTCCCCCATCGTCGGTGCGGGTCGCTCACACCAGACTCACGACTTGCGGGGGACAGAGGGGATGGCGTCCAGAGCAGCAGGAACGGGCTCCCCGACCTCGGCGAAGCGTGCCCTCACGTCGCGCTGCAACGCGTGGGCAGCGCGCCCCTGTCCACTGGCCGCCAGGGCCGTCAAGGTCAGCTCCAGAACGGCGAGATCGAAGGGATCCTCGCGCACCAGCAGGGGTCCGATCCGTGCCAGCTCTGCGCTGTCGCCGGCGGAGGCCCGTTCCAGCGCGCTGGCCCGCAGGCGGAGATGGAGGCGGTCGGCCGCCGTGCCCAGCCCCTCGCTGTCCAGGAGCGGCCCGCGCCACAGCGCCACGTCTCCGCTCTGCAAGAAGAGCTCGGCATCCGTCTGCACATCGCCCAGCGCGTACCCGGCGTCGGTCAGCACGACCGCGTCCGATCCGAGCGTCTGACGGGTGCGGTAGATGAGCTGGTGCAGCGCCGGCGCGGCCTGCTCGTCGGGCAGGTGGGGATACAGGGCCTGCTGCAATTCGAGCGGCCGGACACCCGGTCGGCCCTCCAGACGCGCCCCGAGCAGCTGTGTCAGCAGGGCGCGGCCCAGCGGCGTGCGGAAGGGCAGGTGCTGTTCCCCACGCCACACCTGCCACGGGCCGAGCACGCGGAGGGTCAGGCCAGCGGCAGGCTGGGGGAGCGCCGCCGGAGCGTCCAGCTCAGGAAAGTAGCGCCGGGTAAGGTTCACCCAGTTGCGCAGGTCGTGGGCCTGAAACATGGCGAGGCGCTCACACGCCGCCGCGCTGTCGCCGCGGAGCCGGTCGGCTTCCAGCGCGAAGCGGGCCGCCCACACGGTCAGGCCCCGCTCCTCGAGGTGTCGCACCGCGGCCCGGAAGGTGTCGAGCGCGCCGGATACGTCGCCGCTGGCCTCCAGGGCGAAGCCCAGGGCGAAGGCGCTCCACGCGGCGTCGTGTGTATCGGGAGCGGTCAGACCCAGCGCCTCGTGCGCGAGGGCCAGGGCGCGGGCGGCGCTGCCGTGGATCGCCTCGGCGCGCGCGGCGGTGCCCAGCGCCTGCGCGACGATCAGGGGGCTGCCCGCCATGCGGGCACTGTGCACGCCCGCGTGGGCGTACTGCAGGGCCAGCGCGCCCGCGTGCGGCGGATTCTGTTCCAGGTACAGGTACGCGAGGTTCATTTCGCTCAGCGCCAGGAAATGCGTGGGTTCAGCGCGGCGCAGCACCTCGCGGCCCTCGTGCAGCAGCGCCTCGGCGCGGGCATACTCGCCGTATTCCAGCAGCAGGCACGCCAGCCGGGTCTGCTGCTGCGCGTGGTCTCGCGCCACACCCAGCGCAGCGAACAGGTTCAGCGAGCGCTCGGCGTCGGCCAGGGCCAGGGCATAGTGGCCGAGCGTGTCCCGGATGGTCGCGCGGCTCGACAGGGCCCGGGCCAGCAGGATGGGCGAGTCGTCGGGCGTGGCCAGCTCGATCACGGCCGTGGCGTCGGCCTCCGCGCTGAGCAGCTGACCGGCACCGTAGTGGGCGCGGCAGCGGGCCATCAACAGGACGGCAGCGTCTGTGCTGCCCGGGTCGGGCAGTGCGGCGCCCAGCAGCTCCAAGGCCTCGTGCGAACGGCCCGTGAAGTCCAGGGCCCGACCGACCGCCGCCACGACGTGCGGTGGAGCGGTGTCGTGCCACTGCGGACACGCCTGCCACAGCGCCAGCACTGCCGGAGACTGGTGCTGCTCGGCGTGAAGCGCCAGGCGGGACAGGAACCACTCCCGTCCGCCCTCACCCAGCGCGTCCACCAGCCGCTCGGCCCGCTCCTCGTCCCCCTGGGCGACGAGGGCGTCCGCCAGCAGGAAGGTCGCCTCCAGATGCTCAGGCTCGGAGCGGAGGATGTCCTGCGCGAGGGCGGCCGCCTCCCGCGGATCGAGGGCGCTCCACAGGCGGGCCGCGTCCAGTGCCAGCGCCACGCGCTCCAGGCCACTCCCCAAAGCCTGGGCCGAGGTCAGGAACGTGGCGGCCGCCCGCCGCTGCCCCGCCTGCACGGCCGCGCACGCGCCTCGCCGCAGCAGCGTCACGGCGCGCTCCGGCGGCAGGCCCGCGTCCGGCACGAACTGGGCAGCCAGAACCGGTGCCCACGCCTCCAGGGCGTCCGTGGCCCGCGCCGCCCAGCGCCGCCGCTCGGCTAGCCCGAGGAAGCCAGCCGCTACCTCGCGGTACAGAGGATGGGCGGGCCCATCTTCCCGAACCAGTCCCGCGTGCCGCAGCTCGCGCAGTGCCCAGTCCCACTGCGCAGGGGGGATGTCCGCGAGGGTCGGCCCGGCCTCGGCGCAGACCTCGGGTGGACACAGGACGAGCGTTTCCCACACGCGGCGGGCGGCGTCGCTCAGCCGGGCGGCGCCCAGTTGGTGGGCGATCAGCGCCTCCACGCTGGACGGCAGGCGGGCCGTGCCCGGCGCGCGCCAGTGCCAGCGCCGCCCGTCGCTGTACAGGTGGCCCTGCTGCACCAGGAAGCGCACGTATTCCAGGCTGAACAGCGGATGGCCATGGGTGCGCGCGTGTACCCAGGTGGCGGCCGCCAGGGGCATGCGGGTGCCCAGCTCGCCCTCGAGCAGCGCCACGGTGTCCTCTTCGGTCAGCGGTGGAACGGGCCGGGGCTGGAACACGTCTGGCAGGGGCCGTCGCGAGGTCAGCAGGAGGCCTACTCCCCCGGAGCGGCCGACCCGCCGGGCGAGGGCTTCCCAGAGGGCCAGGGCGTCCTCCGAGGCTTCGTGCAGGTCCTCGACGAACAGGGCGAACGGCGCGAGGGCGCTCAGCAGGGCGGCCAGCGCGTCGGCGGTCGAGGTCACGTCCAGCTCGCCCCGCGCGACGTGTTCCAGCGCAGAGGGAAGCCACGCGGGCATTCGCGCCGGCTGCGGCAGCGCGGCGACCACGGCCGCCGGTGTCCAGTGGGCTGGAAGTTCAAGGCTGCGGATGGGAGCACGTCGCCGCGCTTCCCGCAGGATCCAGCTCTTGCCGGCGCCGGCCCCGCCCCACAGGCCCATCACCACACTGCCCCGCCGCGTGGACAGACGGCTCAGGTTCAGACTCAGTTCCTCGACGAGCGCTGCTCCCATGACTGGATGCCCTGAAGATAGAGCAGGCGAATCCCCCTCCGCTACGGGAGGGAAGTGCGCAGGCACCGAACACGGCACGCCGGCTGGACACCGTGTTCTGGCTCCAGGCCCGCAGGCCGCACCCCCGTGATTTCACAGATGCGTCGGAGCCCCGCCCTGTCTACTCTGAAGGGCAGGAGGACAGACGATGAAAGGAGCAACACGGTGGGCGGCGGTGGGGCTCATGGGAGCGGTGTTGAATGGGGCGCTGGCCGCGCCTGCAGAGTCCGGCGGGGTGATCGCGTACGCCACCGAAATGCCGAATCACCTCAAGCAACTTCACGTGATCCGCCCGGACGGCACCGGCGACCACGTGATCCTGACCCTGCCCAGTCCGGGTGGCTGGCCGACGCTGGCCTTCAGACCAGACGGCCGCGAACTGGCCTTTGTCAGTGACCACGCCCAGACCCGCAGCCTGTATCAGGCTGACGTGTTTACCGTGCAGAGCGACGGCAAGAACCTGCGGCGCGTCACGAACGCCTGGACTTCCCCGGCGGGTGGGCCACAGGCCAGCGTCACGGTGAACGTGCGGATTGCGCCACCTGGCCCCGCCGAGCCCGCCAATCCCACCGGCCCTTTTTTCGTGTACGTGGAGGGGGCGCCAGACAGCAAGACCGTGCTGGCCAGCGGCAAGGTGCGCTTCGACCACGTGGCGGTCGTGCCCGGCCACGCGCCGTACATCGTGGTCATGAGCGGCACCCACCGCTGGATCCGTTCCGGAACCCCGCTGGTGCCGGGTCGCGTGAACGACCTGAGTTTCATCGACGTGACCGGCGCCGGCCTGCACGAGTTCGGGGCCCGTGACCTGAGCTGGAAGGCCGACGGCAGCGCCCTGCTGTTCGGCTTCGGGGACTGCTGCCTGAACCGGATTGCCGCCCGGCCCCCGGCGGGCGCCACAGGTGACACCCTGGTCGAGGGCGGCATCCCGCCGATGGTGGCATACGCCACGACGCGCGCGAAGCAGGATCAGTTCCTGTACAGCGCCCTGGAATCCAATGGCGTCTCCGTGCGGCTGGGCCGGGAAGGCGCCCCCACGGGCCGGGTCATCCTCACAGTCACCAAGCTGATGGGGCTGGCGTGGCTGCCGGACGGCAGCGGGTTTGTCTACGTCACCGACGATCTCGGCCCCGACGGCTTCACCTCCGTGAGCAGCAACATCTGGGAACACGACCTCGCCAGCGGGAGGGACCGTCAGCTCACCCACTTCACGCAGAACTTCGCCTACGCCCTGAGCGTGTCGCCGGACGGCCAGCAGATCGCCTTCGAGTACGGCACCGAAACGGCCATCGACGGCATCTGGCTGGTGGGCCGCGACGGCAGCCGGCCGCACCGCCTGGTTCGGGACGCCCTGAGCCCGGCGTGGGGGGTGAGCCCCTGAACCGGGCGTGGCCTCAGGCCAGGCCGTGATCCAGCGCGTAGCGGGCGGCGGCCGTCCGTGAGCCGACGTTCAGCTTGGAAAAGATGCGCGTCAGGTGCGAGTTCACCGTGCGGGGGCTCATGCCGAGCTCCGAGGCGATGCGTTTGTCGCTCAGGCCGCTGGCCAGTTGGCGCAGCACGTCCGTCTCGCGGGACGTCAATCCGGTGAGAGACCCGGGAGCGGAGACCGGTGTGGGAGCGGCCGACCAGTTCAGAACCTCGGCCAGAAGGTCACCGATGCCAGGATAGCGGGCCTGCAGCTCGACGAGATCGGCGGCCTGCGGCCCCAGCGCGGCGCGGGCCGCCGCCACCCGGGCCCCCTGCTCCTGGGCCCCACGCCGGTGCAGGGTCAGCCCCTGCTCGGCCCGCAGCCGTCCGGCCACGCTGAGCCACCGCAGGGTGTGAAGGGCGTCCCCGGCCGCAGAGACGACCGCCGCGCAGCCCTCCAGCGACTTCACGGCGTCTTCCAGGTACCCGCCGTCCACGGCCGTCCTCAGCGACTGCTGGAAATACTCCAGCGCCTGCCGGGGTTCCCCGAGCGCCAGGCTCATCAGGCCGAGGTCGTGGATCACCCCGAGGGCGGCCAGGCGGTTGCCGGTCTGGCCCGCCAGGGTGAGCGCCCGCACCCGCAGATCGCGGATCGCCTCGCGCTCGCCCAGATCGACGGCGCAGGCGCCCAGCGCCCCCATCACGCGGGCCTCCTGGCTGGCGTTCCCCGAGAGCTGGGCCTGCTCCAGCGCCTGCTGAAGGGTCTCCCAGGCCGAGCGGGCATCCTCGGCAAGCTGCTGGGTGATGCCCAGGTTTGTGAGGGTGATCGCCAGGCTGCTCGGCGCCACCCCGAGCTGGCGTTTGAGATCCAGGGCCTGCCGGTAGAGCCGCTGCGATTCGCCGAGATCGCCGAGGTCGCCGACCACGTTCGCCAGGTTGTTCAGACTGACGGTGAGGGCCCGCTGGTCGCCGGACTCGCAGGCCAGCTCCAGGGCGCGCCCGTAGTGCGTCCGGGCCGCGCTCAGGTGGCCCTGCCGCCAGCGCATCGTGCCGGCCAGTCCGGCCAGCCGCATGGGCCACGGAGCGGGCAGGGCCCGATCCAGCAGACGCTCTGCCCACTGCGCCCCCTCCTCGACCCGTCCGCGGCTTTCCCACAGCCTCCACAGCCCCCAGGCGAGCTGGGCCACCTGTTCCGGGCGGTCGCGTTCCCAGAAGTGCTGAAGGGCCGCGCGGAAATTGGGCACATCACGTTCCAGGCCGAGCAGCCAGGATTCGGATTCCTCGTCCTGCATGCGCGCGGGGGTCTGCTCGGCCCGGATCAGGAAGTGCTCGGCATGATCCTGCCGCGCCTGCAGTTCCAGGCCCTGCCCGCGCAGGACGTCCAGGGCGTACTCGCGCAGCGGGATCAGCAGCACGAATTCGGCCGGATGAACGTCCGGCACGCGGCGCAGCAGGCTCTCATCCACGAGCTCGCCCAGGTCGTCCAGCGTTGCCCCGCCCACCGCCTGCGCGGCCTCAACGGTAAAACGGCCCTCGAGTACGGCCAGCCGCGCGAACACGCCACGCAGCTCCGGGCCGAGCAGCGATTCGCTCCAGCGCAGGGTGTCGTGCAGGGTGCGCTGGTGCGGCAGGGCGTCGCGCGGCCCGCCACGCAGCACCTCCAGCGGCCGTTCCAGCCGGCCCAGCAGCTCCTGTGGGCTGAACAGGCGCAGCCGGGCCGCCGCGAGTTCCAGCGCCAGCGGCCAGCCGTCCAGCAGCCTCACGATGTCCCGGATCACGGGAGCGGTCGTGGCCTCCAGCCGGAAGTCCGGCCGCACGTCCTGCGCGCGGGTCACGAACAGCTGGGCGGCATCGTTGTGGGCCAGCGCCTCGGGCGCCGCGTCGGCGGCCGGAACGGCGAACACGTCGAGCCGCACCTCGTGCTCACCGCGCAGGCGCAGCGGATGGCGGCTGGTGACCAGCACCCGCACGCCCGGCGCCGCGCCCAGCAGCTCCGGCAGGCCGCTGGACGCGCTGTCCAGATGCTCGAAGTTGTCCAGCACCAGCAGCAGCCCCATGCCGCGCAGGGCGGTGCCCAGGGTGCCCGCGTCCTGCCCCTGGCTGGCCTCCAGGCCCAGCCCCAGGGCGACCGTGGCCCAGACCAGCGCCGGATCGTTCAGGGAGGCCAGGGTCACCCACACGACCCCGTCCTGAAAATCGTCGCCCAGTGCCAGCGCCACGGCCTGGGCGAGCCGGGTCTTGCCGATGCCGCCGGGGCCGATCACGCTGACCAGCCGCGTGTCGGCCCGCGAGAGCAGGTCGCGCAGGGCCTGAAGTTCGTGCTGTCGTCCCTGCAGCGGCGTCAGCGGAACCGGCACACGGGCCGCGCCGAGCGCCGTGCCAGTCACTGGATTTCACCGGGCATGGCGTCAGTGTAGGCCGCAGGACAACGTCTGGCCACACGGCGTGTGGGGCAGCGCTCCACCGACTACATGATGGCCCGGCGGGGGCCTGCGTGATTTCACCGATGTGCGT
The DNA here is from genome assembly GCF_004801415.1 of Deinococcus sp. KSM4-11. Taxonomy (NCBI): domain Bacteria; kingdom Thermotogati; phylum Deinococcota; class Deinococci; order Deinococcales; family Deinococcaceae; genus Deinococcus; species Deinococcus sp. KSM4-11. The sequence goes on along the minus strand of NZ_SSNX01000007.1, from coordinate 181,054 downwards.
TTTCGTGTCCGTCCGTACTGTGGATCCAAGGCAGAACGAACACCCGGAAATGCCGCGCTGGCCGTCAAAGACGGGCGCGGGGGGAGTTCGTGACGCCTGAACCCTGGAGGACGACATGAACGCGAAACGCACCCTGACCACCGCCGCCCTGAGCCTCTCGCTGATCGCCGCCGCCGGTCTGGGCCTGACCCGCGCCCAGGGCAATGCCACGCCCAGCGCGGTAGGAACCTGGAAGGTGATGGTCACCGATCCCCACGCCCCCGCCCCCTTCCCGGTCATGATCTCGCTGCACGCCGACGGCACCCTCAGCGAAACCGAGCTGGACAGCGAGACGATGGCACTCTCCGTCAGCCTGGGCGTCTGGACGGCAGACAAGGGTGGCCAGCTGACCGTGACCTTCACCAGCCTCGCCCATGACCCCCAGAAGAAGGAAGTGGGCTACGCGACCATCATGGGCGCCGCGACACTCAGCTCCGACGGCACGACCTTCGCGGGCACCTCGCACGGGCAGGTCAGTACGCTGGACGGCAAGGTGCTGAACGCCTGGGACGGACAGACCATCCGCGCCACGCGCGTCACCGTCAGCCAGTAGGAACCCCAGGGGGCCCGTCCAGCGCATGGACGGGCCCCTGACCGCCGCGCCTCGACGACCCAGGAGTGATAGCCATGACCCGACGTTCCCGCACACCCTCTGCCCTGCTGCTCCTGCTGACCGCCGCGCTGGTCGCCTGCGGTGGGGGCGGCACACCAGCCCCCACCCCAACCCCAACGCCCATACCCACCCCAATGCCGACGCCCACACCCACGCCGTCCTCGGCCCTGGGCATCAGCGACGGCCACGCCGAGCGCTTCAACGTCCTGGGCGACGGAAGCGCCGTCATTCTTCGCAGCGGGACGCTGGCCCTGAGCGTGACCAGTGCGCCCGCCAGCGTGACCGGCTGCACCAGCGATCCGGCGCTGACCCTGCAGGCCGACGCCGCCCCTGGACACCTCACGCTGACCATGACGGCCTTCAGCGCTGCCAGCGCCTCGGTGTGGGTGGTGTCGGGCACCGACTGCACCGATACCGCGCACGAACTCGGCCGCCTGACGGTGCATGCGGACGGCGCACAGAAGTGGGCCTTCAAGGGCAGCGGGTACCTGCAGGGCGCGCCCGCCGTGGCTCCGGACGGCACCGTCTACATCGGGTCGAGCGGCGGCGCGGTCTATGCCGTGACTCCAGGGGGCCGCCAGCAGTGGGCGCTGAACGTCGGCGGGGCGGTGCTCAGCTCGCCGGCCCTCGGCCCGGACGGCACCGTGTACGTGGGCGCCGGAAACAGGAAGCTGTATGCCATCAGCGCGGCCGGAACCGAGAAGTGGGCCACAGAGACCTACGGGGGCGCGTTCGGCCGGAATTCGGCCGCGCTGGCCGGCGACGGCACCGTCTATATCGCCACGCAGGACGGCGTGCTGCACGCGGTCAATGCGGATGGAAGCCGCCGCTGGGACATGCCCGTGCCCACGGGCATCCAGAACAGTTCGCCGGCCAGCGCGGCCGACGGCACCGTCTACATCGGCGCGGCGGATGGCCAAGTGTATGCCTTCGATCCGGCCGGGCACCAGACCTGGGCGTCGGCGAACTTCGCGGGCCTGATCAACAGTTCACCGGCCATCGGTCAGGGCGGCGAAATCTATGCCGTGTCGCATGGCAGCACGCTGCTGGCCCTGAACCCGGACGGCACGACCCGCTGGACGCTCAGGCCCGCCAGTGGCAGCTTCAGTGGGTCGCCCGTGCTGGGCGCAGACGGCGCGGTGTACTTCGGCTCGACCGACGGCACCCTGACGGCCACCAATCCGGACGGCAGTGCCCGCTGGAGCCGCGCGGCCGGCGGCGAGATCCAGAGCACGGCCGCCATCGGCTCCGAGGGCACGGTGTACGTGGCCACCGACGCCAACTACACCACCGAGGCGGTCAAGCTGCTGGCCGTGAACGCCGACGGCAGCGTGAAGTGGGAGCACGCCTTCCCCAACCGCCCGCACATCTTTAGCTCCCCGGCCATCGCTTCCGACGGCACGCTGTACCTGGGCACCGACGACAGCAGCCTGTACGCCTTCTACAGCGTGTCGCGCGGCCTGGCCGCCAGCGCGTGGCCCAAATTCCGCAAGACCAAGGCGAACACCGGGCGCTGACTGGGAGCGGCGTGGATGCCGGGGGCAGGTTGCCCCTTCACGCGGTGCCAGAAGCTCCAAGAGCCTCTGCTCGACAGATGTGTTTACGCGCACCCACAGCAGGGATGCCGCTCCCGTGGAACTCGAGGCAAGACCGCAGAAGACCGGGAAGCCGAGCCGCGCCTCCGCTGTTCGTTCCCGCTTGACTCCACCACCGAACACCCGCCTTCACCGGCGGGGTTGTTCATTGGGGCAGTCCTGGGTGCCGGTTTACGGACACGCAGGCGAAAGCTTCGAACCGGCGGCACCATCCCCTGTTTCCTGCGGGTGCCGAACGCGGCCCTCGCCACCGGCCGCCAGCTTCAGTATTCGTACACGCCGAACTCTGCTTTCAGGCGTTCGGCAGCTTCCAGTTGGCCTCCGCCCATCGCGCGGGCGACCAGCGAGGCGATCAGGGACGTGATGCTCAGGAAGGGCGCCAGCGAGGCGATCACCTCCGACCCCTGGGTGGGCAGGCGGATGCTGTGGTGGGCGAGCCGGCCCAGGGGCGAGGCCCCCTGATCCGTGATCAGCAGCACCTGCACGCCGCGTTCCCGCAGGGCAGTCGTCACCCGCGTGGTCGCGCGGCTGTAGCGCCGCACCGTGTACACGAGCACGGCGTCCTCCTCGGTCATCTCCAAGAGGTGCTCGGGGCGGCTGCACAGCAGGTCGGCGCTGTAGGCCTGCACGCGGGGCCGGAACGAGGACAGCATGTACTCGGCGGTGAGGGCCAGGCCGTGCGACGACCGCGCGCCCAGCAACCACACCTGCCGCGCGGCGGCAATGGCGTGGGCGATGGCCAGCAGCTGATCCTCCGGAATGGCCTCCATGCTGTCGAGGTTGGCGCGTTCGCTGGCCCAGTAGCGGGCGACCACCGCGTCCTGCCGTCCCGGCTGCTTGAGGCCCAGGGTGGCGCGCAGTTCCTGGCGAACCGAACGCTGCAGGTGCGGGTAGCCCTCGAAGCCCACGCGCTGGCTGAAGCGCGTGATCGCCGCGCCGCTCACTCCCAGGGCCTCGGCGATCTCCCCGGCGCTCAGGAAGGGCAGTTCCTCCAGGTGGTCGATGAAGTGGCGGGCGATCTGCCGGTCGCGCGGCCCAAAGCTGTCCAGGCCGGCGCGCAGCAGGTCGGCGGCGGTGGCGGGCGGAGCGGACGTCACCGGCCCACCCTAACCCACCTGGGCGGCACCAGCGGCCGGCGTCGCGGCTTGTGGCTGCGGCGCGGCGCCCGGCCCGTACAGGCGGCGGCCCGGCAGCGCCCGCGTGTGCGTGCCGCCCACGAGCACGCGCACGCCGTTGACCCACAGGTCGCGCACGCCCTCCGAGAGCTGTTCGGCGTGGGCATACGTCGCCCGGTCGCGCACGGTCTGGGGATCGAAGATCACTACGTCGGCAAAGTGGCCTTCCCTCAGCAGGCCGCGCCCCTCCAGGCGGAAATGCTCGGCGGGCAGGCCGGTCATGCGGTGTACCGCTTCCTCCAGGCTCAGCACGCCGCGCTCGCGGACATACACGGCCAGCAGGCGGGTGAAGTTCCCGAACGACCGGGGATGGCCGCCCAACTCGTCCTCGGAAAGCTGCGTGGGATCGGAGCCGGCGGCGTCCGATCCCAGCATCACCCACGGCTGGCGCAGCTGGAGCTCGATGTTGTCCTCGGACATCAGGTGGTACAGGCTGCCCACCCGGTTCTGCTCGGTCTCCAGCAGATCAAGGGCCGCGTCGATCCAGTGCTGGCCGCGCTGCTCAGCGATCTGCGCCAGCGAGAGCCCCTTGTAAGGGCGGTTCTCCGGGCGTCTCAGGCCGACGGGCATCACTCCCTGCGGCCCCGCCAGGTTGCCGAGCGGTTCCCACGTGCCGTCCGGGTCGAGGATGGCCGCCCGGATCTTCGCGCGCTCGCCAGGGTCGCGCAGCCGCTCGACCAGCCGGTTGCCCTCGCTGGCCCAGGGCGGCGTGACCGACGACAGGCCGGTGCCCCCGGCGGTGTACAGGTACAGGTCGGCGTGGATGTCACGGCCCGCCGCCCGTTCGGCGTTCACCCGGTCGATCACCTGCTGCATCTTCGGCCACGCCGGGCGTCCGGCGGCCTTGAGGTGGTACACGTGCAGCCGGGCGCCGGATCGGGCGGTGATCTCCAGCGCCTCCTCCAGCCCGTCCAGGATCGCCTCCCCTTCCGAGCGCATGTGCGTGATGTAGATGCCGCCGTACGCCGCGACCTCCTCGCACAGCGCCACCAGTTCATCCGTGTCCGCGTAGCTGCCGGGCGGGTAGATCAGCGCGGTGGCCAGACCGTAGGCGCCGTCCTCCATCGCCTCGCGCACCACCCGGCGCATCTCGGCCAGCTGCTCCGGGCTGCTCTCCCCCTCGGCGTAGCCGCGCGCGTACTCGCGCACCGTCGCCCCACCGATGAACGAGCCGAAGTTCACCGCGGCGCCGACGGTCTCCTGGGCGGACAGCCAGTCGCCGAAGCGCGTCCAGCCCTTCGAGCGCTGGGCCCATCCCTCGTCCTCGCCGGGCAGGCCGTGGACGGGAAAGCCGTGGGGCTGGCCGGGCACCGCCGGGGCAGGCGTCCAGCCCTCCCCCATGATCTCGGTGCTCACCCCCTGCGTGACCTTCCCCACGCTCAGGCCATCGTGCAGCAGGGTCGAGACCGAGTGGCTCATCACGTCGATGAAGCCAGGGGCCACGGCCATCCCGGCAGCGTCCACGACCTCCGCCCCATCGGGCACGGGGCCGCCGGATTCCGCGATGCGGGCGATCCGGTCGCCCTCGATCAGCACGTCGGCCCGCCGACCGGGAGCGCTGCTGCCGTCGATCACTGTGCCCCCGGTGATCCACACCCGGTTCATGCTGGCCTTCCGCGATTCCAAGCCATCCCGTGGACAGATCGGGATGGCTTTCCACCGCTCCAGTCCAACATGTGACTTCTTCTCGCTTCACTCGGGTTCGTCTGCGACTCACCTGAAGTGGGTCTCATACCTGTGACACGACCTCGGGGGTGGGCTGGGCGCTGTCGGGTGTGGCCTGCGCCTGCACCTGACGTGGGTAGATACGCCCGCCGAAGCGCATGAAGTCCACGGCGCCGCTGCCATTCCGCAGGAACTCGACGCCCAGACCGGCATAATTCCCGTCCGCGATCACGGCCCGCTCGGGTTCGATGAAGGTCAGGCCCAGGTCGAGGGTGCCGCCCGAGGCCGGATCCGGCATGCGGACGACCAGCGCTCCATTCTGCGCACTGACCTCCAGCGTGTAGGTCTGGCCGACCACGTCGTACACGCCTGTGAAGTCGGCCAGGCCAGCCTCGTCGTGCTCGTGCGAGCCGAGCTCGGGGGCCATGAGGCCCAGCACCTCGCGCTTGACCCACTCGCTGAGCTGGCGGTTCAGGGCGTGGCCGTTGCTGCCGTTGGTCAGCGAGATGAAGCCCACCTGCCGGTCCGGCGACACCCAGAAGTCCGACTGGTGGCCTACCGTCGTGCCTCCGTGGCTCAGGATCGTGGTATGGCCGTAGTCGTCCACGAACCAGCTCTGGCCCATCTGCCCTCGCTCGCCGGGAAAGCCGTTGAAGGCGTTGCCGATGGGGATGCGCGTGGCCCACAGGCTGTGGCGATCCACGGATGCCAGGATCGGCGCGGCGGGGGCTGTGGGCGGCGCCGCCTCGGCCGGCGCGGCGTCCTGATCCGCCTTACCTCCCTCGGCCTTGACGTCCGGCGCGGGCCGCGGGTTCATGGTGCCCTCCATGATGTAGTGGGCGTATTTCGCCATGTCGACGGCGGTCGAGGAGCACGTGCTGCCCGCCGGGGCCGCCGAGCGCATCATCATCCACGGGCGCTGCGGCTTGAACTCCTCGCCGATCTTGTTGTAGCCGACGGCGAAGCGCCACGTCATGATCTGGTTGGCGAAGAAGAAGCTGTGGTCCATGCCCAGCGGCGTGAAGACGCGCTCGGTCACGGTCTGCTCCCACGTCTGTCCGGTGAGCACCTCGATGATCCGCCCGGCGACGAAGAAGCCCGCGTTGTTGTAGCTCCAGTGCCCCCGCAGCGGCACCATCTGCGGGGAGTCGGCCAGCTTGTCGAGCCCGCGCGCCAGCGCGTCGTCGCCGTCGCCGGTGTCCTCGAAGAGGTCGCCCAGCCAGCCGCCCTGGTGGGTCAGCAGATCACGCACCGTGGCGTGCTCGGCCGCGTGCTCGTCCCGGAGCTTGAAATCGGGCAGGTACTCGCGCACGCGTCCATCCAGGTCGAGCTTGCCCTCGGCCACCAGGGTCGAGCACACGAGCGAGGTCAGGGTCTTGGTGGTGCTGCCGATCTGGAAGATGGTGTCCTCGGTGACGGGCTGGTTCGTCTCCAGACTGGCCACGCCCAGATTGACGAAGTAGTCGCCGCCGGGGAGCAGCAGGGCCAGGCTCACGCCGGGCGTCCGGAACTCGCGGTGCAGGCGCCTCGCCTCGGCCTCGAAGGCGGCGGCAAGCTGAGCGCTGGAGGGGGTCGCGGTGGGTGCAGTCATGACGGGGCTCCTTGGAGAGAGGCGGGAACGGGCGGGGCGTGACGTAGCGGCCGGCCTACTTCGACAGCTTGCTGAAGAGGTTGGACTTGTTGAACTCCTCGAAGCCCTTGAGGTCGGCGGCGGTGGCGCCAAAGCCCTGCGAGACCTGGAGCGGGAACCCGTAGGCCTGCTGGCCGACGTAGCTCAGGATGGTGCGGTAGATCGGCTTGCGGGCGGTCTGGCCCACCGTGTCGCGGCCCTGGTCGAGCAGGGTCTGGAGTTTGGTGTCCCTGATGCCCAGGGCGGTGGACAGGATGCCGTCGCTGCCGTACAGGCCGCGCAGCACGGTGTCCGGGTCGGCGCCGCCCCAGGTCAGCGGCACGACCGTGAGTTTGCCGCCCAGCAGCGAGGCGTTCAGCGAGCTGAGTTCGCCGTTGCTGACCTGCACGTGGAACCTGGGGTTGAGCGCCTCGATGTTCTGCTTGATGATCCCAGAGACCACCTCGCTCAGGCCCTGGCCGGCGATGGTGATGGCGGGCAGCGTGAAGCCGGTGGTCCACAGCTTGCCGCCGAAGGCCAGCTTGAATTCCGCCTCGGCAGTCTTCAGGTTGAAGGCGCCGGGCCGCAGGGTCGTGTCGTTGGCCCAGCTGTTGTACGGCAGCGAGGAGTTCAGCGCCAGGCCCTTGCCCTGGAGCGCGTCGCGCACGAAGGTCTGGGTGTCGAAGGCCGCCGCGAAGGCCTTGCGGACGTGGATGTCCGAGAAGAAGTTGACGGGCACGTTGTTCTCGGCCAGCTGTCCAGCCGGCAGACGGCCGCCGTCCTGGATGTTCTGGTTGAACATCACCATCGTGACGATCTGCGACTGGAGCTGCTGCGGCAGGGTCTCGTACACCTTCACGCCCGCCGCGCCGCGCAGCTTGGCCAGCGTGTCGCGGTCCGGTACGGCGATGATGTCGGCGTCGCCCTTCTGAACGGCCAGCACGCGGGCGGTGTCGCTGTCCACCTTCTGGAGGATCACGTTCTTGAGGGCCGGCACCCCGCCCCAGTAGCCGTCGAAGGCCCGGAAGATCAGGCGGCTGGGATCGCGCGACACCAGGGTGTAGGCCCCGGTACCGTCGGGTTTCTGCGCCAGCGCCGAGTTCGACACGTCCTTGCCGACCCAGGCGTCGAAGTCCTTCGCGGTGCCGCTCCAGTCACCTGCCGCCACCAGCGCCCTCATCGGCACGACGTAGGCCTGCGTCACCGAGTCGATCAGGCTGGGCACGTTGCGGTCGAGGGTCAGCACGAGCTGCCCGGCTGCGGTGCACTTCACGGCGCTGGCGAGCTTGTTGAAGGTGAAGGTCTTCTTGATGTCGGGGGTGAAGCTGCCGATCCCGAGCACGCTCGCGCGGATCTGCGCCGCCTGCGAAGTCTCATTGCCCACCAGCAGCGTGCGGCGCAGCGAGTATTCGGCGTCCATGCAGGTCATGGCCGAGCCGTCGTGGAACTTCACGCCGCGGCGCAGGGTGAAGGTCGTGGTCTTGCCGTCCTTGCTCTGGGTGTAGCCCGTGGCGAGCTGGGGCTTGTACGTGCCGAACTCGTTGCGGTACAGCGCCTCGTACATCTGCTGCACCACCAGCACGTCGTAGCCGGTGACTGCCTGCGCGGGTTCCAGGGCGGCGATGGCCGAGGGAATCTGGTACACCAGCGTGTCCTTAGGAGTGGCGAGGGCCGCGGGGCTGCACAGGGCCAGGGTGAGGGGAATAATGCGTCGGTTCATGGCATGACCTCCAGAAAATAGGGAGACGGGGTTAGCGGTTTCGGGGATCCAGGCCCTCACTGAGGGCGTCGCCGACGAGGTTCCAGCCGAGGCTGTACACGGCGATGCACACGCCGGGAAAGAGGGTGACGTACCAGTACGCGAACGGCTGCCCCGCCGGGCCCTGAATCCAGGGTTGCGCCAGGGCGATGAGCTGGCCCCAGTCGGCGAAACCCGCTGGCGTGCCCAGCCCCAGGAAGCTCAGGGCCCCGGCCACGATGGGCAGGCCGCCCATCTCCAGCACGACGATGCTGGACAGCGGCCCCAGCGAGCCGGGCAGCACGTGCCGCAGGGCGACGCGCAGCGGGCTGGCGCCCAGGCTCTGCGCCGCTGCGACGTACTCCTGCTCGCGCACCCGCAGCACCTCGGATCTGACCACCCGCGCCAGCGCCGTCCACGACACCAGGCTCAGCGCCAGGATGATGTTGCCCAGCCCTGGCCCCAGCGCCGCCACGAGCACCAGCACGAGCACCAGCCCCGGAAAGGCGAAGGTCACGTCGGTCACGCGCATCAGCAGGTTGTCCACGATGCCGCCGAAAAAGCCCGCCATCAGGCCCACGGCGCCGCCCAGCAGCACGCTGAGGCACACCACCGTGAAGCCCAGGAACAGGGCCGTGCGGGTGCCCCACACCAGGCCGTAGCGGATGTCGTACCCGCCCACCCGGCCCAGCGGCGCGTCCGGGGCCGGGTCGCGGGGCTGCGCGGCGAAGCCCACCCGGGGCATCTGCAGGCAGCTGTCCGGCGGGCTGATGACCTCGCGCAGGTAGGCCAGCGGGCCGGGGTACGTCTGCCCCGCTGCTAGTGCCAGGTCGCGCCGGCAGTTGCCCTGGGGTGGCGCCAGCAGCGGGGCCAGCAGCGCCACCAGCACGTACAGTCCCACGATGACGGCCCCGACACGTGCGGGCACGTTGCGGCCCAGCCGCCCCAGGGCGGGTCGGGGGCGTGCGCGTGCGGCCGGCGCGGCGGCATGCTGAACGGCGCTCACGTGTACCTCACGCGCGGATCGACCAGCGTATAGGCCAGATCGGCCAGCAGGTTCACCAGCACGACGACGGTGGCGGTCAGCAGCGCGAAGCCCAGCACGCCCGGCAGGTCGCCCTGGGCCGCCGCCTTCGCCGCCCAGCCGGCCACGCCGGGGTAGCCGAACAGCGTCTCGGCCAGCACCGCGCCCTGGAGTAGCCCCGAGACGCTCAGCGCCACCAGGGTGATCACCGTGAGCAGGGCGTTGCGGCGGGCGTGCTTGCGGACCACCTGACGCTCGGCGACGCCCTTGGCCCGCGCCGTGCGGATGTAATCGCTGTTCAGCGCCTCGATCATGCTGGCGCGGGTGCCCTTGACCAGGCCCGCGCTGCTGACCACCAGCAGGGTCACCACCGGCAGCACCAGGTGCAGCAGGGCGTCCCAGAACACGCTGAGCCGGCCGTTCAGCAGGGCGTCGAGGGTGAGCAGGTGCGTGTAGCGGTGCATGGGCGTGATGGCCAGTTGCAGCGAGATGTCGTTGCTCTGGTTGCCGTTGCCGGGCAGGATGCCCAGCGCCCCGTAGAAGATGACCAGCAGCCACACCCCCAGCACGAAGCTGGGAATGCTGTAGCCCAGCACCGCGAAGATCCGGATGACCGTGTCCGGGGCGCGGTTCCGGTGAACCGCTGCCTGGCCGCCCAGCCACACGCCCAGCGCCACCAGCGGCACCAGCGTGAACAGGGCCAGTTCCAGCGTGGCCGGAAAGTAGGTGCGCAGGGTCTCCAGCACCGGCAGCCCACTGGTGCGCGAGAAGCCCAGGTTCCCACTCACCGCCTCCTTGAGCCACAGCCCGTACTGCACGAAGACGCTGCCGTCCAAGTGGTTGGTGCGGATGATCTCGGGCACCCGCGAGAGCTGCTCCAGGTTCACCGCGTACGCGGCGGCGCGCTGCTCGGGCGGAATGAGCTGCATCACCAGCACGATCAGGAACGTCACCGCCAGCAGGATCAGCGGCAGGGCCAGCAGCCGCCGGGCCACGTAGCTCAGCACGGCTCCTCCCGGCGCAGCAGGTAGCGCTGCCCCGCCAGATCCACGTCCACCAGCCGGTACCCCTGCGCGAACAGCCGGGCGAAGAGCGGGCCGCTGGCCGCCCGCCACGCCCGTGCCAGGGCAAGATCCTCGCGCCGCAGGCGGTAGTGGTCGGCAGGAATGCGCACAGTCACGGCATTCGGAAGGTCTGCTGGCAGCGCGTCATGCAGCGGATGCAGCGCCTCGCCCACCGGCCAGACCTCGCGGACGCCCTCCCTCGCCCGTGCTCCGTCCAGCAGCCACACCGCCTCGAAGCGGTCGGAGGACACGCCGGCGTTGATGCCGGTCATCTCGCCGTAGTAGTCCGGCAGGTAGGTGCCCACGGTGGCGCCCAGACGGTGCACGTTCAGGTGCGCGTTGGCGAGCAGCAGCGGATCGAAGGTCCACTCCACGCGGGTGATGCCGCGTGCCAGGCACCATTCCTGCTGGAAGCGCTTGAGCCCCTCGCCCAGACCGTGGCGCCGCCACTGCGGGTGCACGCCCAGGCGGTGCGAGTGCTGAACCGTGGCGTTGCGGGTGGGGAGACCCACGAGGTAGGCCCACAGCTGCCCGTCCGCGTCCAGCGCTCCGGCGACCAGACCACCTACGTGGTGCAGGACGTGCAGCAGCGCCGGGTCTTCCGGCGCATCGTCCTCGCCCCAGATGGCGCGGGCCAGGGGCGGCGTGCGCGCCAGTTCGTCCAGCCCGCTCAGTTCCCGCAGCGTCAGGGCGGTGGTGGGGTGTGCGGCGGCCTCCGTCATGGGGAGCTGACGGCACTCCGCGCCGGCGCCGCGATCTCCGTACGCCAGCGCGTCACGCTGTCCAGGAAGGGCAGATCCAGCGTGACGCCGGTGCCTGGCCCCGGTGGAACGGGCATGACCCCGTTCACGGTCTCCAGCGGCTCGTGCACGATGTCGCGCGCCCAGTAGCGCGAGGAACTGCTGGTGTCGCCGGGCTTGGTGAAGTTCTCCAGCGTGGCGAGGTGGATGTTGTGCGCCCGGCCTACGCCGCTCTCGAGCATGCCGCCGCACCACACTGGGGCATTGAACGAGGCCGCGACGTCGTGCACCCGCCGCGCCTCGAGGTGGCCGCCCACCCGCCCGACCTTGATGTTCACCAGGCGGCAGGCCGCCGTCTCCAGCGCCGTACGGGCGTCCTGCGCCGTGGTGATGCACTCGTCCAGGCACAGCGGCGTGTGCATCAGCGCCTGAAGCTTGGCGTGGTCGCGCAGGTCGTTCCACGCCAGCGGCTGCTCGATGTAGTCCAGACCCAGCGTGTCCAGCTCGCGCAGAACGTTCAGGTGCGCCAGCGTGTACGCAGCGTTGGCGTCCACCGTGACGGGCGTCTCCGGCAGCGCCGCCCGTACCGCCCGCACCACCTTCACGTCCCAGCCGGGCTCGATCTTGAGCTTGATGCGCCGGTAGCCCTGCTCGGCGTGGCGTACGGCCGTGTCCACCGTGGCCTCGACCGAGGCCTGGATGCCCAGCGACACGCCCACCTCCACCGCGTTCCGCACGCCGCCCAGCAGCGTGGAGAGCGGCACGCCCAGGCTGCGGGCGTGCAGGTCCCAGAAGGCCATCTCGATGAGCCCCAGCGCCATGCGGTTGCCGCGCAGCCCCGCCAGGTGGCGCATCAGCGATTCGGCGTTGGCCCACTCAAGGCCCAGCACCTCGGGCAGCACGGCGTCCTGGAGCAGCGCAAGGGCTCCGGCGATGGTCTCCTCCCGGTACTGCGGGCGGGCGTCCATGACGCCTTCGGCGACGCCCTCCAGCCCCTCGCTGAACACGCGCAAAAGCACGAAGGTCTTGTCAGCCACCACCCCGAAACTGGTTCGAAAGGGCTTCAACAGTGGCAGCGAGACCACGCGCAGTTCGGCCCGCTCAAGCCGCATACGAACCCTCGTGGTCGGCCGTCGGTGAGAAGTACGGGAAAGGCGTCAGGGAGCACCGCTTGTTCGGAGAGCAACGCAAGGAATCACCGCCGGGCTGTGAGAGGGAGGTTGTAGTGGGTTTTGCAGGACTGTATTCCAATGCAGAAGCTTTTGCAAGTGCGACCCGCAGTACGCCGCTCTTAGGCAGACTGGGGCAAAGGCGTCTGGTCCTCCCCAGGCGGCCACCGCAGCGAATCGGGCGAGGGAGGGTCTCCCCTGTCGATGGAGTGAGAGGCTTGCCGTGACTCCAGGCGGATTTCCTCAGGTCAACCTGCACGCCCTGACCACACCTGAAGTCCGGTGTCGCGGCCTGCAACCGGCGTACAGGCAAGGGAGGGTTCTCGACGCGTCCAGTGATGATTCATTCCCAGCTATCAATCACGCTCCACACCCTCCGTGATGAGCACGGCCCGGATGTCATTCACGTTCGTCAGGGTCGGGCCGGTCACGATCAGGTCACCGACCGCCGCGAAGAACGTGTGGCTGTCGTGGGCGACGAGATCGGAGCGCGCCGAGTGCCCGGCCGCCTGTCCACGCCGCAGCGTATCGGGCGTCACCACCGCCCCAGCAGCCTCTTCGGTGCCGTCGATGCCGTCGCTGTCACCTGCCACCGCCCAGATGCCGCTCGCTCCGGCCAGGGCCACCGCCAGGGCGAGCAGGAACTCGGTGTTCCGGCCGCCTCGCCCGGCCGCACTCCCCCGGAGCGTGACGGTCGTCTCGCCCCCCGAGAGCAGCACGGCCGGCGGGCGCACCGGCTGGCCGTGCTGCCGCACCGACCGCGCGACGCCGGCCATCACCGTGCCCACTTCCCGGCTTTCTCCCTCCAGGGCGTCGCCCAGGATCAGCGGCGTGAGTCCGGCGCGGCGGGCGGCCTGCGCCGCCGCTTCTAGGGCAAGGGCGGGCGCCGCGATCACCCGCACCTCACTCTGGAGGTCGGCCGCCTTCGGGGTCTCCTCCCCGGCGTCCAGCAGGGCCTGTGCGGCAGCGGGCAGGGTCAGGCCGTACCGCGCCACGATCTCCCGCACGTCGTCCAGGGTGCTGGGGTCGGGTACGGTGGGGCCGGACGCGATGTCGGCCGGATCGTCACCGGGCACGTCGCTGATCACCAGGGTCACCACGCGGGCCGGACGCGCGGCCAGCGCGAGCCGTCCACCCTTGATGGCGGACAGGTGCTTGCGCACCGCGTTCATCTCGCGGATGGTGGCCCCACTAGTGAGCAGGGCGCGGTTGATGTCCTGCTTGTCCGCCAGGGACAGGCCGGTTCCCGGCGCCGCCAGCAGCGCGGAGCCGCCCCCGGACATCAGGGCGATGACCAGGTCGTCGGGCGTGAGGCCCTGAACGGCGGCCAGGATGCGGTGGGCCGCCCCCTCGCTGCGTCCGTCCGGCACCGGATGTGACGCCTCCAGCACCTCGATGCGCCCGGCGGGAACGGCGTGTCCATCGCGCGTGACGACCACGCCGGACAGCGGCGTGTCCGGCCACACGGCGTCCAGGGCGGCGGCCATCGCGGCGGACGCCTTGCCGGCCCCGACGACCACGCAGCGCCCACGCGGCGGCTCCGGCAGGTGCCGGCGGACGGCCTGCGCCGGATCGGCGCTGTGCACCGCCGCCATGAAGATGTCGTGCAGAACGGCTCGAACCTGCGTATCCGTCCATTCAGCGGGGCTGGAAGAGGGGAATTCGGGCGTGGGCGTGCTCACGGTACTTCTCCTGTGGACGTGGAGCGGGCGTGCGCCCGCCCGGTGCTCGGCCCATATCGGCTCTGGTGGAGGGCAGGACGACGGGCGGCTTCAGTGAGTCCGGATGGACGCCTCCCCGTCCTGCTGGAGCCCGAGCTGGGCCGTGTACGCCGCTCCCAGCAGCCCGGCGTCGCCGCCAAGCCGGGCCGTGCGGATCTCCGGGGCGTGCCAGCTGGTGTAGCGCTCGAAGGCCCGCTGGACGGCGTCGTGATAGAGCGGTGGGGCGTTCAGGTAGACCCCGCCTCCGATCACGATGACCTCCGGGTCGTAGCAGCGAACCAGCGAGGCGAGACCGATGCCCAGCCACTCGGCTCCCTGCGTGAGGATGCGCGCGGCGCGCTCATCTCCCTGCCGGGCCAGGTCGAAGAGGGCCGCGTTGCTCATGGGCTGGCCGAAGGCGCCGCGCGCCAGACTCGCCAGGGCGGAACCGGACGCGACCGCCTCCAGGCAGCCGTCCAGACCGCAGGCACACATGGGGCCGCCGGCCAGCACCGTCACGTGACCGATCTCCGCACCCTGCCCGAAGTGGCCGCGCAGCACCCGGTCGCCCTGCACGAAGCCCCCGCCGATCCCGGTGGACACCGTGACGTACAGCGTGCTGTCGGCGCCCTGCCCGGCCCCGGAGCGGTGCTCGGCGAGCGTGGCGGCGTTGGCGTCGTTTTCCAGGTACACGGGGCAGTCCAGCGCCTCGGAGAGCAGTCGGCGCACCGGATAGTCGATCCAGCCGCGAATGTTGCCCGCGAACCGCACCTCGCCGGCGGCGTAGTTCACGGGGCCGGGAACGCCCAGCCCGACCGCCCCCACAGCCGTGCCAGCGGCCTGCGCGGCGTCCCGGGCAGCCTGCGCCAGACACGGCACCACCCCGCCACTTTCGGCCGGCGTGGCGTACTGCACGCGGCCGGCGATCCGCTGGCCGTCCAGCACGCCCGCCGCGAGCTTCGTGCCGCCCAGATCCAGGCCGATGATGCTCACCGCTGCTTCCACAGTGTCCCGAGCATGGCACGCCGCGCTGACCGCCGGGGCCGGCTCATCCCCGAGGCCCGGCGTGTGCCGTGAAGAAGTCGCCCAGGACGGCGTGCAGGGCCGTCAGGTAGGCGGCTTTATCCAAGGCCTTGGACGGCACGATCTCGAGCCGGGCTCCGGGAATCAGGTGAGCGAGTTCCTGGGCGGTGGCCAGCGGATGCACGGCGTCCTGCCCGTTGCCGATCACCAGGACGGGCATGGTCAGCGTCCGGAACCGCTCCCTGGGCACCTCCGGGCCACTCGCCGTGATGCGCTCGGCCAAGTCGGCCAGGTCCAGCCGCCGTGGCGAGCGGAAGAAGCCCTCCAGGGACGCGAGGTTGTCGGGGCCACGCTCCCGCAGGTCACGGGCCGCTGCCGTGGTCTGGAAGTCCGCCCAGCCCTGCGCCGGGTCGTCCATGCGCAGGTAGGGCGCCACGACCTGAAAGGACATCAGGTTGGGCGGCGCGGGCGTGTCCACCCAGGACGGGCGTACCAGGGCCAGGGCCGTGACGCGCTCCGGGTACAGGGCGGCCAGTCTCAGCGCGATGGCCGCGCCCATCGAGATGCCCCCGGCGGCGAAGCGGGTCACGCCCCGGCTGTCCACGAAGGCCAGCACGTCCTGCGCGAACTGGGCGACCGAAAGTTCGGCCACGGGGCCGAGCGCCGAGGTGCCGTGCCCCCGGCATTCCAGCGTCAGACGGCGCAGGCCGGGCGTGGACGGGAAACTCTCGGCCACCTGCGCCTCGCCGCCGCCCAGGCCGTGCTGAAAGACGACAGGACTGCCGCTTCCGACATCGACGCCGCGCAGCGCGAGATCTCCGAGCTGGAAGGTGGTCATGTCAGGAGGCCGCGCAGGAACTCGGCCACGCCGGGCGCCTCGGCGGCGCTCAGGCCGTGCGTGACGAGCGGCCCCTGGAAGCCCGCTCCGCGCAACAGGGCGATGAAATCCGGGAAATCTACCACGCCGTCCCCCGGGAACGTGAACCTGCCATCGGCACGGCGGTCCTTGGCATGTGCCATGGCCAGATCGTTTCCCAGCAGGTCGACCGCCTCGCGGGTGCGCTCGCGGCTGAGGGCCGTGTCACCATACTCGAAGAGGTTGGCCGGGTCGAGCACGATCTTCAGCCGGGGCGACCCCAGGGTATCCAGTAGTTCTCTGGCCTTGCGGGCCGAGGAGACCACGTTCGTCATCTCCGGCTCGATGCCCAGGTCGATCCCGTAGCGCTGGGCCAGCTCGGCGGCCCGCGCCATCTCGCGGCTCATGACCGTCCAGGCCTCGGCGGTGGCGTTGTCCGGGTGGTAGGCCCACTGGTCATCGGGGTCGCGGGTGCCGCTGCACAGGGTGATCAGGCGCGTGCCCAGGGCGGGCGCGTGCCGCATCAGCACTTCCAGACGCCGCAGGCCCTGATCGCGCACGGCTGCATCCGGGTGGGCCATGTTGTACGTGCCAGACAGCGCGGCGATGCTGATGCCGGTCTCGGCGCTCGCCTGCGCCACCTCCTGCACGACGGTGGAATCGAGCGCATCCGGCAGGCTGGGCAGACCCACGCACGACAGGTTGAACTGGGTGACGTCGTAGCCGGCAGCGCGTACGGCCCGCAGCACCGGCAAAGCCCCGACCTCGGGGAAGGTCTTGGCGAAGATCCCGAGCTGCATCACACGCCTCCGGTCACGTCCGCCAACATGACCTTCTCGCCGGTCTGCACCGAGCGGGCGATGGCCACGATGGCGCGCGTGTCGGCCAGGCCGTCCTCGACGTCCGCACCAGTCTGCGGGGCACCGGTCAGGATGGTGTCCGAGAACGCCTCGAGCTGCCGGCGGTAGAAGTGCCCGTCCGCGCCGAGCGGGCGATACGTGGTGGCATCCCTTTCGCGGAAGATCTCGACGTCCGAGGACCTGTAGTACCAGGGGTTGTAGGTTCTGGCCAGGACGCTGCCGTTCTGCCCGTAGATCTGCAACCCCTCGTGCCAGTCCATGCGTACGGCGACTGTCAGATCCATGTGGCCCTGGGCGCCGCTGGCGAAGTCGGTGTCCACGAACCAGCTGTACGCGCCGAAGCGTTCCAGCAGCCGGGCGCGGACGGCGGTGATGTCCCCGAACATGAAGCGCACCGTATCTACCAGGTGCGAGCCGTGCGTGAGCATGCAGTACTGCCGCAGATCCGCCTTGGGATTGGTGCCGGGTTTGCGGGCGGCGGCGCTGACGATCGGCAGGGGCTGCACGGCATCGGTGACGGTGTAGCGGTGGGTGCTGTCGCAGTACCACGCCTTCAGCGCCAGGGGTTCGCCCATCTCGTCGCGGATGAAGTCGTGCGCGGCCTGCAGCCCGGGGTCGAAACGCTTCATGTTGCCGACCTGCAAGACCTTCCCGGTTCGCCGCACCACCTCGGCGAGGCGCTCGACCTCCTCGACGGTCACGCCCAGGGGTTTCTCGCACAGGACGTGTTTGCCGGCCTCGAGGGCCTGGATGGAGGCCGGCACATGGAAGGCGTCGGAGGTCGCGATGATGACGGCGTCGACGTTGGGATCGGCCAGCATGGCCGCGTAGTCGGTATACGTCGTCTCGGGCTGCCACGTGGCGGCCATACGTGCCAGAAGATCCTCGGCGACGTCGCAGATGGCGTACAGGTCGGCGTTGCGGGCCTTGGCACAGGACTCGAAGTGGGCGTACTGGGCGATGGGGCCGGCGCCGAGAATGCCGATGCGCAGACGCGGGCCGGGATCTTTGGTCTGGGGCACCTGCTTGCTCCTCCTCCAGGTTCACGGAACGGATTTCATCAGGGTCGATTGGACAGGGTTCTGCGGACGGCCGCGTCCTGGCCCGACCAGACACCCATCGAGGATCATACCGAGCGCCGGGTGTTGTCGCCTTGCCCTTCCTGCGCCTGATGCCCGTGAATCTGACGCCGAGCGTGCTGGGTGCCCAGGTGATCCGCTTGCCGAGCCGCCCCCAGCAAGGCGCGTGAGAGGTGAAGGGTTGGAGCGAAACATGATCAGTAGAGCAAACCGACGGGAGCGTCTGGATGGCTTCAGGGGAACACGTCCTGCTCGCGCTGACCGCCGGAAAGCCCGTCATCGACAGGCCTTTCTGATCTCAGGTCTGCTCCGGGTGCAGGCGACCCTTCCAGGGCACGCGGCCACGCAGCGCCAGCGCATACGCGGGCCACGCGAGCGGCGCGGTCAGGGGGGATAGTGCGAGCCCCCGCAGGGCGGCCCTCCCGCCACGTCCGGTGAGCAGGGCGACCAGCGGACGCTCGAGCAGGGAGCACGCGGCCACCAGTCGCCACAGCGGCCCCGGCAGCAGGAAACTCAGGGTGTGCGTCAGGGTGTAGGCGGCGCCCAGCGCCAGCATCAGCGCCCGCGAACCCAGGTGGACGGCCACGGCGTTCTTCGCGAACCCGCGCACGGACGCCCAGTACGAGGCGTACATCTGCACGCCGATCAGGTGTCCACCGAGGGCCTGACCGACGGGAAGGCCGGCGGCCTTGGCATGGCGGGCCAGCGTGGTGTCTTCCAGCATGGCCGCCCGGACCCCGGCGTGCCCTCCGGCAGCGCGGTAGGCGTGCGGAGTCAGCAGCAGCAGCTGGCCGTTGGCGGTGGTGAGCAGGGAGGGGCGGGTGCGCAGCAGCGGAAAGGGCAGCCAGCTCAGCACCACCTCGTCGACCAGCGGGGTCAGCACCTCCGCCCCGAGCGGCAGGGGCAGCGGGCGCGGCAGAACGGTCAGCAGGCCCACCCGCTGGCGGCGACGTTCGGCCAGCACGGCCCGGAGGGCGCCGGGCGCCCACAGCACGTCGGCATCGGTGAAGACGAGCAGCGCGTCCCGCTGGAGCGCGAGATCCGCGAGTTGCGCACAGGCCCAGGCCTTGCCCCCCCACCCGGGCGGCAGATCCGCTCCGGCCAGCACCTGAGCCCGGTCGTGCTGGCCATGAGAGGCGATCAGCGCCCGGCAGAGGCCGGCCGTCCCATCGGTGCTGTGGTCGTCGAGGATCAGCAGCGTGGTGTGCTCGTCGAGCTGATCGAGCACCCCTGGCAGAAAGCGCGGCACGTTCGCCGCCTCGTTCCGCATGGGAATGAGCAGTGTGGCCGGGGTGGGGGGCGCGCCTGGGGGCGCGGGGCGCAGCCGGGGAAACGTGCAGGCGTTGACCGCCAGCACCGCCAGCCGCGCGGCGATGAAGGCCAGACACGCAAGGGGCAGGACAGGGCGCGGCGTCACAGGTCGAGGATCGCGCCTCCCGTGATCAATCCGGCGCCCGTGCCGAGCAGCAGGGCCCGCTGGCCCGCTCTCAGGCGGCCGCTCTCGATGGCGCGGTGGAGGGCCACGGGGAGCGAGGCGGCGATCAGGTTGCCCGTGTGGGGCAGCGTGACTTCCAGGCGGGGCTGCCAGCCCAGGCGGTTCATCGCGTGCAGCGCGGCGGCCGACGCCTGGTGCGGGATGATGCGGTCGACGCCTTCCAGCGGATCATGTCCGAGCTGCGTGCCGAGCTGCTCCAGCAGGGTGGGCACGGTGCGCAGGGCCAGTTTGAGCACCTCCAGGCCCTGCATGTCGAACAGCATGTCCTCCGGCGCGCAGTCGGCGCGGGAGGGGTGGAGCAGGCTGCCGCCCGCGCGGATCTCAGTGTGGTGCACGCCCTCGGGCCAGGTGAGCATCGCGTGCGCCCGCAGGCCCTGCTGCGGGTGGTCGGCGGGGCCGAGCAGCGCGGCCGCCGCACCGTCGCCGATCAGCAGGGCGCTCTCGGGCTGGGCGAAGTTCAGCCCGACCGAACCGTGGTCGCTGGCTATCACCAGCACCCGGCAGGCCCGGCCGGTGTGCACCAGCAGCGCGCCCAGTTCGAGGCCCGCCAGGAACGACAGGCACGTCGAGTGCACGCTCTGGGTGCGGATGCCGCGCAGGCCCAGTTCACGGGCCAACAGGGCGCTGCCGTCGGGAATGGGCTGCATGGGGGTGCCGCTGGCGTTGATCAGCGTGTCGATCTCGCCTAAGGGCACGCCTGCAGCTTCGCAGCAGCGCCGGGCGGCCTCGGCCCCCAGCGTCAGCGCACTCTCGCCGAGGGCCGGGTCGATCCAGGGACGCTCCTCCACGCCGCTGCGGCGGATGGCCTCGGCGGGCTCCAGGCCGCAGCGCGCGGCGACCTCGGCGGTGGGAACGCGGGTGTGGGCCAGCGCCTCGGCGGTGGCGAGCAGGCGGACGCCGAGCATCATGGAGTCTCCTGTGGAGTGGGGCTCAGGCGGCGAACCCGCCGCAGTTTCTCCCCTGGGCGGGGGGCTTTCCAGGGGCGCAGAACCACGGGCACGCGGCCGGGCACGCCGCTGCGACGCAGGGCGATTCCCAGGGCCACCTCGACGTGGCCCGCGAGTTCCGGCGTCGTGGGTACTGGCCCCAGCAGCGAGACCTCCAGCGTCGCGCCGCGTTGCAGCACCCGGAAATCCTGCACGCCCGGCAGTTCGAGCAGTGCCCGGCGCAGGAAGTCCGGCCACACGGTCACGCCGTGCAACAGGAGGGCGTCGTCGGCGCGTCCGGCGATGGCGTGCAGGGTCAGGCTGGGGTGCCCGCACGCGCAGGGTTCCCCGATGACCAGCACGTCGTCCATCTGCCACGCGATGGCCGGCAGGCAGCGTCGCCGCAGATCCGTGACGGTGGCGCAGACCCGGTCGCCGGGCACCGGCTGGCCGACCGGAATGCCCGTGTCCGGGTGCCGCAGCCGGAAGTGCACGTGATCCTCGTTGAGGTGCAGGGTGCCCTGGTCGCAGGGCAGACCCAGCAGGCCCTCGGTGGCCTGGTAGACCTGCACCACCGGCCCCCAGCGGTGCTCCAGCTTCGCGCGGTGGTCGTCCTCCAGCACCTCGGCCACCGAGATCACCCGCTGCACGCCGGCCAGCGGGCAGCGTTCGCTCAGGGCCGTGAGGACGCCGGGGGGGCCGATCACCACGTCCGGCGCGAAGTGTCCGAGGGCCGAGGCGAGGTCGTCCAGCGGGCGCAGCAGGTCGAGGTAGCACCACTGCACCGCCGCACTCTGGGCGGAACGGTAGAGCGGGCTGTCGGCGCGCAGCGCGAAGGCCACCCGCAGGGGCCGGTGGGTCAGCGCCCGGCGCAGCAGTCCCGGCCCGGGCGGCAGGGTGTGGGCGAGTGCCACGCCGGCCCACAGGGCCCGTTCGCGGTCGCTGGCCAGGAACACGCCCTGCGGGCCGCTGGTGCCGCTGGACAGCCCGGTGGTCACGGGGCCGCCGCGGCCCTTCAGGGTGCCGGCGAAGGAGCGATCGGTCTCGGCACGCCGGGCGTGGGCGAGCACGTCGGCCAGGGTCAGCCCCTCGGTGTTCAGGTTATCGAAGTGCGCGAGCACCTCGGCCTTGACGACCCCGGGAAGCTCCGCCCAGTCCTCTACCCCCAGCCCCGCCACAGCGAATCGCCGGGCTGTCCAGGGGCTGCGGCGCCAGATGGCCCGCAGCAGGGTGGCCGCGAGGTGGTGCTGCCGCTCCAGCAGGTCGGCGCGGCCCTGACCCGGCCGGCCCATGCGGCGGCGCTCGTCCCGGTGGGCGCGCAGCACCCGGCCGGTGAAGGAGATGGACTGGCGCGTCATGGTGTGCCCGGCCCTGCCGTCTGCGGGGAGCGCTCGTGGCTCAACACCAGGGCCGCGTGTGGGTGGTGGCCTAGCCATCCGCGCAGCGTCCGGGCACTGCGCGCCTCCTCGCGGGCGTTCCAGTGGGCCAGGCGCCCCACGGCCGGGGCAGACTCGCCCGCCCGCAGGGCACGCCCACTCCAGGCGGTGTCGGCGCCAAGCACCGTCAGGCCCTCGCCGCTGCCGGTCAGGGGGGCGTCCGGAACGGTGCGGCAGATCAGGGCGATCATGCCCGGAGCGTGGCCAGGAACGGGAACGGCCCACACCGAACCGTCGCCGCAGACGTCCGCCACCTCCCCGAAGTCGGTCAGTCCCTCGGGCGCCGCGCGGAAGTCGAGCCACCCGGCACGCGCTTCCAGGTCGTCCGGCAGCAGCTCGCGCAGCACACCCCGGCGCACGGCGGCCACGCCAATCCACGCGCGGGTGCGCTGCCACGCCCGGCGGTCGAGGCGCAGCCGGGCACGCGGGAAGTCCAGCAGGCCGCCCACGTGATCCGCGTGCAGGTGCGACACGATCACCTCGGCGATGTCGTCGGCCTGCACACCGCGCTGGGCGAGCTGATTCACGGCGTCCTGGCCTGGACGGAGGCGCACCGGGGTCACCAGGCCGTACAGCGCGCCGGGCCACCGCGCCATGGCCCGCTGCACCCGGGGCGCATACCCGGTGTCGAACAGCAGCCGACCCGCCGTGGGGTGCTCGATCAACGTCCAGCCCGCCGGGTAGGTTCGGACACGCCAGGGGGCGCCGCGTTCGGTCGTGGCGGCGATACCCAGGCAGTGGCCGCTGACGTGCTGGTGGAGGATCACGTGGGTCATGCCCCGCTCCCGACCTGGGCCAGCGTGAGGGCCAGGGCCTCGGGCGCGGTCAACAGTGGACGATAATCCAGCTCGCGTTCGATCGAGGTGGTATCGAGCCGCACCGGGCGGGTCAGGAGCCGCACGGCCGCCGGATGCAGGCCCTCACCGCGCAGCGCCGCCAGGGGCCGCGTGAGCCGCGCCATCGCCTCGACCAGCGCGGGGTCGATCCGGCGGGCCGGGAGTGGAACGCCCAGCCGCTCGCACAGCGCGCGAATGGTCTGCCACACGGCCGTGGGCTGCGTGTCGGTGACGTTATAGATCGCGCCGACCTCTGGCATGGGGGCCTCCGCAGCCAGAACCGCCGCGTAGGCCGCGTTCTTCACGTGGGTGAGATCCGTGTAGACTTCCGAAGCGCTCCACAGGTGCGGCAAGCGCCCACGCCGGAGGGCACGGATCAGCGGCGGCAGGATCGAGGGATCGCCCCGTCCGTACAGCCCGCGCGGCCGCAGGATGATCGCCTGCGGGTGGTGAATCCGCACCTCCGCCTCGGCCTGGGCCTTGCTGCGGGCGTAGGCACTGTCATGTGGGCCCTGAAGAACCAGCGATTCGGGCACCGGGGCCTTCAACAGGTTCCGGCGTCGCCACAGCGTGCCGTTGTAGACGCTGGAACTGGAGATGAACACCAGGTGGAGTTTCTGCTCCCAGGCCTGACGGGCCAGCTGGGCACTGACCTGCACGTTGTGCCGCTGATACGCACGCTCTGTTCCCCACAGGGTGCTCAGGGCCGCAGAGTGGATCAGCACGTCGGCCCCGGCCAGAGGGAGAGGATCGCGGGTCAGATCGCCTGGAACGAAGTGCGCGCCCTGGGCGAAGAGTTCCGCGCCACGCGCCGCATCACGGCCGCTCGCGGTGACCCGGTGACCGCGGGCCAGCAACTGCCGCACGATCTCACCCCCCAGGAAGCCGGTCGCGCCCGTCACCACGATGTGACGTGACGTGGACAGCACCGGGTGGGCAGTGGACATCTCCTCGATCGTGGCACGGTTCGCGGCCCGGCATCCTCAGGTGGGGCCTCAGTTCAACGGGACGCGCGGCTGGCTGTGGACTGCCACCAGCTCGGACGAACCGATCCGCCAACTTCCGCTGCGGTGTTCCCAGTCCGATGTGAAGGCCGTCGCCATCTATCGAAGAGGCAGCTCGGGCGCCGGGACGTGAATATGCAGAACCCCGCCTACGTCAGGCGGGGTGGATGGGTACGTTCCGGGTCAGGCCGTGGGGCTTACTGGCCGTACGCGGCGCCGTAGACGGGGATCGAGACGCTGGTCAGCACCGTACTGCCCGACTTGACCGCGATGGTCGCCACGCCATTCACCACCGTCGACGTGTCCGAGCGACTCACCGTCACGTACAGCAGCGCCGTGTCCGCATACCTCTCCACACTGTTCAGCGCCACCGTCGTCCCCGCCGGCAATCCGGTTACGGCGATGTTCAGGTTGCTCGGCACACTCCCGCCCAGGGCCGCGAGCGGCACTTCCACGGCCATCCAGCTGCTCTCGGTCTGCAGCGCGGTGTACTCCATGCCGGTGTCGTCCATGGCGTAGGTCTGGGCGCTGCTGGCGAAGGCGGTCGAGGCAGCGAGGGTCAGGGCGGTCACGGCGGTGATCAGGAACTTGGTCATGGTGGGTCTCCTTGGCGTCCGGGGCGGCCTCGTGGCCGCCGCCTGTCCTGAACACAGGATGCCGGGGCCACACCCAGGTTCCGTCCACGTGCCATGCAGACTTCGTGCACGGTGCCGCCTCCACTCTTCACAGTGGCCCCGGCACGACAGCCCGGCCACACCTTAGCTATGGCCGGGCGAACCGTCGGCGTTCCGGACGCCGGATGTCGGCGGCCCACTCGCTTCCCGCGTGAAACCGATCCGGATCGGTCAGCGGGGCAGCACGTCCGGGTACTCCTTGCCGTGCGTCAGGGGCACCAGCTTCGGCACGTTCAGCGCGAAGGTCGTGACCTGTCCGGCGCGGGTCAGGGTGATGGCCGGCGTCGGCGTGGTGACCAGGGTGGTGGCCACGTTCGGCAGGCCCGCGAGTTCCGCCAGCGACACGTACGGCTGGCCGCCGAACAGTCGGATGTTCACAGGCACCCGCTCAGCATTCAGATCCAGCGTGGCCGTACGAACCGTGAGCGTGCGGATGGGCAGACGCAGCGCGCCGGCGGCGTCCGCGAGCGGCAGGAACACCTGTTGATCCTGCACCTGTGCCTGGGTGACGGCCCGCGCGGCTAGTTGTGCGGGCGTGAGCACCGGCGCGGGCGGCGTGGCCGGTTTGGGTGGCTGGACGGCGACCGGCGGCGTGGTGGGTTTAGGCGGTGTGGTGGCCGTGGGCGGCGCCGGCGTCGTGGTGGTCGGAGGAGCGGGTTTCGGGGGCGTCGTGGCCGTGGGGCTGCCGGGTTTCGGGGTGGTGGCGACCGGTGGAGCGAAGGGCTTGAGCTGCGCCAGGGGGGCTGTGGCGGCGGCCTGACGCGCCAGGGTCAGCGCCTGGGTGTCCTGGGCCGTCAGGGCGCGGCCCCAGGCGTCAGAGCGCGCGTGGAAGGTCGTCCACGGGCCGACGGCCAGCGGCCGCTGCCGCCCGATCACGTTCAGCGCGCCCCCCTGCGTGACGAAGTACAGGTTGCCCTGGTCGCTGACGCTGAGGGACAGATCGATCTTCTTGCCGGTGGGAATCGTCCACAGGGCCTGCCCCTGCGGGCCGATGGCGTGGACGGTGCCGCCCAGATCCGGCACGATCACGGTGCCGCCCACGAGTTCCACGGCGGACGCCGCGACGGGCTGCCCGGCTATGTACGTCCAGACGGTCTCGCCTTCGGCATTCAGGGCGTACACCTTGCCGTCGTAACTGCCGACCACGATCAGGCCGCTGCTGGTCACGATCGGGCTGGCGTTCACGAACAGGCCGGTCAGGACGCTCCAGCGGGAGGTGCCGTCCGGCGCCAGCGAGTGGATGCGGCGGTCGCTGGAGCCGAAGTAGATGTTGCCCGCATCGTCCAGGGCGGGGGAGCTGAACACCAGCGACCCGGCCGTGTACGTCCACTTCGTCTTGCCGTCTGGCGTCAGGGCGTACAGGCGGTTGTTCTGTGCGCCGAAATAGATGGTGCCGTCCTGCGCGATGGCCGGGGAACTGAACACGGGCGCGCCCACCTTGAAGGTCCACAGCGCCTTGCCGTCAGGCCCGATGGCGGTCACGCTGCCACCGGCCGTGGCGACGATCACGCTGCCGTCCGTGCGCAGGGCGGGCGTGGCGAACACGTCGCCGTCCAGCTTGAGCTTCCACTGGAGCTTCCCGGCGGCGTCCAGGGCGTACACGGTGTCGTCGTAGGCGGCGGCGATCACGCCGCCCTGGGGGGTGATGACCGGGTAGGCCCGGCCCAGGTCACCGAGCGGGTAGAACCACTTCTCGGTGCCGCTGGCGTCCGTGCGGTGCACCCTGGCGTCCGAACCAATGAAGAACAGGTCGCCGCTGTTCGTGATGCTCACGCCGGAGATGACGCGCAATTCCTTGAAGAGGTCGATCTTGGGAGCCGTGTAGACCGGCGAGGCTGGGACGGCCGGAGCGGTGCCCTGGGCCGCCGTGGCGGGCGAGAAGGCCGGGGTCAGCAGGAGCAGGAGCAGGGCGCGGGGGGGAATCCTCATGTGAAGGTGAGCTCCTTTACAGTCCCTTTACGGTAGGGGCGGCGCTGGGTGGGTGAGATGGACGCTTGCCAGGGTACGGCCTAAGATGCGAACTGATATGAAGAAGATTCTCATGCTGACCGCGTTCGCACTGGCAGGCCTCGCCGCCGCGCAGGACACCACCACGACCACCACCACGACCGACACGGCCACGCCCGCCATGGACAGCCCCGCCACCATGAGCGCCAGCGACAACTACGCCAAGGCGCAGGAGTTCGCCGTGCAGGCCGACGTGGCCTACCCCGTGCCCTTCTACGACCGCACGCTGTGGAAGGCCTCGGTAGATCACGCGTACTACGCCGCCAGCATGGAAGCGGGCAACCGCGACTACAACGCGTACCTGGCGCAGCTGTACACCAAGACCCAGTGGTGGATCAACGCGTACAACGCCTGGAGCAAGCTCACGGATCTGAACGATACCGAGAAGCAGTGGGCCTCCCTGAGCGCCGCGAAACTCGCGTATCTGGCCCTGCAGCGCGGCGACACCGAGACGGCCCGCATGTACGTGGACAAGGGCATGGCCTGGGCCGACAGCGCCAGCCTGCAGTCCATCATGAAGCGCCTTCCCTGAACATGAAGCGCCTTCCCTGAACCAGCGTTCCCACCGACAGCCCGGTTCCGGCCGGGCTGTTGTTGTGGGGTGCCCGCCAGGCCGCACATGAGTAAACGTGCCGTCAGCTTCCCTGAACCGCCGGGCTGACGCGAACGCCTACCCTGGAATGATGACGCGGTTCAGGTGGATCTGGGGAGTGGCGGCCTTGACCGCCGCGCTCGTGGCGTGCGTTCCCGCACCGCTGCGCGCGCAGACGGGCGCCCTGCTGCGGGTTGAGGCGCAGCTGTCCGACACGGCGATCAGCACAGTCACCGGCGAGACACTGTACCGCCCCCCGGGGCCGGGAGCACTGCTGGTCACGACAGACCGCCCGGCATATGTGTCCTCGCTGGTGCTCACGTCCGGGCAGCCGGTGCAGGTGGTCTCGGTGGGGGCGGTGGCGGCCGGAACGGCGGTGCCGGTGCGCCTGCCTCCCAGTTCTGGTTTCACACAGGTGTACACGGTCGCGAGCCTGCAACCGCTGGACGTGTCGACCGCGCAGGGCGCCCGTTCGCTGGACGAGGCGGGACGGGACGTGCAGGTCGCGGCGCAGAACCTTCCAGCCGGGGCGTATACGGTCGCGACGACCACGTACACGGTGGGCCGCTTCGGCACGCTGCGGGTCGTGGCGTCCGAGCCGGGCGCGGAGGTGCGCGTGGAGGGGCACCTGGCGGGCTACGCGCCCCTGACCATTCCAGACGTGCCGGTCGGCAGTGTGGCGGTCACGGTCACGGCCCCCGGTCTGTCCAGCCGGTCTCAGCGGGTGAACGTCCCGGAGAATGGCGTGGCCGAGGTGCGCGCGGTGCTCGTGCCGATCACGGGCACGCTGAGCGTCGCGTCGGACATCCCCGCGCAGGTCTTGATCGACGGGAGTTCGGCCGGACAGGTGCCGGGCAGGGGCAAACCGCTGCGCGTGGCCCTCCGGCCGGGCACGGTGGGCGTGAATGTTCTGCCGCTCGACAGGGCGCTGAAACCGCAGAACCTGCTGGTGAGGATCACGGCCACCCAGGTCACGACCATCCGCTGCGCGCTGGACGCCGGAGTCTACGGGTGCCGGACACCCTGAACCCCCTCCAGGCCGTCCGGCGCGTGCTGGTGATCTCCGACACGCACGGCCTGCTGCGCCCGGAGGTACTGGCACTCGGGCCGGACGCCGACGTGATCCTGCACGCGGGAGACGTGGGGCGACCGGAGCTCTTGGAGGATCTGCGGGCCATAACGCCCGCCCCGGTGTACGCCGTGCGCGGGAACGTCGATCGCACACCCCCTCTGGATGGGTTGCCCGCGACCCTCCTGCTGGAACTGGGAGCCGTGTTCGTGTACGTCCTGCACGACCTTCATGACCTCGACCTGCGCCCGGTGGATGCCGGTATCCAAGTCGTCGTGAGCGGCCATACGCACACGCCGCACGTCGAGATCCGTGAGGGCGTGACCTACCTGAATCCAGGGTCGGTCGGCCCGCGACGCTTCAGCTTGCCCATCGCCTGCGCGTGGCTGCACGTGGACAAGGGCACGTTCCGCATCGAACCTCTGCGTCTGCACCCCTGACCTGTTCCGCACGCGGGAGCAGGAGGGGAACGGAGGCGGGTGCTAGCCTCCGGGCATGACCGATGCCCCGCTGCTCACCCCCGTGCTGGGCTCGCTACACGCCCTCCAGGTGCCGATTCCGTACCCGATGAAGACCGTGAC
This sequence comes from Deinococcus sp. KSM4-11, assembly GCF_004801415.1. Lineage (NCBI taxonomy): Bacteria > Thermotogati > Deinococcota > Deinococci > Deinococcales > Deinococcaceae > Deinococcus > Deinococcus sp. KSM4-11. The sequence goes on along the minus strand of NZ_SSNX01000007.1, from coordinate 152,485 downwards.
GGTGCTGATCGACGCGCCCGCCCACGGCCCGGTCACCATGATCGATACGGCGCTCGACACGCCCGAGGCGAAGGCGGCCATCGAGGACGGCCTGGCCGCGCTGGGCCTGCACTGGAGCGATGTGGAGCAGGTCATCATCACGCACCACCACCCGGACCATTACGGGCTGGCGGGCGTGGTCGAGGAGCGCAGCGGCGCGGCCGTGCACATGCTGGACGTGGAGATCGGGCGCGGGGAACGCTACTGGCACCTGTGGGAGGAGTGGCTGCCCGGCCACCTCAAGCACATGCGCGACCACGGCCTGCCGCGCGAGTCGCTCTCGGAGATGGGCGCGGACACCCGCCGGGGCCGCGACCGGGTGCATCCGGCCAGCCGTGTCCACCCGCTGCGTGAGGGCCAGCACGTGACCCTGACCGGTCGCGAGTGGGAAGTGCTGTGGTTGCCCGGCCATGCCGACGGGCACCTGGGCCTGTGGAACGAGGACGAGAGCGTGCTCATCGCCGGGGACGCGATCCTGCCGCGCATCAGCCCGAACGTGGGCCTGTACGCGTACACCCGGCCCGATCCGCTGGGCGATTACCTCCAGACGCTCGGCAAGCTAGAGGCCCTGAACCCCCGCCGGGCGGTCGTGGGGCACCACGGCCCGGTCATGGAGGGCGTGCAGGCCCGGGCCCGCGAACTGCGTGAGCATCACCACGAGCGGCTGGACTTCGTGGCCGCCGAGGCGGGCCGTGAGCCGCGCAGCGCCTACGACCTGTCACTGGCAATGTTCAACAGGGAACTGAACACCTCTGGTCGCCGCTTCGCGCTGGCCGAAACCCTGGCGCACGCCGAGCACCTGCGGCTGCTGGGGCAGCTGTACCGCACCTGGGATGAAGCGCGGGAGGTCTGGATCTACCACGCCTGAGTCCGGCGGTGGGGATCGCCCCCGCCCCCCACCGTGTGCAGCTTCCACCACCTTTTCCTGCAATCCACGTGCGGGCAGGGCTCTATACTCCCCGGCATGACGGCCTCGCAGACAGAATTGCAGCGCATCGTCACGGCGTTGCAGAACAGCGGCATGACCGTCGAGCCCGTGGAGGACGGCGCGCTGATCCAGCACGGCGAGACGCGCGTGGCGCTCTTCGCAGAGCGCGACCACCAGGGCGGCGTGATCGTCCGCCTGCACCTGGACCTCGACCTGTACGTCGAGGAAGACAGCCTGCCGGACATCCTGATGGGCATGAACCTGCTGAACCAGGGCCTGGACTACGGTGCTCTGAACCTCGACCCGGTCGAGAACGACGACGAGGATGAGGAAGACGAGGACGCGCCCACGACCTTCGCGGTGCTGGGCCGCAGCGTACTGTGGCTGCCGGATCTGGGGCCTGGCGAGCTGGATCGCCTGCGCGAGCACCTGGGCCGCTTCGAGACCGAGATCACTGAGGCCGTGGAACGCACCCTACACGGCAGCAAGGGCCTGAGCGCGTAGAACACAGACCGGGAGGGCAGAGCGCGCCGGTTCCCGGCCCTCTGCCCTCCCGCCTGAGGCAATTACTGCCGGTCTTGCAGCTTCACGTAGTGCTGGTCGGTCGCGCCGGTATACGCGGAGTCGGGGCGCAGCAGGCGGTTGTCGCGGGAGTACTCGATGACGCTGGCGCACCAGCCGGAAATGCGGGCCAGCGCGAAGATCGGCGTGAAATATTCCTTCTTGATGCCCAGGTCGGAATAGACCGTGCCGCTGTAGAAGTCCACGTTCGGGTAGATGCCCTTGGAGCCGATCCGGTCGACGACGACCTTCTCGATGGTCTCCAGGATCTGGTAGTACGTGCTCTTGCCTTCCTTGCTGGCGACATGCTCGGCGTAGTCGCGCAGCACCCGGCTTCTGGGGTCGAAGTACTTGTACACGCGGTGCCCGACGCCCATGATCTTCTCTTTGTTATCGAGCTTGGCGTTGATGTACTCTGCGGCCTTGTCGGGTGTGCCGACCTCGTCGAGCATGTCCATCACGGCTTCATTCGCGCCGCCGTGCAGCGGGCCTTTCAGGGCACCGATGGCCGACACGATGCACGAGTACATGTCGCTGAGTGTGCTGCTCGTGGCGATGGCCGTGAAGGTGCTGGCGTTCATGCCGTGATCGGCGTGCAGCACCAGCGCGATGTCGAACAGCCTCGCCTGCTCGGTCGTGGGTTCCTTGCCGGTCAGCATGTACAGGAAGTTTCCGGCGTGCGTCAGGTCACTGCGGGGCGCGATGACCGGCTGGCCCTCGCGGGCACGGGCGATGGCAGCGATGATGGTGGCGAACTGCGCGATCATGCGGATGCTGATGGCGCGGCGGGCCTCCTCGCCGGTCTCCTCGGCCTGCGGATCGAACAGGCCCAGGTACGACACGGCGGTGCGCAGCGCCTGCATGGGATGCACGTTCTTCGGGAAACTGGCAATTTCCGCGCTGAGCTTCTCGGGAATGGCGCGGTTCGCCTTGAGGTGCGCGTCGAAGGTGGAGAGTTCGGCGGCCGTGGGCAGCTTGCCGTCAAGCAGCGCCAGACTCAGCTCCTCGAAGGTGCTGTTCTCCGCCCATTCCTGAATGGGGATACCCAGGTGCGTCAGGATGCCCTCTGAGCCGTTGATGAACGTCAGTTTGCTCTCGGTGAAGAGAACCCCTTCCAGGCCCTTGGCAATGGTCGTCATGTTGTCCTGAGGATACCATCGGCCACCCCCACGCCCGGCCCTGTCGACGTTCCTGTACAGGTGACAGCGCGCCCGGCGGCCCCTACAATGCCCCGCGATGACCGCCCCAGACGCCCACCCGCACGTCACCCTGGCCCTGGACACGGCCACGCCGTTCCTGACGCTGGCCCTGAGCTGGGGTACCACCGTGGTGACAGCGGCGCGCGAGGTGGGCCGCGCCCATGCCGAACAGCTGCCGGAGGGCGTGCAGGAACTGTTCGGGGAAGCCGTGCTTCCCCTGCTGGCGGACACCATCGTTATCGGCACGGGGCCGGGTTCCTACACGGGCGTGCGGGTGGGTGCCAGCTACGCCCTGGGGCTGGCATCCGTGTGGGGAGCGCGGGTGCTGGGCGTGTCCACGCTGGAGGCCCTGGTCAGCGGCGACGGCCCCCAGGGCGTGTCGATGGACGCCCGCAAGGGCAACGTGTACGGCGCGGTGTATGACGTGCAGGACGGTGTGGTCACCGCCGTCCGCCACGCCCCGGCCAAGTACGCCCTTCAGGACTTCCAGGCCCTGCTGGATGGGCTTCCCCACCGACACGATCCGGTGCCGGATGGTCTGGCGCTGCTGCGTGCGGGACTCGATCACGGCGCGGCGGACTGGACGCTGGCGTACCTGTAGGCCCGCTCCGGGAAAGCCCGGTGCAGGCCGGTCAGTTCAGGATCTCGATGAAATCGTCGTCGTCGCCATCCACGGCCAGCGGCAGGTTGAAGTAGAAGGCCGCGCCCTTGCCCCGTTCGGACTCAACCCAGATGGTGCCGCCGTGTTCCTCGATGGCCAGCTTGCAGAAGGCCAGGCCCATGCCGGTGTCGAAGCGGCCGTGCAGGGTCAGGCGGGACTGCTCGAAGGCGGCGAACAGGTTGGGAATATCCTCGGCGGGAATGCCTTCGCCGTCGTCGCGCACGGCCACCTGCACGCCGGTGGGCACGGCGCGTACCAGCAGCGTGATCACGCCACCGGTCGTGGTGTGCTTCATGGCGTTGCTGACCAGATTCGCCATCACGCGGCGCAGGATTTCCGGATCGGCGCTGGCAGGCGAGAGGTCCTGCTCGACGTCCACCCGGACGTGCCGGTCCCGCAGGCCGCTGCCGACGTCCCCGCGCGCCTGCTCCAGGATCTCCTCAAACATCGGGCTGAACACCAGCTCGCGCTTGAGGTGCATCTTGCCCGCCTGTATCTTGCGCACGTCCAGCATGTTCACGGCGAGGTGCAGCAGGTGCTGGGTCTCGTCGCGGGCGACCTTGATCAGCTCGCGGTTGTCCTCGGGAACACGGTGATCGTCGTACACGATCTCCAGCAGGCCCATGACGGCTGCGATGGGGTTCTTCAGGTCGTGCACCAGCATGTGCACCAGCTGGTCGCGCACGCGTTCCTCGTGCTCCCAGGTGTCCATGCGGCGCTGCAGTGTGGCGACCCGGCCCTGCAGGTCGTGGTGCTGCGTGGCGCGGCCCAGCATGGTGCGCACCTGCAAGACCAGCGCGGCGGTCGGCGTGGTGTCGCTGATCAGGGCGTCGGCCCCGGCGCTCAGCATCTCGCCCAGGCCCTGCGTGCCCACCGCCAGCCAGCGCGTGCCGGCCAGTTCCGCGCGCTGGCGCAGCATGGGCAGCACCTGCCACAGCGGCACGCCGGGCGTGTCGGTGTACAGCAGCACCACGTCGGGCGGCGTGACGTGCGCCTCGCGCAGCAGCGTCTCGGCGTCCGTGACGGGAATCACGGTCACCTGGGGCAGGGCATGAACGAGGGTGGCTGCGCGGGCCGGGTCGGCCGCGACAACGAATACCGTGGGGGAATCAGCGCTCGCCATGCCTAGGGCGTCAGTCTACCCCGCGCGGGCGGCAGGATTCACGCGCCCATGCAGGTGCGGTGGAGTGGCGTTCCACGCATTGCGCGGCCTGTGCGGCGGTGAGGGTTCAACGCGAACGCCGCAGCACAGGCCGCGGCGTTCGGGGAACATGGGCGCGGGCAGGACAGCGTCAGCCCTTGACGCTCCCGGCCAGCAGGCCCCGCACGAAGTAGCGGCCCAGCAGGATGTACACCAGCAGTGTGGGCAGCGCGGCCAGGATGGCGCCGGCCATCGGCAGGTTCCACGATACGGCCTGCCCGCCCGAAAGCTGCGACAGGGCGTAGGTGACCGGCTGCGACGACGTGTTGGTGAGGGTGGCGGCAAACAGGAACTCGTTCCACACCTGCGTGAACTGCCAGATGATCACGACCACGAAGCCCGGAATCGAGATCGGGAAGATGACCTTCTGGTAGATGCTCCAGAAGCCCGCGCCGTCGATGGTCGCCGCCTCGATCAGGGCGTCGGGCACGTCGGCGTAGAAGTTCCGGAAGATCAGGGTGGTGATGGGAATGCCGTACACGACGTGCGCCAGGATCAAGCCCCAGATCGAGCCGTACAGGCCCAGCGCCTTGATGAACTGAAAGAGTGGGATCAGCACGGCCTGGTACGGAATGAACATCCCGAACAGCATCAACGCGAAGAGCGTGTTGGCCCCCCGGAACTTCCATTTGCTCAGGGCGTAGCCGTTCACGCTGCCGAGCAGGGCGCTCAGGATCGTGGCGGTCACGGCCAGGAAAAGGCTGTTGCCGAGGTTCCCGCCGATCTTCGCCCACGCGTCGCTGAAGCTCGCCCAGTTCAGGGCCGTGGGCCAGTGCCAGGACGTGGCGAGGTTGATGGCGTCCGGGGTCTTGAAGGCCGTGGCGAACACCAAGTAGATGGGCACCAGGAAGAACAGCGCGGCGATGACCAGCAGCGCGTACATGCCGATGCGGCCGGGTTTCACGCCAGCGCGGGGCAGGGTGGTGGGTGTGTTCTGTGCCGGGGTGGCGGTCATGCGTGGCCCTCCTCAGTGCGGAACTGCGAGGCCAGGTACGGCACGATGATGAACGCCACCAGGATCAGCAGCACCGTGCCGATTGCGGCGCCCAGCGAGAACTGGTTCTGCCGGAAGGAGGTCAGGTACATGTTCAGGGCCGGAACGCTGGTGTTGATGTTGTCCGGGCCGGCCATGGCGTACACCAGGTCGAAGATCTTGAGGCTGATGTGCCCCAGGATGATCATGGCCGAGAGCGTGATCGGGGAGAGCAGCGGGAAGATCACGTGGCGGTACATGCCGTAGTCGTTCGCGCCGTCGACCTTCGCGGCCTCGCGCAGTTCCTCGGGAATGCCGCGCAGGCCCGCGAGGTACAGCGCCATGGTGTAGCCGCTCATCTGCCACACGGCCGCGATGATGATGCCGATCAGGGCGAGGTTGAAGCCGTGGAACTCGGGGGCGGGCAGCATCTTGATGTTCGGCCCGACGAAAAGCGCCCACAGCAGCAGAATGGCAGCGCACACGGCGGCGACGATGGTGCGGCGACGGTCACCGCCCTGCGCGGCGCGCACCGCCACCACGACCAGCACGATCCCCACCACGCTGGCGGTCAGCAGCGGCAGTTTGTTCCAATCGAACTTGAGCACCGCGTCCGTGCTGCTCAACCACCCGAAGGTGCTGGGCTGGCCGCCGACAAGCGTGGGGGCCATGTTCACACCGCCCTGCGGTTGCAGCATCCAGCGCCAGATGGTACCGGTCACGATGAATGACAGGCTCATGGGGAACAGGAAGATGGTGCGCCACAGCCCCTCGCCTTTCGGGTTGCGGTCGAGGATCAGCGCGAGGCCCAGGCCCAGGATCAGGCAGCCGGCGATGAACAGCACGGTGAAGAAGATGGTGCTCACGAGTTCCTGCCGGAACCGGCCCTGCAAGAAGCCCGTGAACAGTTCGCCGTAGTTGGCGAGGCCCACCCAGCGGATGATGGGATGCTCGGCCAGCGCCTGTGCGGGATCGTTGCCCCAGTCGGTCATGCTGACGTACACGCTGCGGGCGATAAAACCGTACACGAACACCGCGATCAGGATGATGCTGGGCGTCAGGACGGCGATCGACCACAACCGGTCTTTACTCAGGCCTTTCATGGTTCTGGCCTCCTTGCGGGTAAGGCACCCTTCAATGGCTCAGGGTGTGAACCGGAGGCGCGCTGGCCCCACAGTCCACACCCCGTCACCGGGTGTTGCGTGCTCCTGTCGGGGAGCTTACTTGCCGATGCCGGCGCGCAGGGCGAGCTGCTGCGAGGCGGCGGCGGCGGCGGCGCTGTCCTTGCCGGCCATGAACTGGTCGATCACGGCGCCGAAGGCGCTGGTGAAGCTCTCGGGGGCCACGGCGCCGTGCACCATGCTGCCCACGATCTTGCTGCTCTTCCAGTCGGTCGCGGCGCTCTTGGAGTACGCGCTGTACTTGGTCAGGTCGCTGTCCGTGCGGGCCGCGATCGAGCCCTTCAGCGGGTTGAAGGTGTCCTGACCTTCCTTGCTGCCCAGCACCTTGAGCCAGTTCATGGTCTCGGTGGGATCCTTCAGGCCCTTGGGCAGCCCGAAGGAGTCGGCGAGCATCACGAAGACCTTGGTGGTGCCGGGGGCGGCGGCCCAGCCGAAGCCGGTGCCGGGAGCGAGTTTCTTGGTGGTGGTGAAGTACCCGGCCGCCCAGTCGCCCATCAGGTTAAACGCGCTGGTGCCGTCGATCACGCGGTCCGTGGCCTGCTGCCAGCTGAGGCCCGAGGCGTCCTTGTTGGCGCAGTCCATGACCTTGCCGAAGGTGGTGAACGCTCCGACGACGCGGGGATCGGTGAACTTCAGCTTGCCGCTCCACAGGTCCTGCCAGCCCTGAGCGCCGATGGTACCGATCACGACGTTTTCCCACAGCTGCTGCTGCGTCCAGTTCTCGCCGACGACCAGCGGCGCGGCCACGCCCTTGGCCTTCAGGGTGGAGCAGGTGGTCAGGAACTCGGGCCAGGTCTTGGGCACGGTCACGCCCCACGCCTTGAGCTTGGCGGGGTTGTACCAGAAGACGTTGCTGCGGTGCACGTTTACCGGCACGCTCCAGATGCCGCCCTTGTACGTGATCAGCTTGATCAGGTCTGCGGGGAACACCTTGCTCCAGCCCTCGCTCTTGAACAGCGGGGTCAGGTCCTGCATGCGGTTGGCGACGACCCAGGTGCCGATCAGTTCCTGCCCAGCGTGCGCCTGGAAGGAATCGGGGGGCGTGCCGCCCAACATGCGGGTCTTGAGGACGGCCTTGGCGTTCGTGCCGGCGCCGCCCGAGACGGTGGCGTTGTCGACGTTCACGCCGGGGTACTTGGACTGGTACAGCTTGACCAGGGCGTTCAGGGCGGGCGCTTCGTCGCCGGACCACCAGGAGAAGATTTCCAGCTTGCCAGCGGCGAGGGCGCTGGACGTGACGGCGAGGGCAGTGGCGATCATCAGGGCTTTCTTCATGGTGTTCCTCCGAACGGAAAGGGAAGGGGCGGGGCGAGGGTAAAAGGCTGCGCCGTGAGGCCCGGACGGGCTGGGGGTGACGCAGGGTTGTCAGGCGTTCCGGATGATAGTCCTCCGCGGGGTGGCGCGCGACTGCCCACGCCGGCCTCCTGCGCGGCCCGCGACACGCGGTACAGGTGGGGCAGGCCGCGCGGCGTGAACAGGGCGCCGAGCATCATGGCTCCGGCTCCCAGGACGCCGGCATGCTCGCCCAGCGTGCCGAGGTCGATGCGGGCGCGATCCGCGTTGATGCGCATGGTGCGCCGATCCGCACTGGCCCGGATCGCGTCGATCAGCACGTTGCCCGCCTGCGCGAGCCGACCGCCGATCACGACCGCCTGCGGATTGAAGAGGTTCAGGGTGGTGCTGATCGCCACGCCCAGATGATGCCCGGCCGTTTCCCACACGGCCTGTGCCAGCGGATCGGAGTTTGCATGGCGCAGCAGGTCGTCGAGGGTCAGGGGGGCGTTCATGGTCGTGGGCGTTCCCTCGGCGTGCAGGCGCGTGGCGAGTGGCACCAGCACCTGCGCCGCCGCGTAGCTTTCCAGGCTGCCGGGGTTTCCGCTGCGCCCGACCGGACCCTGTTCGTTGATGCTGATGTGCCCGATCTCGCCCGCACCGCCGCGGGCACCCCGATGCAGACGGCCCCCCAGCAGCACGCCCGCGCCGATACCCGTGGCCAGCTTGACGTAGATCAGGTCGCTGACGCCCCGGTGCGCGCCGAAGCGGGCCTCGGCCAGCGCGCCCAGGTTGGCGTCGTTGTCCACTAGGACGTCCACGCCCAGCGCCGCGCGCAGATGCTCGCCGACGTGCTCGCCGTCCCAGCCGGGCATGTTCGGGGGCTGCACGACCCGGCCGGACTCGTGGTCGACCGGGCCGGGGACGCCGACGCCCGCCACGGCCACCTGGGTCAGCGGCACGCCCGCTTCCTGGAGCACCTGGGTGGCCAGGCTGGTCAGCAGGGCGTAGGTGGCCTGCGGGCCGAGCTGGATATCGTGCGGCACGCTGCGAGAGGCCAAGCTGCGGCAGCGCAGGTCGAGCACGTCCACGCGGGCGTGACTGGCCCCCAGGTCGATGGCCAGCAGCGCGGCCGCGCGGGCGTTCAGGTGGAGCAGGGTGGCGCGGCGGCCCACGCCCGTGCCGTCCCGGGTGCCGCCTTCCTGCACCAGGCCGACCTCCATGAGTTCCGCCACGATGCTGCTGATCGCGCTACGCGACAAGCCCAGATCGCGGGCGATGTCCACCCTGGCCCGGTCGCCGTCCCACAGCAGTCCCAGCAGCAGCAGGGTGTGGCGTGCCCGGATGGCCGCCAGATCCAGCGTGTCGTGGGGAGGGGAGTGTGTCAAGGAGATCCTGGCCCCGCGTACAGGGGCGACCGCGAACCCGGGGCGGGTCATGGCGGAAGCAAAAGATGTGGAGTCCGTGTGAGGACGATGGACGGTGTGCGGAGGTCATGCTGCACCGGCGAATTTTGTTTGTCAAATGGACAAATCAACTGAATCGATACACCGCTGGCCAGCACAGGGGTGTCCAGCCCCTGCGGTTGATGTTGATACGGCCATGGCGAAAGCTGGCCGGGTTGCCCTGGCCAGCTTCCATCCATGCCCGAGTTCAGGTCTCGGCGGCTGCGTCCTCGACGCCTTCCGGGCGCAGCAGCGGGAACAGCAGCACGTCCCGGATGGAGTCCGAATCGGTCAGCAGCATGGCCAGCCGGTCGATGCCGATGCCCAACCCCCCCGCCGGGGGCATGCCGTATTCCAGCGCCAGTAGGAAGTCCTCGTCCTGCGGATGGGCCTCGTCGTCGCCCGCCGCCTGCCGCGCACTCTGCGCCTCGAAGCGCTCACGCTGGTCGAAGGCGTCGTTCAGTTCACTGAAGGCGTTGGCCAGCTCGAAGCCCGAGCAGAACACCTCGAAGCGCTCGGTCACGGCGTCCGTGCGGCTGCGGTGCGTCTTGGCCAGCGGACTAATCACCGCCGGGTGATCCATCACGAAGGTCGGGTTGGTCAGCAGCGGCTCCACGTACTCGCCAAACAGCTTGTCCAGCAGCTTGTACGCCGGCACGCCCTTCCACTGCGGATAGCGGGCGTCGCAGAACGCGCGCAGCCGCTCCAGATCGAGCGGATCGAAATCCAGCTCCGGCACGTGTTCGCGCAGCCCACCCACGTAGTCCACGCGCGCGAACGGCAGCGTGAAATCCAGCGTCCGGCCCTGGTACTCGAATTGGTACGAGCCGTGTACCTCCAGGGCCATGCCGCTCAGCAGCTCCTCGACCAGCCGCGCGATGTCGGCGTAGTCCACATAGGCCCAGTACAGCTCCAGCATGGTGAATTCCGGGTTGTGCGTGCGGTCGATGCCCTCGTTGCGGTACACCCGGCCGATCTCGTAGACCTTCTCGAAGCCGCCCACCAGCAGCCGCTTGAGGTACAGCTCCAGGCTGATCCGCAGCTTGAAGTCGTGCGACAGCGCGTTGTGGTGAGTCATGAACGGCCGCGCCTCGGCGCCGCCCGCCGTGACTTGGAGGGTCGGTCCCTCGACCTCCATGAAGCCCCGGCCGTCCAGCACCTGACGGATGTACCGGATCATGCGGCTGCGCGCCTGGAACTTCTCCCGCGCACCCTCTGTGACCATCAAGTCCAGGTACCGCCGCCGGGCACGGAGTTCCTCGTCCTGCAGACCGTGGAACTTGCTGGGCAGCGGATGCAGGCTCTTGACCAGCGGCTGCCACGACGTGACCTTCAGGGTCAGCTGCCCGGTCTTCGTGACGAAGGGATGCCCGCTCACGCCGATAATGTCGCCCAGGTCGATCTTCTTCGTCGGATCGAACTCCGCCGTGTCCTGCTTGCTGAAGAACAGTTGCAGCGTGCCGAATTCATCGCGCAGGTCCGCGAAAGCCGCCTTGCCCATGTGCCGCAGCAGCGTCACGCGGCCCGCCAGGGCGTACACCTCGTCCGGCCACTCCTGCCCCGCGTCCAGCTTGCCCTCGCGGTCGGCCGGGTGCGCCGCCAGCACGTCCCGCGCGTGGTGCGTGCGGGCATACGAATAGGGATGCGCCTCGAACCCAGCCGCCACCTGCGCGTCGAGGTTGTTGAGGCGGGCCACCGTCTGCTCATGCAGACCCTCACGTCGCGCGGGCGACGGCCCGGCACTCGCGGGAGAAGAAACGTCGGTCATGGGGGGAAGTATACGGACGCCGACTCCACAAGACAGGAGGCAGATGGCTTACGCACACCTGCCCCGCTGTGTGAATGGACGCGCCTGGAACCTAGTACTCGATGCTCTTGACCTTGTACTTCATCTGCTTGCCGTTGTCGAGGTTCACCACGAAGGCGTCGCCCTTCTTGCGGCCCATCAGTTCCTTGCCGACCGGACTGTCCTCGCTCACCCGGGGCAGGCTGCCGCCCGTGACAGTCGCCTCGGGGGCCGACACGACCTGCACCTTCATGTCCTTCTTGGTGGTCTCGTTCGCCAGCATGACGATCGCGCCGAGTTCCACGCGGCCCTCGTTCTCGTGATCCTCGATCACGGTCGCGCGGGCCAGGGTGTCCTCGAGTTCGTCGATGCGCGCCTCGATGTTCATCTTCTCGCGCTTGGCATCCTCCAGTCCCGTGTCCTCGGTATCGGAACTGGTCTCCATCTGCTCCTGCAGGATGCGGGTCGCTTCCGCCAGGCGGGCCTGTTCCTGCTCCAGCGTCTTCTGAAGGCGCTCGAAGCCTTCCCGTGTGAGTTTCACCTGTCTGCTCGCTTGCGCCACTTCGGCCTCCGTACCAGCTTGGGTGTCCCCGAAGGGACGGGTGTGAGTAGGTTGGTGAGAATCAGCGCGCATTCTGCCACACGCCCCCCCCGCTGGCAACGCACCCGCCCCCGTTCAGGCGGCCGGGCGGACGTCCACGGCGACGCGCCGCCGCGTCACGCGCATCGTGACGGCGACCAGCACGCACAGCAGCCCGCCCAGCACGGTCATGATCATCGGCACCGCGACCGGGCCACTCCGCGCGAAGGACAGCCCGATCAGCCATGGAATCAGGATGCCGCCCACGCTGCCCGACACCAGCAGAAACGGGATCAGGCGCACCGGCAGCAGCTGGGCCGCCCAGACCATCGAGACGCCGAAGATTGGCCCGAGCGCCAGCCCGGCCAGCGGGTACGTGAAGGGAGCGAGCACGGGCACGGTGCCCAGCACGGCGAACCCGGTCGCCAGGGCGGCGCAGCCCAGCACCAGGGAACCGGGCCGGAAGCGCGCTCCGAAGGCGCTCGCCAGCGCGCGGCCCAGCGTGAAGCCACCCCAGTACAGGCTGACGATCAGGGCCGCCTGCGGAAAGCCGATGCCCGTCATGTGCTTGCTGCCCCACGCCCCAAATCCCACTTCCAGCCCCACGTAGAGAATCAGCATGACCACAAACAGGCTCAGGGAACGGCCCACCCGCCAGCTGGGAGCCTGCGCGGCCGGGAGCGGCATGGCCGGCACGCCCCACACCCGCGCGGCCAGCAGCGACAGCGCTGCCAGGCCCGCCACGACCACGAACGGCCACATCAGTCCCTGCGGCGCGAGCCACACGGCCACCAGCGGCGCGAGCATGCTGGCCAGCCCGAACACCGCGTTCGCGAAACTGATGGCCCGCGTGCCCGCACTGGCCAGGTAGGCGTTGATGGCGCTGGCCAGGCCGCCCTGTGAGACGCCGCCGAGCACCGCCGCCCCGACCGCCAATGGCCAGCTGGGGGCAAAGCCCACCAGCAGCGCCGCCAGCAGCAGCAGCAGCAGGCACCCCACCACGACCCGCCGGGTGCTGAGGCGCATGAGAACCAGGCCCGCCAGCGGGGGCGTGATGGCCGACCCCACGAAATGCGCGCTGGCAATCACCCCGACCGAGGCGGTGCTCACCCCGAAGTGCGACTGGAAGAACGGGAACAGCGGGCCGTACATGGGTTGCAGCACGCCCAGCGTGAAGAACGCGGCGCTGCCGGCCCCCAGCAGACGAAGGGAAAGTGGGGGCGGGTGAGCGGTCACGCCTGGGACGCTAGCACCTCGGAGAACGCCCCGCAGAGGCCTCGCTGCCACCGGTCCAGACGTCGTTCACCCGGGCAGGTTGAAGACCAGCGTGGTGCCCTGGCCGGGCGCGCTGACGACCTCCAGTTCCCCGCCGGCCAGTTCCACCCGCTCGCGCAGTCCGATCAGTCCCAGGTGTCCGGCCTGCGCCTGCGCGTCGGCCTGCTCGGGCGTGAACCCCCGGCCGTCATCGCTGATCGCCACCCGGACGTGATCCTCGCGGAAGGCAACGCGGATGGCAGCGGTGTGGGCCTGTGCGTGCTTATCGACGTTGTTCAGCGCCTCCTGCGACAGGCGGAAGACGGTGAGTTCCGTCGCCGGCCCCAGGCGGCGTTCCTGGCCGCTGACTTCCAGACGCGTCTCCGTGTGGGCCTGACCGGCCAGCCATTCCAGCGCGGGCAGCAGGCCCAAGTCGTCCAGCACGCTGGGCCGCAGGTTCCGGGCAAACCGCCGGACGCTCTCGATGGCCGCGTCCAGGTCGCTCAGGATGTCGTCGGCCCGCTCGCGTTTCTCGCCGTCCAGATCCCGGGCGAGCCGGGCCACGCGGCGGGTCGTGGCGGTCAGCACCTGCGCGGTGTCGTCGTGCAGTTCGCGCGAGATCCGGCGGCGTTCCTCTTCCTGTGCCTGCGTGAACAGCGTCAGGTACGTGCGCAGCTCCGTCTGGCGGCTGGTCGCGGCTTCAAGCGCCTGCCCGCGCCTCGTGATCTCCTCGGCCAGCGTCTGGAGTTCCGAGAGATCCCGCGCGACGAGCAGCACGCCCTCCCCCGCCCCGACGGCGCTCAGGCGTACCTCCAGGCGGTACGGGCCGACCTGGATCTCCGCCCGGCCCCCCGCGAGGCTGGTCGAGGCGGCCATCCACGCGATCCGCAGAGCGTCCTGCGTGGCTGGAGTGGGCAGCGCCAGCACCTGGGAACCCACCAGCGGCCCGGTCAGGGGTTCGAGCAGCCGCCCGGCCGCCGGGTTCGCGTACGTCACCATGCCCCGCACGTCCGCGCTGAGGATCAGGTCGTGCGCGCCCTCCGCGAGCTGCCGGTAGCGGGCCTCCTCCCGTTCCAGGGCAGTCAGCAGCCGCTCGCGCGTGAGGGTCAGGGCCATCTGGTCGGCCACCGAGCGGGCCAGCGCCAGCACCCGGTCGCTGGGCGGATCGGTGCCCGGATCGTCCGCGTACAGGAAGCCCAGCAGGCCCCGGCCATCGCCCTCGCCGCCGTGCAGGGGCACGATCAGGCCGCTGCCCGCCACCGGCAGGCACGCCCGGCGTGCCAGCGGGCGCGGCCCCCGCCCCAGTTGCGACAGCAGGGACGCCAGTTCCTCCGGACGCGGTGGATGCAGGTTGTACGTCGCGCAGCGTGTCACCGCGCCGTACTCGTCAGTCAGGGCGAGCAGACCGCGCCCACCGTTGAGGGCCAGGGTCGCCAGCCGAGCCGCCTCTGCCAGCGTCTCGTCGCCCTGGTCCTCGCCCAGCAGGCGGCCCACGTTCAGCAGCACCGCCGACTCGCGCTCGCGGCGCAGTTCCTCCTCGTACAGCCGGGCATTCTCGATGGCCAGAGAGGCCTGCGCGGCGAACACGCCCAGCAGCGCCTGGTCATCCTCGTCGAGCGGGAGCGTGGCCTCCCAGTACAGGGTCAGGACGCCGAACACCCCCGCGCGCGTGAGCAGCGGCAGGCCCACCACGCCCCGGTACGGGTACTTGCCCTGGGCCAGCAGTTGCCGCGTGTACCGGCTGCCGCCGCCGTAATGTTCGGTGGTCAGGTCGCGCGCCGCCACCACCTCGCGCTGCTCGGCCGCCCGGCCTGTTACCCCGGCCCCCACCTTCGCGCGCACGCGCAGCACATATTCGCTGGGCAGCCCCACCGCGCTGCGGATGTTCAGCGTCCGGCCGTCCGGCTGCTGCTCGTACACCGCCGCCGCATCGGCGCGGAACAACGCCATGGCCCGCTCCAGCACGCGCGGCAGCGTGTCCGAGAGGTGCAGACTGCCCGCCAGGGCCGCTCCCGCCTCACGCAGCGCCTCGGCGGCCTCGCGCTTGCGGGTCTCTAGCGCGTACAGCCGCGCGTTGTCGATGGCCAGGGATGCCTGCTCGGCCAGCGCCAGCACCAGCCGCGCATCGTCCTCGGTCGCGCCCGCGCCCGGCGTGCGGGAATCCACGTACAGCAGCCCCAGCGGCCGCCCCCGCGCACTGAGGGGAGCCAGCACCGCCGCCTCGGAGCCCAGTTCCGCCAGGCTCGCTGCGTAGGGTGTTCCGGCGTCGCGCACGCGCTCGTAGCGGATCGCCTCGCCCCGGTTCATGAGCCGCTCGAACGTCACCGGCCCCACCCCGATTCCCCCGGTGAAGGCATCGTCGAAGCCGTACGTGAACACCTCACCCGTGCGCGCCACGCCCTCCACCACCTGGTCGAACAGGCCCACGAAGGCCCGTGAGAAGCCCAGCGCCAGCGCCGCGCTCTGCGCCGTTACCGTGAGCACCTGGGGCAGATCCAGACTGCCCCCCAGCCGCCGTACCAGGCCCTCCACCGTCTCCGCGATCCGCCCGTGCCCGCGCCGCGCCTCTCGCGCCTGCACGCCCTCCAGCGCCAGCGTGAACAGCGGCGAGACCGTCAGCAGCGCCTCGATGCCCTCCGGCCGCGCCCCCACGAACTCAACCACGCCGCAGCCGAACGGCAGGGCCGCCAGCATGCCCTCCTCCAGCAGTACGCTCTCGGCCAGCGCCCGCCCGGCAAGCGTGCCGTCACTCAGGCCCAGGCCCCGGCCCTCCTCGGCCACCACCTCCAGGTGGGCGTCCTGCACCACCCAGACCTGCACGCCGTGCGCCCCCGCCACCCGGCAAGCGAATTCGGCCAGCGCCGCACCGAACTGCGGCACGGTCGAGGCGTTGGTGAGGGCCAGGGGAAAGGGTGGCAGGGTCATAGAGTCAGTCACAGGAACTGGTGAGGCCGCCTTGCCGCTCCAGAGCGGCCACATGAAATGTTCTCAAGGTGTGGGACGGAGCCCGGTGCTGGACACACGATGCCAGCGGCAAACCCTGTTTCTGAAGGTCAGGTCGTCCGGGGAAGTCGCGGCCGCTGGCCGCCTCAGGCCTTGCCATCGGGTCAGGAGTGGCCCAGAGGGGCATCCTCACACCATCTTCGGGTCGATCCAGCCGCGCTTGATGCCGTACAGGACGGCCTCGGTGCGGCTGCCGACACCCAGCTTGGAGAAGATGTTGGCCAGGTGCACCTGCACCGTGCGCGGGCTGATGTCCAGGTCGCGGGCGATTTCCTTGTTGGTGCGCCCCGTGGCGGCCACGCGCAGGACTTCCAGTTCGCGGGGGCTCAGGTCGTCCTCGGGCGGGGTGGGCGTGGCGTTCGCGCTGAAGCGTTCCAGCACCTTGCGCGCCACGCTGGGGTGCAGGGCACTCTCGCCGGCGGCGACGGCGCGCACGGCCCCCAGCAGGTCGTCCTCGCTGGCGTTCTTCAGCAGGTACCCGGCCGCGCCCGCTTCGAGCAGCGCGAACACGTAGGCATCGTCGTCGTAGCTGGTGAGCACCAGCACGCCCACGCCCGGCTGCTCCTTCTTGATGGCCTTGGTCGCCTCGATGCCGTTCATGCCGGGCATGGACACGTCCATCAGGATCACGTCGGGGCTCAGGGCGCGGGCCTTCACGATCGCCTCCTCGCCACTGGCGGCCTCGCCGACCACGTGCAGGTCGGCCTCGCCCTCCAGCAATTCACGGGTGCCCTTGCGCACGACCGGGTGGTCGTCCACGAGCAGCAGGCTGATGGCGCGGGGCGAGTCCGTTTCGCTGTCGAGCATGCCGACAGGATACGGTGAGGCTGGCCTGGCCACCGTTCACCTGCTCTGCCGGGCCGTCTCTGGCGCCTAGCGGTCGCCCGCGCGCTCGTGTCGCGGCACGTACCGGACGTGCCTCCGTTCGCCCAGCTCGACAGTTCCCCTACCATCCGCTCATGCCGGACTTGCTCCCCTCATCCTGAACTCCGGCGGGGCGCTCATGCTGGACGGCGAGCACCCGCCCCACGCCCTCCGCTGTTCCGACGCCCCCAGTTCCTGCACAGGAGTCCCTTTCATGCCCTACCCCGCCGTTCACCGCCTGATGGCCCAGATGCAGCGCGAGTTACAGGACAGGCCGCAGCTGGCCCAGACCTTCGCCAACTGCTTTCCCAATACCCTCGACACCACCGTCAAGCTGCTGGACGACGGCACCAGCTTCGTGTTCACCGGCGATATCCCCGCCATGTGGCTGCGGGATTCCTCGGCGCAGGTCAGCCACTACCTGCCGCTGGCCCGCCACGACCCGGACCTGCGCCGGCTCATCTCGGGCCTGATCCGGCGTCAGGCGATGTACCTGGCCATCGATCCCTATGCCAACGCCTTCAACGCCCAGCCCGACGGCAGCGGCCACGGGGCCGACCAACCGCCGCAGGGGCCGTGGGTGTGGGAGCGCAAGTTCGAGCTGGATTCACTGTGCTACCCGGTGTCGCTGCTGTTCCGTTACTGGCGGGCCACGGACGACCGCGACGTGTTCACTCCGGAGGTCGTGCAGATGCTGCACACCGTGCTGGACGTGATGGGCACCGAGCAGCGCCACGAGACCTCCGCCTACCGGTTCGAGCGGCCCGATCCGTGGCTGCCCAGCGACACGCTCAGCCACGGCGGCCGAGGCGCCCCCGTGGCCTATACCGGCATGGTCTGGTCGGGTTTCCGCCCCAGCGACGACGCCTGCACCTACGGCTACCTGATTCCGGCCAACATGTTCGCGGTGGTCGTGCTGGGGCAGCTGGCCGAACTGGCGCGCGACGTGCTGAACGACCCGGCGCTGGCCGGACGCGCCGAGAAGATGCAGGCCGAGATCGAACGTGGGATTCAGACCTACGGCGTGGTCGAGCACCCCACCCACGGCCGCATGTACGCCTACGAGACCGACGGCCTGGGCCACCACGTGCTGATGGACGACGCGAACGTGCCCAGCCTGCTCTCGGTTCCGTACCTGGGCTACCGGCCGGCCGACGACCCCACCTACCTGAACACGCGGCGCTTCGTGCTCAGCAGCGACAATCCGTACTACTTCCAGGGTCTCCACGCGGCGGGCGTGGGCAGTCCGCACACGCCGGGCGGACTGATCTGGCCGATCGCGCTGGCCATGCAGGGCCTGACCTCGACCGATCCGGACGAGCGCCACCGGCTGCTGGACATGCTGGAGCGCACCACCGCCGGCACGGCCTACATGCACGAGAGCTTCCATCCGGACGATCCCGCAACCTTCACGCGGCCGTGGTTCGCGTGGGCCAACAGCCTGTTCGCGGAGTTCGTGGTCGCCAGCATCCCGGTACCCGACATTCAGGACGCGCCGGAGCCGGGCTGATCTGAACGCTGGTCGTGCCGGAAAACCGGCCCGGCATATTCGACCGCTTCTGTTACATGAACGGACATCCGGAAACACACCGGATGTCCATTCATTTCTCTTCTGTCAGGGTGATCCCACAACCTGGGGATGGTGGCCTCAGAGTCCAGATCAGCTCTTGCTGAGGGTCTTCCAGAGCGTGCCGGTGCGGAAGGCGATCATGGGATTGAAGGTATCGGTGCCGATTCCCTTGAGCGTGCTGCGGTAGGCGATGATGCCGGGATTGCTGGGCATCAGCAGGTAGTACGCCTGATCCAGGGCGCGCCCGGCGACCTGCCCGTACAGCTCGCTGCGGCGGGCCGCGTCGGTGGTGCTGCGGGCCTCGCTGATCCACGTGTCGATCTGGGAGTCTTTCACGTTGATCCGGGGGTTGTAGTAGCCGGTGGACGCGTAGAAGGTGGTCACGAAGTTGTCGGGGTCGGCGTAGTCAGGGGACCAGCCGGTCATGACCATGGCCTCGGTGCCCTGGTTGCTGCCCTTGATGATCTCGCTCCATTCCTTCGGCACGATGGTCACCTTGAACTTGGGGTTCAGCGCCTCGATGTTCTTCTTGAGCAGTTCCATGCCGGTCTGGGCCGGCACGCTCCCGGCGCGGTACGAGACGTTCACCGTGAAGCCCTTGTCCCACACCTGGCCGCCCCAGGCCTGCTGGAAGGCGGTTCGGGCGGCGTCCAGGTCGAATTTCGCGCCGTCGAGTTCGGCGTCGTAGCCGGGGAAGGTGTCGGGCAGCAGGAAGTTACGGGCCTCACCCTGGCCGCCCTGCACTTCCTTGATGTACGTGGGCACGTCGAACGCGGCCACGAAGCCCCGCCGGACGTTCACGTCGCTGAAGAAGTTCGCGGGGATGCCCTGCCCGTCCAGCTGGCCGCTGCCGGTCGCCGCGCCCTTGATGGCCTCGTTCATGCTGATCCCGAAGGCGCTGGTGTCCGGGAGGTTGTCGAGGATGGAGATCCCGTCCTTGCCGCGCAGCTGCGCCTCGATGACCGGGCGGCCGCCCGTCTCGATCAGGTCGGCGTCCCCTTTCTCGAAGGCCTGGAGGCGGGCGGCCTGCTCGGGCACCTTCTGGATCAGAATGTTCGTGATGGCGGGTTTGTCGCCCCAGTAGTCGCCAAAGGCGGTGGCGGTCAGGGCGGTCGCGGTCTTCTCGACGAGTTTGTACGCGCCGGTGCCGCTGGGCTGCTGCGCGAGGGGACTGCCCGTCAGATCCTTGCCGACGGCGGCCTTCCAGGTGGCCTCGGTGCCGTCCCACTCGCCGATCTTGATGGCGTGCTGACTGTCCACGATGCCCTGGCCGGTGTACGCGAGCTTGGCGAGGAACGCCGGGTCGGCTTTGGGCAGGGTGAACACCAGCGTCTGGCCGTCGCACTTCACGGCGTCCGTGATGCGCTGCCACGTGATGCTGGCGTCGTCGTTCGCGTTGCTGGAGGTGCCCAGCAGGCTTTCCGAGAGGAACCAGTTGCCGCTGTCGGCGGTGTTGGTCACGAGGTTGCGACGGAAGGTGTACTCGGCGTCCGCGCAGGCGAAGGGGTTGCCGGTGTGGAACTTGACGTTCTGGCGCAGCGTGAAGCGGTATTCACGGCCGCCCTGGGCTTCCTGCCACTCGGTGGCCAGCAGGGGCGCGAGGTCGCGGATGGAGGTGCCCTTGTAGGTCACCAGGGTCTCGTAGAGGTTCTCGACGACCTGACCGCTGCCGGTGTCGTAGGTGGTGCCGGGATCGAGGGTGGGGATGTCGGCGCTTTCCTGCACGACCAGCGTGGAGGTCGCGGCGCTCGACTGGGTCTTGTTGCTGCACGCTGCGAGGGCCAGCGTGAGGGTGGCGAGGGTCAGGGCGGTGGTGGTTCTGGGGCTCATGGGGACTCCTGGTCTGACACGGATCTGATGCGTCCGGGAGGAACAAACTCGAAGAATATTGAACCCGGTTCAACGTCCGGGATGCTCCGCAGGTTAATGAGCGTGCGTGAGGGTCCGCTGGCAAGACGCTGAAGGGGCGGCTTCATCCGGCAGGATTTCCGATCAGCTTCCCCGGACACCCCGGACGTCCGGATGGGCCGACCGCCATCCAGACGGATCGGCGCCGCCAGCACACGCCGGGGATAGGGTCAGGCATGGCTGATTCCACCCTCCCCGAATCCACACGGCGCGTCCGGGCCGCCGGTTCCCGGCCACGCCTGATCGCCACCGACCTCGACGGCACCCTGCTCCGCAGTGACCTGAGCGTCAGCGCGCGCACGCGGGCCGCCCTGGACGCGGCCCGCGCCGCCGGAATCCACGTCGTTCCGGTCACCGCCAGGCAACCGCGCGGCGTGAGGTTCATTGCGGAGCAGGCGGGCTTCACGGAGTGGGCACTGTGCGGAAACGGTGCGCACGGCATTCATTTGGGCACCGGGCAGACCCTGTTCGCGGCGCACGTGGCCGCCGACGTGCAGCGGGCCGTAGCGCTGGCCCTGGCCGGGCGGGTGCCGGGCACGCTGTTCGTCTCCGTGCGGCAGGGCGGCGAGGTGTTCGTCGCGCAGGCCGGGTACGCCCAGATCGCGGACTTCCAGGATCACAAGCGTGAACCGGCAGATATGGGCGCGCATTCCCTGGAGGACGTGCTCGCCGAGCCCAGCCTGAAGTTCATCGTGCGCCATCCCACCCTGACCCCGCGCGAACTGTTTCCGCACCTGCATGCCCTGAACCTGCCGGGCTTCGCGGTGACGCACTCGGGCGCTCCCTTTCTGGAAGTGCTGGCCGAGGGCGTGAGCAAGGCCTGGGGACTGGAACGCCTGTGCGCCCACCTGGGCGTGGCCCGGTCGGAGGTGCTGGCCTTCGGGGACGCGCCCAATGACGCCGAGATGCTCGCGTGGGCCGGGCGCGGCGTGGCCATGGCGAACGCCGACCCCGAGGCCCGTGATGCGGCCGACGACGTCACCACCAGCAACGACGAGGACGGCGTGGCGGCCATCCTCGAGCACCTGCTGTGATCCCCGCTGGCGCCGCAACGTCCGGTCGTGCGACGGGCAGACGAAAGAATCGTCAGCCGGATGACAGGTTCCGGGCGGGGACCGGCCTACGCTGAACCATGAACAGCACACGCACGGTGGTGACGGCGGCCCTGCTTCTGCTCGGGCCGGGAGCATACGCGCAGGGCACAACGACCACGCCGAGCGCCGCGCCACCTGCGGCGGCCCCGGCTCCGCAGACGCCCGCCGAGCAGTTCGCCCTGACGCGGGGCCGGGCCCTGATGCTGGACTTCTATGCCGTGAAGGTCGACGGCCTGTGGAACGCGTTCACGCCAGAACTCCAGCAGCAGTGGGGCAGCCTGGAAGGGTTCCGCGCCTTCCGGGAGACCGGCGTGCAGCAGTACGGCAAGGAAACGCAGCTGGTCGGGGAACGCACCTTCACCCGCGCTGGGGAGGCCTTCTACCTCCGTAGCGCGGTGTTCGAGGGAGCCCCGAAGCAGGTGTGGGGCCTGATCATCGGCTTCACGGGCCTGCGCGTGACCACCTTCGCGATCAACCTGCTGGAGGACACCTCCACCGATCAGGTGGCCGGTCTTCCGACCGTGCTCGCCGGTCGCTGATTCAGCCGCCACCGCTCTGCCGCGCGAGTTCCTGGCCGCCCGGGTCGTTGACCGTGAAGGTGAACGCGTGCGCGCTGAGGGCCACCCAGTTCACGCGCTGACCGTTGCAGGTGTCCGGCAGGCTCAGCTGCGCGGCCTGGGGATAGCGCCGGTCGATGGAGTTCTCACGGTACGTTTCCAGCACGCGGGCCAGGTCGTTCGCGCAGTTCTGCGCGCTGACCTTCGCCTCGAACCCGGCAGGCGGCGCGTCCTGGGCCTGCGCGGTCTTCAGGGCCCGCACCTGGGCCTCGAGCGCCGCGACCCGGCGGGTCAGCGCCTCGTTCTGCGCGCGGGCCTGCGTGTCCTGGCACGCACTCAGGGCCGGCAGCAGCGTCAGGAACAGCAGAGCGCGGGCAGTCACGCGGGGCAGAGTAGCGTCCGGGCAGGATGAGCCCCCACCATCGTCCTCACATGCACGCTCATCTGGGCCGCGGCGTTCAGCGGTCAAGGACGGTGACGATCTCCACGTGGCTGGTCTGCGGATAGAAATCGTGCGGCGTGACAGGCCCGAGCTTCCAGCCGCGCCGGACGAGGTCGCCCACATCACGCGCCCAGGTGGCCGGATCGCACGAGACGTACACGATGCGGTCCGCGGTGCTGTCGTGCAGTCGATCCCGCGCCGCGTCATCCAGGCCCGCGCGGGGCGGGTCGACCACCACGACGTCCGCGCCGATCTCGTCGAGCAGCGCCGCGTCGCCCTGGCGGAATTTCAGGTTCTTCAGGGGTACGGTCGCCAGATCCTTGCGGCCACGATCAAGCGCCTCGGCGTCCGTGTCGAGCACGGTCACCCGCCGGAAGTGCGCGGCGAGATGCCGGCCGATAGCGCCCGTGCCGCCGTACAGGTCGACCGCGTGGTCGCCGCTGCCCGCCAGGGCCGCGGCGCTGCGGTACGCCAGGGTGGCCGCCGGCGGGTTCACCTGCGCGAAGCCTGTGGCGGAGATACTGAGCTGCACGTTCCCGAAGTCCTCCTGGATCTCACTTTCCCCGGCGATCAGCTGCACGCCCGCGCTGAAGCGCCGCCCGGCCGGTGCGGCCAGGGACACGCCGACCACACCGGCGTCCATCAGGTGATCGCTGGCCCGCAGGTACACCTTCGGCTCGCCCGCACCGATCAGCGCGGCCACCACCTCGCCGGTCTTATGGCTGGCACGGAAGGCGACCTCGGTGGCCGGATCGAGGTGCAGGGGATCGAGCTTGTCCACGATGGCCGTGATCTGCGCCATGACCAGCGGGTCGTCGGTGAAGACCTGCGCGCCGCTGCCACGCCGCTCGCGGTACCCGAGGCCCTGCGGTGTAATCAGGTACTGCGCGGTGTTGCGGTAATGCCACTGCTCCGGGCTGGGCACCGTCTCGGCGACGTCGTGACGCAATTTGGCGATGCGGGTCAGGGCCTCCTCGACAAAACTGCGCTTGTACGCGAGTTGCGCGGCGTAGGTGGCGTGCGCGAGGTCCGCCGTGGGCAGATCCGGGCCGTCCACCCGATCCGGGCTGCGGCGCAGGATCTCGACGACGCGGCCCTGCCGGACGCCCTTGCCGGTGCGCAGCGTGACCGACACGCGCTCGCCGGGCAGCGCGCCGCGCACCAGCACCACGCCGGAGTCGTCCCGCGCGAGACCCAGCCCTCCCGCGACGAGTTTCTCGATTTCCAGCGTGATCAGGGGCTCAGACATACCGCACAGGGTAGCGCCCGAACTCGCCGATCATGGGCTGGACGTTAACGTTCCTCTGCCGCTGCCGTCCTAGCCTGAGCGCATGACGCTTGCAGACGCCCCCACCGCCGCACCGTCGCTGCTGGTCGTGGAGGACGACCAGGGGATCCGGGACTACCTGAGCCTGGGCTTCCACTACGAGGGCTTCCGCGTGCGGACGGCGGCCACGGGTTCCGAAGCGCTGGCCGAGGCGGCGAGAGAGGAACCGGACGTGGTGCTGCTGGACGTCATGCTGCCGGGCCTGGACGGCTTCGCGGTGCTGCGCGCCCTGCGGGAACGCAGCCAGGTGCCGGTGCTGATGCTGACCGCGCGCGACGGCGTGGACGACCGGATCGCGGGCCTGACGGGCGGCGCGGACGATTACCTCGTGAAACCCTTTCATTTCGGCGAGCTGGTGGCGCGGGTGCACGCGCTGCTGCGCCGCGCCCAGCCGGAACGGGGCCGGGTGCTGAGCTACGCGGACGTGACGCTCGACACCGATCTGCGCGAGGCGACCCGCGCGGGCCGGGCCCTCGACCTGAGTCCGCGCGCCCTGAGCCTGCTGGAGGCGCTGCTGCGCCACCCGGAACGCGCCCTGTCGAAATCGCTGCTGCTCGATACCGTGTGGGGGCCGGCGTTCCTGGGCGACGATAACATCGTCGAGGTGTACGTGCGGCAGCTTCGGCGCGCGCTGGGCGACCCCGACCTGATCCATACGGTGCGCGGCGTGGGCTACGCCCTGCGCCTGAAAGCCGCATGATCCACGCGGACGCCGGCGATCCTCCCGCGCACCGGCGACCCACGGTCGTGGCCCGGCCAGCCGGCATGACCCTGCGCGTCCGGCTGCTGACGCTGCTGACCGGCGTGCTGCTCGTGGCCTTCGCCCTGGCGGGCACGGCCGTCACGCTGGGCGTGCGCGCCTCGGCGTGGGCGCAGGCGCAGCGCGCGGTCACGCGATCGCTGTCCGGCGTGAGCCTCGCGGGCAGCGGCGTGGACGGCCAGGACGCCCGGCTGGGCGTGTGGTACAGCCGCCTGTCACAGGAGGCGCTGGGCCTGCGAACCAGCGGGGCGCTGGTCACACCGGACGGCCGCGCGTACCGCACGGACTCCGCACCCACCGCCCTCTTACCCGCCAGCGTGAACACGGCGATCCTGGCCCGCGCCCGGCAGGACGGACAGGCCGCCCAGGGTGACCTGCGCCTGCTCGCCACGCCCGGCGGCACGGTGCTCACGCTGAACGTGCCGCACGACGAGGTGGACGCCCTGACGCGCCGCACCGCCCTGCTCTTCGCGGGGGTCGCGGCGGTGACCGTCACCCTGGCCGCCACCGCCGCATGGTCGCTGCTGCGCCTGGGCCTGCGCCCCCTGGGCAGCATGGCCCGCCGCGCCGAGGAACTCCACCCGGCCAGCGGCCCGGCCGACCCGAGCGCCCGCCTGCCCCTGCCCGCCCCGCCCGACGAGGTGCGCTCACTGGCCGAGAGCCTCAACCGCCTGCTCTCACGCCTGGAAGACACCATTGCCCGCCTGCGAACAGAGGAGGCCCGCACGCGCGCCTTCGCGGCTGACGCCAGCCACGAGCTGCGCACGCCCCTGGCCGCCATCACCGGCAGTCTGGAGGTGCTGGAGCGCGCTGGCGACGATCCGGCCGTGCGTGAGCGCCTGCACGCCACGCTGCGCCGCGAGACGCGCCGGGCCACGCGCCTCGTCGAGGATCTGCTGACCCTGACCCGCCTGGACGCAGGCGCCGGCCTGCGCGTGGAACCGCTGGAACCCTGGCCGCTGCTGCTGGAGACGGTGGAGGCCGCCCGTCACCTCGCGCCGCACCTGACCCTGGCGGTCACCGGGCCGTCCGAGCTGCGCCGCGCCCTGGTGAACGCCGACCGCACCCGCCTGGAGGGGGCCGTGTGGAACCTTCTGCGCAACGCCATGACCGCCACCCCGGCCGGCGGCACGGTGGATGTGGCACTGGAGGCGCAGGGCGACCACCTCCGGATCTCAGTCCGCAATCCCGCCCGCCTCCCCGAGGACTTCCGCGCCCGGATGTTCGACCGCTTCGCGCGCGGCCCGGACGCCCAGCCGGGCGGCGTGGGCCTGGGGCTGGCGATCGTGCAGGCGACCGCCCGCGCCCACGGCGGCGACGCCAGCGCAGCCCAGCACGGCGACTCCCTGGAGGTGGGGTTCACGCTCCCACGGCACCCCGCCGGATAGCCCCGGCGCGCGGCGTTCAGCGTTCGCTCAGCCCGTGCCGCCCGCACGTTCAGGTGCGCCGGCCAGACTCCGCGTGTTCCCGCACCAAGTCCGTCCAGGTCAGCCGGCCTGGCCCCGACCTGCCCTGTCGTGAACGGCCGCCCGCCGCCCTCCGCACCCACTCCACAGGAGCCTGACATGACCCTCCGCACCCTGATGTTGACCAGCCTGCTGACCCTGAGCGCCGCGCCTGCCCTGGCCGCCGGGGGCACCACCGCGCCCACCCCTCCGTCCCCGGCGGCCGCGCCCGCCCAGCCGGAGCGTGCCCGCCCAGCCGCGCCCGCGGTATGCGCGCCGGGTGGCCATCACCTGCCCCGCGCCGGCGACCCCGCGGCTCCCCAGCCGGACACCATGAGACCTGCTCCCGCCGGCACCACCCCACCCCCGGCTCCCACCACGGCCCTGCCGGGCGCTCCCACCCCGCCGGCAGCGCCCACACCACCGCTCCCCGGTACCGACAGGGCAGCCCAGCCCGGCCCGGCGCAGCCCCCGGCGGGAACACCCGGCGCACCCGGCCCGGCCCGGCCGCACGGCCACCGGCATGCCGACCGGGCCAAAGACGGCTGCAGCCCGGCCCGACCCGGGACTGGTCAGCCCGGCGCCGCCCAGCGTGGTCCCGCACAGCCCGGCGCCGCGCGTCCTGCTCCGGCCCAGCCCGGCGTGACGGCCCTTGGAGGTCAGGCCCGTCCGACCCTCGGCGCCCGCATTGACGCCCTGCTGGCCACCACCACGAACGCCAAGGCCCGCACGTATCTGCTGGATGCCAAAGCCCTGGCTGCCGCCGGAAACGACCGCGCCGCCCGCGCCCTGGTGCAGGCGGCGGAGGCCATCACGACCACGGCGCCCAGCAAGTAAGCGCACGCGAAGGGGCAGGCCCGGACTCCCGGTGCCTGCCCCTTCGCGTGGCCGATTTACCCGGCGGTGAGGTCTTTGTGCATGGCGATCTCGTTGCAGTTCTCGAAGAACGCGCAGCGCTGGCACTCGCTCCAGACTTTCGGGTGCAGGTTAGTCTTGTCGATGCGGGTAAAGCCGCAGCGCTCGAAGAACGTCTGCTGGTACGTCCACGCGAACAGCGCCGGGAGGTCGATGGCGCGGGCCTCGACCTCGCAGGCGGCCACGAGCTGCTTGCCCAGGCCTCGCCCCTGGAGGTTCGGGTGGATGGCCAGCCCGCGCACCTCCGCCAGATCCGGCGCGAGCAGGTGCAGGCCGCACACGCCCGCCAGCCCGCCGGGCCTGCCCGCGTGGGGTTCCGCGAAGATCAGGTGGAAATCCCGGATGGTCTCGGCCAGCAGCGCGCGGGAGCGCACCAGCATCTGCCCGCGCGCGGCCCAGTAGCCGATCAGCTCGTGGATCGCCTCGATGTCCGACAGTTTCGCCTTGCGGCCCGTGAGCGGCGCGTCCGGGTGGACGTCCGGCACGGCAATGGAATCCAGTCCGAGGAGCGTCATGGCCTGCCCCCGGCGTGAACCCGACTCAGCTGGCCGACAGGTCGCGCATCCAGGTGGTGCCGCCCGGCCGCTCGCCGCGCGCGCGGTACGCCTGCACCTGCGGCGCATCCGGAATGTCGCCCATGACGACGGCCAGCGGCACCTGCGTGAAGCCGAAGGTGCCCCAGTCGCCGCCCTTGCTGAACATGTAGATCGCCCGGTCGCCGCGCCCCTGCGCGTACTCGATGGCGCTCATGATCAGCCGCCGCCCCAGCCCGCCGCCGCGCGCCGAGGGAATGATGGCCGCGCCGCGCAGCAGGCTCACGCCGTCGCCATGCTCCAGCCCGATCGCCCCGACCGCCTGCTCGCCGCGCTCCATCACCCAGTACGTGGTGCCCTCCGCCAGGGTAGCGTCGGTGTCCAGTCCGGCCTCGTGGAAGACGCGGGTGACGGTGTCGCGGTCGCTGCTCTGTGCCAGTCGGATGTGTTCCTGCGTGCTGGTGCGTTGATCGGTCATGGGTGGTTCCTCCGGGGAAGGCGCCAGGGTGGACGTCCCTGGGGGCGTCCGGTGCAGGCGTCTTGAAAGTGCGCGCAGAATACACCGCCCGCGCCGCGCTGGGGAGGGGGTCGTTCATGCCAGCGTGCCGGACGGCAGGACGTATTTCCACGCCTGCTCCGCATGAATCCAGCCCTTGGTCAGGCCGCTGCGCACCTGCGGCGCGTCCGGCAACGCCCCGATGATCTCGCCCGGCGCCGTCGGCTCGAAGCCGAAGCGCCGCCAGTATTCTCCAGCTTCCTCGCTGAACAGGTACACGGTGTGATTGCCCAGCAGCGACGCCTGCGTGAGCGCCGACGTGACCAGCGCGCGGCCCAGCCCCTGCGAACGGGCTTCCGGCACCACGGCCGTCGAGCGGATCAGCGACACGCCCGGCCCGTGCTCCAGGCCGATGCACCCGCCGGGCACGCCGTCCAGGTCGGCAATCCAGTACGTGCAGCCGTCCGGCGTGACGCTCCCGGTGGTCAGTCCGCAGCGCGTGAGCAGGTCGCGGATGGTGTCGAAATCGCCGGGCAGCGCCTCGCGGAGTTTGACGTGCATGTCGGTCAGGGTGACGGCGGGTTCAGTCATGGGAGTACCTCGGGTGGAGGGAACGCGCTCAGGGGTGGGCCAGCGAGGGGCAGTCATTGCTTCAGGGCCTCCTGCGCGGCCACGATGGCCTCGCGCACGCGCTGGGGCGAGGTGCCGCCGTAGCTGGCGCGGTTCTTCACGCTTGCCTGCACGGTCAGGGCCTGCGCGACCTGGGCGTTCAGCAGCGGGTGGGCGGCCCGCAGCTCCTCGTCCGTGAGTTCCCACAACTGCCGCCCGGAGCGCGAGGCCACGCCGACCAGCCCGCCCACGACCTCGTGCGCCTCGCGGAAGGGCACGCCCTGCCGGGCGAGGAAGTCCGCGACATCGGTGGCGGTGCTGTAGCCGCGCGCGGCGGCCGCCTGCGTGGCCTGGGCGTGCCACACGGTCTTGGGCAGCATCTCGGCATACAGGCGCAGCACGATGGACACGGTGTCGTAACTGTCGAACACACCCTCCTTGTCCTCCTGCAAGTCCTTGTTGTAGGCCAGGGGCGTGCCCTTCACGACCGTCAGCAGGCCCATCAGGTTCCCGAACACGCGGCCCGCCTTGCCGCGCGCGAGTTCGGACACGTCCGGGTTCTTCTTCTGCGGCATGATGCTGCTGCCCGTGGTGTGGCTGTCCGGCAGGGTCAGGAAGCCGAACTCGAAGGTCGAGTACAGGATCAGTTCCTCGCTCAGGCGCGACAGGTGCGCCGACAGGATCGCGCACGCACTCAGGAACTCCAGCGCGAAATCGCGGCTGCCCACGCCGTCCAGCGAGTTCGCCGTCGGGCGCGCGAAGCCCAGCGCCGAAGCCGTCGCGTGGCGGTCGATCGGCCAGGGCGTGCCCGCCAACGCGGAACTTCCCAGCGGCGATTCATCCATGCGCTCGGCCGCGTCCCGGAAGCGGCCCTCGTCGCGCTCCAACATGGCGACATAGGCCATGAACCAGTGGCTCAGCAGGATCGGCTGCGCCACCTGAAGGTGCGTGTACCCCGGCAGGATCACCTCGTCCGCCAGGTGCTTCTGTGCCTCCGCGAGCATCACGGCGCGCAGGACCCGCGTCTTGTCGGCCAGATCGAGGGCCGCTTCCTTCGTGAACAGCCGGAAGTCCACCGCCACCTGATCGTTCCGGCTCCTGGCCGTGTGCAACTTGCCCGCCACCGGCCCGATCCGGTCACGGAGGGCCGCCTCGACGTTCATGTGCACGTCCTCGCGATCCAGCCGCCACTCGAAGGTTCCGGCCCGGATGTCCGCCAGCACGGTCTTCAGACCGGCCGTGATCTGCGCGACCTCGGCCGCGTCCAGAATGCCGACCTGCCCCAGCATCGCCACGTGCGCCAGGCTGCCTCGGATGTCCTGCTCGGCCAGCCGCTGATCGAAGCCCACCGACGCGTTGAACAGCTCCACGAGGCCGTCGGTGGCCTCCGCAAAGCGGCCCCCCCAGAGTTTCTTGTCCTGCGTTTGATTGGTCATTGGGTGGCGTCCTCGGATCGTGGTGACGACCCCTCGGCCCTGACTGGGGCACCAGAGATGGGTTTGACCAGCACCACGGGCGGCGGGCTGGACGGATTCGCGTGGGCGTAGGTGTCGTCCGTGACGACATAACCGAGCTTCTCGTAGAAGGGCAGCACGTCGAGGTTGAACAGCGAGACGGCGAGGAGCACGCGCCCGTAGCCGCCTGCCCGGGCCACGTGCTCGACCTGCCGGACCAGGGCGCGGCCCAGGCCGGTGCCTCGCGCTTCGGGGCGGGTGGCGAGCTTGTTCAGGGTCAGGGTGTCCTGGCTGTCCGGGCGGTAGCCGACGCAGCCGAAGGCCTCCTCACCACCGCCGACCGCCAGGAAGCCGCCCGCGCCGGGACTGAACAGCGAACGCTCCAGATCCAGCGGTGTGGTGCGGCTCCAGCTGCTGCGGGGATCCATGCCGGCGGCCATCATCACGGCGTGGAAGGCGGGGATGTCGCCCAGGTTCACGGGGCGCAGCGCCGCAGTGAGGGTCATGCGGTCACCTCCGGGATGAGGAGTTTCAGCTCGGCCTGCGGCACGAAGCCCAGGCGTTCGTACGTGGGCCGGCCGGCGTCGGAGGCAGTGAGGGTGACGATGTTCACGCCCCGCGCGCGGCACTCGTCCAGCGCGGCTTCCACCAGCCGGCGGGCCAGCGCGTGCCCCCGGTGCTCGGGGTCGACATATACGTTCAGCAGGTAAGCGCGCACCAGCGAGTCCGTGTCGGCGTTCGGAGGGAAGTCGTTCCACAGGAGGCCCGCTCCGGCCACGACCTCTCCCCCGGACTCAATCAGGAAGCCGGTGTACGCCCCGCTGGCCAGCATCCGGCGGTGCCACGCCACGCCCGCCTCGTGGACGCGCGCGAGCCCGGCCACGTCACTGCCCATCTCGGTGAACATCGCCGTGCGCTGGGCCTGGATCAGGGCTGCGTCCGGCACGCCAGCGGGGCGCAGGGTGTAGCCGGCGGAAAGGGTCATGGGCCCACCCGTTCGCGGATCTGCTCGAGGTGCTTGTGCAGGTGCGTGTCGTAGTGCGTGAGGAGCTGCGCCAGGGTCATGGGCTGGCCGCCGTTCAGCGTGCCGACCGTGGCAGTATGCGTCATGGCGGCCTCCGGGAGCCGCTGGGCGAACCATGCGAGGTGCAGGTTGTACGCGTGCCAGAGGGACAGCACTTCCGTCCAGGGCCGACCCTGCCAGTCCTCGGCGGCCATCCAGGCGTTCTGGTTCCAGGTGGGGAAGGTCAGGCCGTCCTCGCCGCTGATGCGTGCCCAGCGGGCGTGGTTGTTGCAGGCGCTGTCGATCAGGTGGCCGAGCACCTGTTTGGGACTCCACACGCCGGGCGCGGGGCGGCGGCTGACCTGCGCCTCGCTCAGTCCGGCCAGCCATGCGTGAATGGCGTCCACGTCGGCGCGGTTCACGGGGTCACCCGCGCCGGAATCTGGGCCAGGTGATGCAGCTGGTGGCGCACGTAGTCGTCCGCAACGTGGCGCAGGGTGACCGGATCACCGCCGCCTAGGCTCAGCGTATGGTCGAGGCTGGCGGCGGGCAAGCCGTCGATGACGTGGGCGATCTGCGTCTGATAGGCGACCCACAGGCCCAGGACATCCGCCCACGGGCGCTCCTGATACCCACCGGCGGCCACCCAGGCGTTCTGGTCGTAACCGGGCAGGCTCAGACCGTCCTCGGCTGCCACGCGAACGAAGCGCGGGTGGTTGTTCACGCCGCTGTCGATCAGGTGGCCCAGGATCTGCTTGGCGCTCCAGACTTCGGGCCCGGGCCGGCTGGACGCCTGGACGTCCGTCAGGGCCTGCAGGTAAGGACGCTGATCCGCGATGATCTGGGCGAGCGTCGGCACGCTCAGACCTTCGCGGGTTGCTGGTCGGTCGGCGCGTCGGCCTTGGCCTTCACGCGGGCCTGGACGCGCATCCGTAGGGCGTTGAGTTTGATGAACGCGCCCGCGTCGTGCTGGTTGTAGTCGCCGCCCGCCTCGAAGGACACGAGATCCTTGTCGTACAGACTCTGGGGGGCCTTGCGGCCCACGACGGTGACGCTCCCCCGGTACAGCTTCAGGCGGGCCGTGCCGGTCACGCTGGACGCCACATGGTCGAAGTAGACCTGCAGCGCCTCGCGTTCGGGAGCGAACCAGAAGCCGTTGTACACGAGTTCCGCGTACTTCGGCCCCAGGGCGTCGCGCTGGTGCAGCACCTCGCGGTCGAGCGTCAGGCTTTCCACGGCGCGGCGCGCGTGGTACAGCACGCTGCCGCCGGGCGTCTCGTACACACCACGGGATTTCATGCCCACGAAGCGGTTCTCGACCAGATCCAGCCGTCCCACGCCGTGCTTCCCGCCCAGCTCATTGGCCCTCTGGAGCAGTGCGGCGGGGCTCAGCTTCTCACCGTTAATGGCGATGGGATTCCCGGCCTCGAACTCGATCTCCACGTACTCGGGCTCACTGGGAGCCTCGGTCGGATCGACGGTCAGTTTGAACATGTGCGCGGGCGGCTCGGCCCACGGATCTTCGAGAATGCCGCCCTCGTAGCTGATGTGCAGCAGGTTCGCGTCGGTGCTCCAGGGGTCTTTCTTGGTGGTGGGCACGGGAATGCCGTGCTCGCGGGCAAAGACTTCCAGATCTGCGCGGCCCTGGAACTCCCAGTCGCGCCAGGGAGCCACCGTCACGATGTCGGGGTTCAGGGCGTAGGCGGTCATCTCGAAACGCACCTGATCGTTGCCCTTGCCGGTCGCGCCGTGTGACACGGCCACCGCACCTTCCTTCTCGGCGATCTCGACCATCTTCCTGGCGATCAGGGGCCGGGCGATGGAGGTGCCGAGCAGGTAGTAGCCCTCGTACAGCGCCGAGGAGCGGAACATGGGGAACACGTAGTCGCGCACGAATTCCTCGCGCAGATCCAGCGCGTAGGCGGCCACGGCCCCGGTGTTCAGCGCCTTCACGCGGGCCTCCTCGACCTCGTCGCCCTGGCCCAGGTCGGCGGTGAAGCACACCACGTCGTAATTGCGCTCGGTCTGCAGCCACTTGAGGATGATGCTGGTGTCCAGGCCGCCGCTGTACGCGAGGACGATCTTGTCTTTGGCGGTTGGGGTCGGCTCGGTGTTCGTCATGGCGGTATTCTCCCAGATGGTGTGTGAGGCGGCTTTATGGCAGCACAACGCCCGGCGCGACCGGAGCGGCTCCTTCTCACGGGAAGGGCCGGTGGATCAGCGTCGGGCGTTGAAGGTCAACATCGTCTCTGTATGTGTATACACTTCAGCGCATAGCTATGCAAGCCAGCGGTTCGGACAGGGGCTCGCCGGATCAGCTCTTGTGTGACACACAGGGCTTCGACGGACTGCAGAAATACAGGCGCAGACCTCACGCTGATCCGCGGAAGCCCACAGTGTGATCGGTACGGCTGAAGCCCGCTGAACGCTCACGACATCAAAAACCGCCCCAAACAACCTGGGGCGGAGAGGAACGCGCGGCTTAGCGGAAGCGGTAGTTGAGGCCCAGGCGCGTACCGTAGCCGAAGCCGAAGGTCGTGGCCGAGCCCACACCCACGCGCGCGCCGAGGCTGCCTTCCACGAAGATGCTGAACGGATCGCTGATCGCGAAGTTCAGGCCCAGGATGCCGTGCGGGTAGACGGCCACGCCGGTCGAGGCCCCCAGGGACACGTAGGCCCCCAGGCCCACCCCGTAGTAGGGCGTGAAGCCGCCCATGTCGCCGCCGAAGTCGTTCAGGTAGGCGACGTCGCCCCCAACCGCCAGCGAGCCACCGGAGAACAGGTTCACGAGATCGAGGTTCACGGAGTAGCGCAGTGAGGACGCGCTGGAAAGATCCTGCACGTACTGCAGGCCGTTGCTGGTGCCGACGTGTACCCCGAACTTGTCAGCGGCAGCGGTGGAGGTCGTGGCGGCGGTCGCGAGGGCCAGCAGGATAAGCATCTTTCTCATAATGTGGAGCATAACCCTTTTGTTCCTGGCCCCCTTTGTACTTCAAGGAATGCTAAGTGCTGCGCTGGACGCCAGCCGGTCGAGCGCCCGCCCGATGTCGTCGCGGGACTTGCAGAAGGCCACGCGCAGCAGTCCGGGTGGAACGGCGTGCTGCGCGTAGAAGGCCTCGCCGGGTATCACGGCCACGCCCGCCCGCTCGACCAGCAGTTCGGCCGACCACTGCGGGTGCAGGGCGGTCAGGAAGTACGTGCCGCGCGGCGTGAAGACCGTGGCCCCCAGGTCGCGCAGCCCGCCCGCGAGCAGGTTCATGCGCGCCCCGTACTCGGCCCGCAGACCCGCGTAGAAGTCCTCGGCGCGGGCCTGGGGCAGCGCGGCGGCCACCGCCGCCTGAAGTGGCGTGGGCGAGCAGAACGAGCCCTGCTGGCGGATGCCGGCGACCATGCCAGAGAGCCCCGGCGGGCACGCGATCCAGCCGACCCGCCAGCCGGTCGCTTCCAGCCGCTTGCCCGCGCTGCCGACCGTGAACGTCCGTTCCGGTGCGAGGGTTCGCAGGCCCACGGGCCGCTCGCCGAAGTACAGCTCGTCGTACACCTCGTCGCTGACGATCCACAGGTCGTGCTCGCGGGCCAGGACGACGATCTGGTCGAGTTGCGCGGCGCCGAAGACCGTGCCGGTCGGGTTGTACGGGCTGTTCAGCAGCAGTGCCCGCGTGCGCGGCGTGACGGCGGCTCCCAGCGCCTTCAGGTCGAGCGACCACCCGGACACCGGATCGAGGGTCATGGGCACCGTGACCGCGTCTGCGCCCGCCAGCCGCGCCTGCGGGATGTACACGTCGAACACGGGTTCGAGCATCAGCACTTCGTCGCCCGGCCCGTACAGCGACAGGGCCAGCACATTCAGCGCCTCAGTTGCGCCGGTCGTGATGACGATGTCGGCGCCGTCCACGCCCAGGTCTGCGCCCACGGCGTCCCGCAGAGCGGGCAGCCCGGCCGGGGCCGAATACTGATCCACGGTGCCCACCGCGCGCCGGGCCGCGTCCAGCAGGAAGGCAGGCGGCGTGTCGGCCGGGAAGCCCTGGCCGAGGTTCACCGCGCCGTGCTGCGCGGCCAGGCGGCTCATGCGGGCGAACACACTTTCCTGTGAGGCAAGGGCGCGCGGCAGTAGCTGTGGCATCCCCGCAGTGTGAACCCGAACCCGCCCGGTCACCCAGGGCGGGTC
This sequence comes from Deinococcus sp. KSM4-11, assembly GCF_004801415.1. Classification (NCBI taxonomy): domain Bacteria; kingdom Thermotogati; phylum Deinococcota; class Deinococci; order Deinococcales; family Deinococcaceae; genus Deinococcus; species Deinococcus sp. KSM4-11. The sequence continues at coordinate 117,257 of NZ_SSNX01000007.1, read as the reverse complement.
AGACGACCTGCGCCCTGAACCGTCCTCCAACCACCCGCAGGTACGCTGCGTGGGCACCACACGCCCACCCAGCCCTGCCACCCCCGCCTGGAGGAACGCCCATGTTCAAGCTCACGGTTCTGTACGGCACCCCTACCGACGCCGTTACCTTCGACACGTACTACCACGGCACGCACATCCCGCTCGTCGACAAGATCCCCGGCCTGAAACGCACGGAGGTCGCGCGGGTGGTCGGCACTCCAGACGGCAGCGCCAGCCCCTACCACCTGCTCACGGAACTGTATTTCGACGATCTGGCCGCGTTGCAGAGCGGCATGGGTGGCCCCGAGGGGCAGGCCGCGGCCGGGGACATCCCGAATTTCGCCACCGGCGGGGTCACGCTGCTGGTGAGCGAGGTGCTGGGCCGTTAAGCGGCTGCGCGCTGCTCGGCCGCCGAGCGCACCAGCAGCACCACGCCCAGGCCGATCAGTGCCCCCAGCACCGTCTCGACCGCGCGGGCCAGCAGGATCGGCCCGGCCGGAGCCGGATGCCCCAGCGTGGTCAGCAGCAGGGCCAGCGGCGTGACGAACAGCAGCGTCAGGCTGTAGTTGCGCGCCGCGAACAGCTCAGCCAGGAATTGCAGCAGCACCACCGCGACCACCTTCGCCCAGACAGGCAGGCCCAGCGCAAGCAGTGGCGCCGCCACCAGCACGCCCAGCAGGGTGCCCACCATGCGTTCCAGCGCGCGCTGCACCCGCCCGCGCTGATCCTGCGCGGAGATCGGCGCGACCGCCGCCACCATCGCCCACGGCGTGTGCCCCAGGCCGATCAGCACGCCCGCTACGCCGCCCAGACCGGCCGCGATCAGGTGCCGCAGGCCGTGCCATGCCAGATCCTCCTCGCTCAGGCGGTTGGGAGGCGGGGCCGCCAGTTCGTTCGGCCGCACCCGCTCGGAGAACAGCGCGCCCACCACACCCAGTCCCACCGACAGGGCCGCGCTGCCCGCCGCGACGCCCAGCGCCAGCGCAAACGGCGGCGGTGGCGTGCTCGCCGCCGTGGTCACCGCGAACACGAAGAACAGCGATCCGGCCGGACGCAATCCCAGCGCCGCCGCCAGCACCGCACCCACACCCGCCGCCAGCGCGCCGGCCAGCGCCACGCCCCACGGCCCGGTGCCCGCCTGCGCCAGCGCCCACCCGGCGCTCAGGCAGGCCAGCAGCAGCGCCGCGCTGACCACTTGGTGCCGCAGCCGCGTGCCCAGCGGCTCGTGCCGGGCGTAGATGCCCGTGAAGGCCGCAAAGGCCGCGTACACGATCAGGTTCAGGTGGCCCAGCCCGAGCAGCAGCACCAGCGGCACGGCCACGCCCAGCGCGATCCGGCCGGCCGGCAGGTGATCCCGGTGCGCCGGGCCGAGCGTCAGGAAAGGCCGCGCCACACCGGCCAGCTGACTCCGCACTCCCGACTCCTGGTCGCGCCGCTTCATCCGGCCGCAGTCTAGGCGGGGCGACCGGACTCGGCGCTGGGGTCTTCTGCCCGCCCAGCCCGCGCGAGCAGGCCCAGCGTGGGCAGCCGCACCAGCGCGGCCAGAACCAGCGCGGCGCGCACGCCCCACACATTCCCGGCCAGTCCGAAGAGCGGCCCGAAACTCACCTGGCCCAGCGCGTCGGCCTGCGCCGCGAAGGAATTCACTGTGGCCCGCGAGTCTGGCGGGAGGCCCTGGTTCAGCCACGCGCTGTACAGCGGCGAGTACAGGCCTCGCAGCACGCCGTGAAGCAGCAGCGCCCCGACAGCCCAGCCGAAACCCGGCGCCCATGCGAACGCCAGCAGGGCCACCACCGAACCCGCCAGCACGGCCCGCAGGGTGCGCGCCACCTGCCGCGCGTCCGCGAGCTTCACCCGCCGCCGCAGGGGCTCGATCAGCAGCCACCCCAGCACCGCGCCCATCAGGCTCAGGGCCACGAACCAGTCGGAGGTACTCAGGCCGCCGGGCAGACCGGTACCGCGGATCAGCAGGAACTCGTGCAGGCGGTCGACGGCCTCGGTACTCGCGCCGTACAGCGCGGCGGCCACGATCAACGCCGTCAGCAGGGCGCTGCCCCGCACCACCCGAACCCCGGCCACCAGCGGAGCCCGCAGCGACGCCCAGGTGTGACGCCCCTTACGCGGAGCAGGTTGGAACCCGCGTTCGGGCATCCGCAGAGCCAGGTAGGCTCCCACCAGCAGCGCGGCCCCGCCACCCGCCAGGATCGCGGCGGCGGGGCCGCCCCAGCGCGCCAGCCCGGCCGCGCCCAGCACACCGACCATGCCTGCCACGCGCCCGTACTGGCCGCCCAGCAGCAGCGCGCTGCCCAGATGCTCCTCGCCCAGCTCGTCGGCCAGCCACGCCTCCTGCGCGCCGCTCAGGCAGGTGTAGCCGGCCGCACTCACGACCTGCGCGGCCAGCAGCACGCCGAACACCGGAAACGCCCCCACCAGCAGCAGTCCCACGCCCAGCAGCGCACACCCCACCACGATCGACAGCCGCCGCGAGTAGACGTCTGCCAGGACGCCCGTGGGAACCTCCAGCACGAACGCCGAGCCCTCCAGCGCCGCGCCGATCAAGAGCAGTTCCAGCGGGTTCAGGCCCACCGTCTGCACGAAATACACGCCCTGCAAGGTGAACGCCAGGGCGAAGGCGAAGGCCAGACCGGCCTCCATGACCAGAAAAACCTGCAACGGGTGATGGGAACGCATCATTCGTGACCTCGGGACAGCGGGCGGGCCCCATACTCACGGCACACCCGGCAGGGGAACCAGTTCCGGACGACTTCCCTCCACGCACCCTGCAGGCACACGGCCCCGGCGCGCCACCGGGGCACGCTGCGGACGGCAGGAGTGGAGGTCAGTTCAGGATTGACATGGTCGATCACGTCCCGAGGACAGGACACCCCCAGCGTAAGCCAGGAACCGCCGCCCGGCATCGGCCACATGGCGCAGCGCCGGGAGCACCACACGCGGGAAAGCACGGATTGCATAACCATGCATACACCGCTCACGCCCCAGCCCGTCATCCGTGACATACTCCCTTTCTGGAATGCCCAAGCGTACTGACCTGAACACGATCCTTATCCTCGGCAGCGGGCCCATCCAGATCGGGCAGGCGGCCGAGTTCGACTATTCGGGCACGCAGGCCCTGAAGGCCCTCAAGAAGGAGGGCTACCGCGTGGTGCTGGTGAACTCCAACCCCGCGACGATCATGACCGATCCCGACCTGGCGGACGCGACGTACCTGGAGCCGCTGACGCCGGCGTTCGTGGAGCGCGTAATTGCCAAGGAGAAGCCCGATGCGCTGCTGCCCACGCTGGGCGGGCAGACGGCCCTGAACCTGGCGATGGATCTGCACGAGCAGGGTGTGCTGGAGAAGTACGGTGTGGAACTGATCGGCGCGGGCGTCGAGGCGATCAAGAAGGGAGAGGACCGCGAGCTGTTCCAGGCGGCCATGAAGAAGATCGGCGTGGAGACGGCGCGCGGGAAGATGATGCACTCCATGGACGAGGCGGTGGAGTACCAGAAGGAGATCGGCCTGCCCATCGTGATCCGGCCGAGCTTCACGCTGGGCGGCACTGGCGGCGGCATCGCGCACACCTACGAGGACTTCCTGGCGATCACAGAGGGTGGCCTGCGCGACAGCCCGGTGACCAGCGTGCTGCTGGAAGAAAGCATCCTGGGGTGGAAGGAGTACGAGCTGGAGGTCATGCGTGACACGGCCGACACGGTCGTGATCATCACCTCCATCGAGAACTTCGACCCGATGGGCGTGCACACCGGCGACTCGATCACCGTGGCTCCCGCGCAGACGCTGAGCGACGTGGAGTACCAGCGCCTGCGCGACCAGTCCCTGGCCATCATCCGGGAGATCGGGGTGGACACGGGCGGCAGCAACATCCAGTTCGCCGTGAACCCGCGGGACGGCCGCGTGATCGTGATCGAGATGAACCCCCGCGTGAGCCGCTCCTCTGCGCTGGCGAGCAAGGCCACCGGCTTCCCGATCGCGAAGATCGCCGCGCTGCTGGCAGTCGGGTACCACCTGGACGAACTGAAGAACGACATCACCCGCATTACCCCGGCGTCGTTCGAGCCGAGCATCGACTACGTGGTCACGAAGATCCCGCGCTTCGCGTTCGAGAAGTTCCCCGGCAGCAGCGACGCGCTGGGCACGCAGATGCGCTCGGTGGGCGAGGTCATGGCGATCGGCCGGACGTTCAAGGAATCCCTGCAGAAGGCCATGCGCTCGGTGGAGTCCGACGTGCGCGGCGCGTTCGCGGCCATGAGCATGGACGAGCTGCGCGGCCTGCTGTACGGCAATCCCCGCCGGCTGGAGGCTGTGCTGGAGCTTCTGCGCCGGGGCGAGAGCGTGGGGGCGCTGTTCGACGCCACGAAGATCGACCCGTGGTTCCTGGGGCAGCTCAAGGAGATCACGGACGCGGAGAAGGAACTCCTCGACCTCGGCCCGATTGCCGAGTGGAAGTACGAACTGTGGCGCGAGGTCAAACGCCTGGGCTTTTCTGACGCACGGATTGGCGAGATCGTCGGGCTGAGCGAGTTGCAGGTGCGCGACATCCGCAAGGCGGCCAAGGCGCTTCCGGTGTACAAGACGGTGGACACCTGCGCCGCCGAGTTCGAGGCGCACACGCCGTACCACTACTCCACCTACGAGTGGGAGGACGAAGTCACCGCTACCGAGAAACCCAAGGTCGTGATCCTGGGGAGCGGCCCCAACCGGATCGGGCAGGGCGTGGAGTTCGACTACGCCACCGTGCACGCCGTGTGGGCGCTGCAAGAAGCGGGGTACGAGACCATCATGGTCAACTCGAACCCCGAGACGGTCAGCACCGACTACGACACCGCCGACCGCCTGTACTTCGAGCCGCTGACCTTCGAGGACGTCATGAACATCGTCGAGCACGAGAAGCCGGTCGGCGTGATCGTGCAGCTCGGCGGGCAGACGCCGCTGAAACTCGCCCGCCGCCTCGCGGAAGCCGGAGCGCCCATTATCGGTACCAGCGTGGACGCCATCGACGAGGCCGAAGACCGCGCCTCCTTCAACGCCCTGTGCGAACGCCTGGGCCTGCCGCAACCCAGGGGCAAGGTCGCGCAGACGCCGGATCAGGCCGCCGCGCTCGCCACAGAACTCGGCTTTCCGCTGATGGCCCGGCCCAGCTACGTCCTCGGGGGCCGCGCCATGCGCACGGTGCGCAGCATGGACGAACTGACCACGTACCTGTCCGAGGTGTACGCCGCCGTCGAGGGACAGCCCAGCATCCTCCTCGACCAGTTCCTGGAAGGCGCGCTGGAACTCGACGTGGACACCCTCTGCGACGGCCACCGTGCCGTCGTCATGGGCATCATGGAGCACATCGAGGCCGCCGGCATCCACAGCGGCGACAGCGCGTGCATCCTCCCGCCCGTGAACCTGAGCGCTGACCTGCTGGCCCGCGTGAAAGCCGACACGGAACGCCTCGCGCTGGAACTCGGCGTGCGTGGCCTGATGAACGTCCAGTGGGCCGTCAAGGACGACGTCGCGTACATCCTGGAAGCCAACCCGCGCGCCAGCCGCACCGTTCCGTTCGTGTCCAAGGCCGTGAACCACCCGCTCGCCAAGAGCGCCGCGCGGATTGCCGTGGGGCACACCCTCGACCAGATCGGCGTGTTCGAGACGCCCACGCCGCAGATGTACTCCGTGAAGGAAGTGCACCTGCCGTTCCTGAAATTCGCGGGCGTGATCCCTACCCTCGGCCCCGAGATGAAGAGCACCGGCGAGAGCATGGGCATCGACACCGACCCGTACCGCGCGTTCTACCGCGCGCAGATCGGCGCGAAAAGCAACGTGCCCACCAGCGGCACCGCCCTGCTGCTCGGTGACGGCCTGGACGACGTGGCCGCCAGCCTGGAAGGCACTGGCCTGACCGTCATCCGCACCCAGGACGGCGACAAACTCCCTGACCTGCTGATCGACGTGACGGGCAGCCGCCTGCTGCGCACTGCGCTGGAACGTGGCGTGCCGATCGTCAGCACCCGCGAAGCCGCCGAGTGGACGGCCAAGGCTATCGCCGCCGCCAAAGGAGCAGCGCTGGGCGTGACGAGTTTGCAGGAGTGGGTCGCGGACTGATACCAGGCGGAGCCAACGAAACACTCCTGCCTTGAGCGGGTGTCGTCCACGACTCATCCTGCTCCTCCGCACTCTGGCGTATTGCCGATTCCCTGTCGGCGCGGCAGCATCAGGCTCTCGCAACTGGCAGTTCAGGGGGGCAGCATGGACAGACCGCTGGCAGACAGGGTGGCGCTGGTCACGGGGGCAGCCGGGGCGTAGGCCGCGGCGTGGCGCTGGGGCTGGGGGAAGCAGGGGCGGGCGGGGGGTTGGGCGCAGGGATGAGTGATGGTTGCTGGAAGGCTAAACATCGGATTCAACCTGAGTCAGCCTCCGCTTCGGCTTTTGCCGGGGTGGGGCTGGGGTGTACAGGAAAATGCCCAGCCTCACTTCAGGCTGGGCACGTGCGGTGGGTGGGCGTTCAGGGTTTGAAGACGTAGGCGTAGGGAACGTAGCCCGGCTGGTCGGCCGTGCGAACCCACAGGGTACCGTCGGACGACACGCTGCGAAGGGTGCCACTGCCGCTCAGGAAGATGGCGGGCACGCGCTTGACGACCTGGGCGGTCAGTGGGTTGTACAGCACCCACTCCTTGTAGTACAGGTCGCCGTCCACGTGGGCAATTTCCAGCCAGTGGCGGCCGGTGGCGTCCACGCCGACCACCTCGAACTCCTTGACGGTCACGCCGTCGATGACCACGTCGTACGACGTGACCTTGGCGGTGGCGGGATCGTAGACGGCCAGACGGTAGGGCACGCTTTTGGGCAGCCACAGCTTGCCGCTCCGTCCGAAGGCCGGAAGGTACGTGTTGATGCCGGGCAGCGTGAGGGTCTGCCGGGCCAGGGTGTCGGCGTTGATGCTGACCAGTTGCGTGGTGCCGCCCGCCTGCGTGTACCCCCACACGTGCGTGCCGTCCACGTCCAGCAGCCGGTCATTGTCCCCGCCGGGAACGTTGCTGTAGGTGTTCGTGGCGTACTCCAGGCGCTGAATGTTGAAGTACCACACCCAGCCACGGCCTTTACTGTCGAAGTACATATCATCGCCACGGCAGCCGGAGAATCCACGAGGGTCTGTCTTGACCGTGGCCGTGCCGGTCAGGGCGTCGAAGCGCACCTGGGGGGAACTCTCATCCCAGATCCCGCCATCGTCACCGGCGGTCAGGCCGCTGCACTCGAACCCGGTACGGCTGAACGCGTCATACGTGCCGTCCGGGTGCTGGCGCACCATGCCCTGGCCGACCGAGTACCACAGGTTTCCACTGGCGTCGGCCGCCATGACACCGGTGCCCTCGACCATGCGGATGGCGGGCGGCATGATGGCCAGCACGGCGCGTTTGGTGATCACGTACCCGTCGGCGAGCTGCTCGCCCTTCACAGTGACCGCGTAATTCCCGACCGGAACGGTCGTGCCGGGCTTGAGGCTGAAGGTGACGGTCATGGACTGGTTTGGCGTGAGACTCAAGGTCTGGGGCGTCACGGACAGATTGGCGGGGAGGTCGGTGACGCTTACCTTGACATCGCCACGGTAGGCCTGCGTGTACAGCTGAACGGGCCACGTGGTCGTCATGGTCTGCGGGGCGACGACGGTGTAGACGTCGAACGCCAGTTGCGGAATAGTCAGCACGAGGTGGCCGAGTGTGCCGCCGCCAACATCCACACCATTTCTGGTGGCCTGGATGTTCAGGTCACCGTCGAAGGCAGCGGCCGTGTCGGTCGCGGTGAGGGTCAGGGTGGTGTCCACCTTCTGGGCATGCAGCGCGGCGCTGGACAGGTGCGCGCCCACGCGGCTGGCGTCCGTCACGGCCTGCTTGCCGACCGTGTCCGGCAGGTCGATGTCAGCGGGGGTGACCTCCAGTCCGCCCGCGTTCGTGCTCAGGTGGATGCGGCCACTGATGCCGCCATCCTGGAAGATGTGCACCGGCACGGCGACAGACGCGCCCCGTTTCAGGGTCAACGGCGTGGAGGTCACGGGCACGACCAGCACGTGATCGTCATTTTTCGTGAAGTGCAGGGTGACGGTCGCGCCGGCGGGGACATTCACGATCCGGACGGTCTGCGTGGCGGCGTCCACGGTGCCCTGGAGGACGTTCCAGCCCTGCTGCATGCTGGCATCGAGATCCAGCGTCTCCCCACGGGCGGTGCAGGACGCGGTGCCCTTGAGGGTCCCGGCGCTGGTCGCGTAGATGTGCAGGAAGCCGGTGTTGGCGGGCGCGGCGTCCTCGAAGATGCGGCCCAGCAGGTCGCCCTGCGTGGAGAACACCTGGAAGGCCGCGAGGTCGTACGTGGCCGCGCCGCCCTGAAAGCCGCTGGACAGGGTGCAGCCGTCCAGCATGCTCCTGGTCAGGGGAATAGTGGGCAGCTTCGAGTGGAGGGTGCCGCTGCCGGGAATGAGCGCTGGGGTCATGTCGGAGTACGTGGCGCTGTAGACGAAGCGCGACGCGACGAAGGTCGACGTGTACGGCCACCCGGTCAGCTGTCCGCTCAGGTACTCCGCTTCAGGAGCGGTGCCGCTGCCGGGTAGGGTGCTGGGGGGCGGATCGACGATGGGAGGCGGGGTGCCTCCACCACACGCCACGAGTCCAGCCGTGAATGCCAAGGAGACGAAAGTTCGGAACAGTTGTTTCATGGGATGCTCACACTGTAGAACTGAACCCCTCGTCCGGGAGGCGCAACTGCGTGTTCTCCTTGGGCATCACACCCGACCTTCTCCCCTGCGGGTGTCCGACCTTCGCCCGTGGCGCCAGGAGCATGCACAGAGTGCAATGGGGGTGTGAAAAAAGTTCTCCTGACGGTGGCCCTCAGCCTGGGCCTGGCATGGGCAGCAGCGGCAGTGCGAACAGTCGAGGTGCTGGACGCTTCAGGGCAGGTCGTAGCGACCGGGGCGCTGAGCGGGCACCTGAACGTGACCGGCAGCCTGAGTGCAGCGCGGACGGTGCGGGTGAGCACGACCGTAAACGGCGTGACGACCGTGCAGACCTTCACGCTGGCGGGGCCGATCACGGCGCGGGAACCGGAGGCTGAACGCCTGGGCGTCAGCGTGAACGGGCACGTGCTGACGCTGGAGTCGGCGGTGCAGGGGCAGGACACCCAGGCGCGGGACAGCCGGGCCAGGGATGGAGCGGATGACGGCGCGAACCACGATGCCGGGGATGATCACGGCGCGTCGGGCGGTCACGGGGTGGACGATGGTGCGGCGCATGATGCGGGCGGCAGCCATGATGCCGGAGATGATCATGGTGGCGGTAGCGGCGGTGGACGCGGCAGCCACGACGGCAGCGGGCATCACTGACAGGGAAATCGCAATGCGGAGCAGGCACCGCTTCCCTGGACACGTCATTCGGGAAGCGGTGCCTGCTCCGTTCGGGTCAGTTGGTGGGGCAGTTCTTGGCGCTCTGGGCCTTGGTCAGGTCGGCGGTGCGGGCATCGACCTTAGTGATCACGTCGCGGTTATCCATCTCGTTCACGACCGCGCCGGGCCAGAAGAACAGCACGAACAGGACGTTCTCTTTGCTCACGCCGCTCTTGCTGGTCGCTTCTTCGCGAACCTTGGCGAGCTTGGCGAGTTCGTCCTTGATCTCGGTGCAGCTCATGTCCGCGACGGGTTTCTGCGCAGCAGACGAGTACTTGGGCGCGCACGAGGCGAGCGTCAGGGAGGCGAGCAGCGTCAGGCCCAAGGCAAAGTTTTTCATATGCTGCTCATGGTACGGGCGAGAAGGTGCAGAGGAAACCACAAGTGAGTTCCAGGCCACCATTTGCCTGGACAACAGCGCATTTCAGATTGTCTCTGCGGCAGTCGGTGCGGTTGTGCAAGTGACGTCCACACGATGAATCGCACACTCTACCCACCCCGAGATGTAGGTCTTCTACGGCCGGCTGCCTCTCGCCCTTACCCACCGGTTCGCATGGAATTCTCAGAGGAGGCTCATGGCGGGTCATGGTGGGCGTGTCACGCTGGCGTCATGAGACAACTCATGAAGACTGGACTGCTGGGCCTCACGTTGCTGGGGCTGGGAACGGGCATGGCGGACGCTGCGACGGCTTACACGAATACGGGGGCGAACCTGCGCCGGGGGCCGACAACGGACGCGCCGGTGCTGCGTGTAGTCCCCGGCGGTACGCTGCTCACGGTGGCCTGCGTGGGCCAGTGGTGCCGGACGTCCTACCAGGGTCGTGGAGGGTACGTATCGCGGTCGGTGCTGCGTGCCTTCACGAGCAGCGCGCCAGTGTCCGGGGTGTTCTACGCGAGTTGCGCGGTCATGCGCGCGCAGGGCAAGGCGCCGCTGAAGATTGGGCAGATCGGGTACCGCACGGGTCTGGATTCCAACCGCAACGGCGTGGCCTGCGATCAGGGCGACCGCCAGCGCTGACGCCCGGTGGTGGCTGGGTGGGGAGGATGGCGTACGCTCCCTAACTTCGTTTTTTAAAGTGGTTTAGAATGGATGCATGACCGCTTTCACTGCCTCTGCTCCGGATAAGTTGCGCGTCGACATCTGGTCGGACATCGCGTGCCCATGGTGCTACATCGGCAAACGCCGTCTGGAAACGGCCCTCGCGGACTTCCCACAGGCCGCGCAGGTAGAGGTCGTGTGGCACTCCTTCGAACTCGATCCCGGTGCGCCGCTGGACACCCCGCAGAGCATGGCGCAGCTGCTGGCCAGCAAGTACGGTCGCAGCGTTCCCGAGGCGCAGGGTATGATCGATTCCATGACCGCCACGGCCGACGCCGATGGCCTGACCTACGACCTGAACGGCGCGCACCGCACGAACACCTTCCTGGCGCACCAGCTGCTCCACCACGCCGCCGGGCACGGGCTCCAGGGCCCCATGAAGGAACGCCTGCTGCGCGCCTACATGACCGAGCGTGAGCACGTGGGCCAGATCGACACGCTGGTGCGCCTCGCACAGGAGGTTGGGCTGGATGCCGCCGAGGTTCGCACGGCGCTGGAAACGGGCGTGCACGCGAACGCCGTCCGGCAGGACGAGGCGCAGGCCCACGCGCTGGGGATCAGCGGCGTGCCCTTCTTCGTGCTGGGCGGCAAGTACGGCGTGAGCGGCGCGCAGAGCCCCGAGGTGCTGCGCGGCGCCCTGGATCAGGTCTGGGCCGAGACGCATCCTGCCCCCCTGGTGCGCCTGGACCTCCCGGTGGCCGAAGGTTGCGAGGACGGCTCCTGCGACGTGCCGCTGCCCGTGACCGCCAGCCGCTGAGCAATCCACATCGGGCCTGACAGCGCGGGATTCCCCGTGGATGTCAGGCCCGATATCCGTCGTCGCTCAGGCGGGGTCGGGCGTCAGGCTGCCGCTGGGCGCGCCGCCATCGTCGCTTCCCCGCGCCGCGCTCTCCAGCGGGGGCAGGGTGCCACCGGCCAGGACGAGTTGCAATTCCTCGCCGCTGAGGGATTCACGGGCGATCAGGTCGTCCGTCAGGCGGTGCAGGATGTGCGCGTGTTCGGCCAGCAGGGTCACGGCCCGCTCGTACTGCCCATTCAGGATGCGGCCCAGTTCCACGTCGATCTGCGCAGCTGTGTGGTCGCTGTAGTTGCCCTGCTGCGCGCCGTACCCGAGGTAATTGCCGTTGTCCTGCGCCAACGCGAGCTGCCCGACCTCGCTCATCCCCCACTCGGTGATCATGCGCCGGGCGATGTTGGTGGCCTTCTGGAAGTCGTTGGCGGCTCCGGTCGTGACCTGCCCGGTGGCGACCTGTTCGGCCGCGTGCCCGGCAAGAGCCACGCAGATCAGGTCGAGCAGGGCGCTGCGGGTGTGGTGCATACGGTCTTCAGGCGTGTACAGCGCCGAGCCCAGGCTTCGGCCCCGCGGCACGATGGTCAGCTTGTGCGCCTTGTCCGCGTGCGGCAGCAGTTGAGCGGCGAGGGCGTGGCCGACCTCGTGATAGGCGGTGACCTTGCGGTCGGCTTCCCGGACCACCAGACTGCGGCGTTCCGGCCCCATCAACACCCGGTCTCTGGCCTCGTCCACATCCCGCCCCGTGATCCGGCTGCGTCCACTGCGCGCCGCCAGCAGCGCCGCTTCGTTCAGCAGGTTCTCCAGATCCGCTCCCACCATCCCGGCCGTCCGCCGGGCGATCACACCCAGATCCACGCTGGCATCCAGCGGCTTCTTGCGGGCGTGGATGCGCAGGATCATCTCCCGCCCCCGCACGTCGGGGGCGTCCACCACCACCTGCCGGTCAAATCTCCCCGGACGCAGCAATGCGGCGTCCAGCACGTCGGGTCGGTTGGTGGCCGCCAGGATGATGACCTCCTGTCCCGACCCGAAGCCGTCCATCTCAACCAGCAACTGGTTGAGGGTCTGTTCGCGTTCGTCGTTGCCACCCTGGAGGGAGATGCCACGCTTGCGGCCGACGGCGTCGATCTCGTCGATGAAGACGATGCAGGGCGCGCTTTTGCGCGCCTGCTCGAACAGGTCGCGCACGCGGGCGGCGCCGACGCCGACGAACATCTCGACGAAGTCGGAGCCGGAGATGGAGAAGTAGGGAACTTTGGCTTCACCGGCGACGGCCTTGGCGAGGAGGGTCTTGCCACTCCCGGGGGGGCCGACGAGGAGGACACCGTGGGGAATGCGGGCACCGAGGGCGTGGTAGCGGTCGGGCTGGCGCAGGAAGTCGACGACTTCCTGCAGGTCGGCCTTGGCCTCGTCACAGCCGGCGACGTCCTGGAAGGTGAGCTTGATCTGCCCTTCTGCGATCACCGCCGCCTTCGACTTCCCGAACGTGCCGGCCGCGTCCGTGCCGCCGCCCTGGCGGCTGCGGAGCAGCAGAATGACCAGCCCCACGATCAGGGCCAGGGTCAGCAGGATGCTCAGCACGCTCAGCAGGCTCAGCCGGGCGGGCGGCAGGTAGGACACGTTCACACCTGCCGCCTGCAGCGCGTCGAGTTTCACAACAGGATCGCTCGATAACGTGCGCGTCTCGTAGTCCTGGCCGTCCTTGAGCTTGCCGCTCAGGGCCAGGATGCCGTTCTGGTAGGTCACGCGGGCGTCGGCCACTTCGCCTCGGTGCAGGGCGGTCGTGAAGTCCGTGAGGTTCAGGCCGTTGCCCGCGTTCCGCGGCAGGCTCAGGGCCAACACCAGCAGCAGCGCCGCTCCGGCCAGCAGTCCCCAGATCCACAGCGGACGTTTCACGAGGGGACGTCCCCACACTCAGTCATGCTCCAGTGTATGCCTGCGCGCGCCCTCCCAACTGCGACGGATGCCCCCACACGGGGGCCTTCGGCGACCCGGCATTCCGCAGACGGCCCTTCACGGTTCGTTCCCGCAGTGGGGTGAAGCGGGTGGACGGGACATTTCGGGCAGAAACCTGTCAGGTTAGGCCGTCATACTCGGCTGCATGCTCTTCCCCGCCCGCCACACCACGCTCCACGCGCATCGGCGCCGAAGTCCGTCCCTCCTGACCGCGCTGTCCCTGCTGATGCCGCCTGCTCTGGGCGGCACTGCGTTGCCAGCGGCAAGCGCGCTGCTGATCACGGCCGCCCTCACGAACACAGGAGGCGCGCAGGCGGCGCAAATGACGGCCGGTTCCGTGCAGCTGACCTTCACGGTGGATCAGCTTCCCGTGTACGTGAACGGTGACACCAGCCAGTGGACGACCCCCCCCCGCCTGGTCGCCGGACGCGCCATGCTGCCCCTGCGGGAAACGGGCGTGCTGCTGGGCCGTCCGATCGGCAGGGCCGACAGCGGCCAGCCGGGCGCCGTGCAACTCGGCCGCCTGGTCGTGGACACCCGCAGCGGCGCGGCCACCCTGGGCGGCGTGGCCCAGCCGGACGGAACGGTGACTACGCTGGGCGGCGTGCTGTACGTCAGCGCCCGCACCCTGGCCGACACCCTGAACGCCAACCTGGTCGCCGCCGACGACTCCGGGCGCACCCTGACCCTGACCTCGCTGCGGGACGGCGGGAATCCCCTGAGCCCGCAGGCGCGCTTTTCCACCGACAAGAACGTGTACGCGCCCGGCGAGCGAATCGTGTACACCGAGTACGCCTTCGATCCGGACGGCGCCGACCTCACCGCCCGCAAATGGACCGGGCGGCAGGACGTGTACTTCCAGCCGGGCACGTACACGGTGGGCCTGACGGTCACGAACAGCCGGGGGCTGCAGAGCGCGCCCTTCACGCGCACCATCACGGTGCAGGGCGATCCCATCGACACGCCCCTAACCTACGCCCTGAAGTACGCGCTGCCCGGCGACGCCTTCCCGGACGCGCAGGTGCTCACGTATCCGTCGGCGCTGCCCACGCCGGTCACGGGGGATACCGCGCCCCTGATCTTCAGCGACAGCCCGGAAGTGCCCACGCAGAGCGGCGTGCTGTACCAGGACACCGTCACCGGCCGGGCGCGGCTGCTGGCGTACCACCTCAACGGCCTGGGTCGCCCGGCGCGGCTGTACGTGCTGGCCCGCAACCTCGACGACCGCCCGGTGGACATCCTCACGAACCGTGTGGGCGAGACCGCGCCCACGCGCATCGAGGGCACCCTGGGGCAGGTCACGCTGATGGAGTACTTCGCGTCGACTGGTGGAACGACCCTGACCCTCGCGCCCGGCCAGACGGCGGCCGTGTACGCCAGCCCCACCCTGAACGCCGGGAGCGGCGTGAACGTGATGCAGGACCTGACGGCGAACGGCCGCGTGGAACTGACGGTGCTGATGCTGGAGGACACCCTGCCGCCGACCGCACAAGTCGCCCAGCAGCTTCCCTACCTGAAGCCCGATGGCCGGCATGTTCGCGGCACCTTCCCGGATGCCGTGCGGCACCTGCGCGTCACGCTGGGCGCCCTCCCGACCCGCATCACCATCGGAGACGGGCAGCTCGACCCGGCCCTGACCGGCACCGACGCCCTGACCGGACAGCCCGTGAAGCTCAGCGGAAACTACGGCGTGCTGTACGACCTGCAGGTGGACGGGGCGGCCGGCAGCGCAGTGGCCCTGAGCCCGCGCGGCGGCCTGTACCGGGGCGCCATGAACATCACGGACGGGCCGATCGTGCAGGCCATCAAGCTCCCGCGCGTGGGCACCGCCCTGAACGCCAGCGCCCCCACCCTGATGTGGCGCGCGAACGCCGACCACCTGAACATCGACTTCGTGCCGGCCAGCGGCTCGAATCTGCCGATCAGCCTGGTCTTCTACCGTGCTCAGAGCCTGCCCGGCTGGGGCGGCGTGCTCAAGACCTACCAGCCGTAACGCAACCGAATTACGAAACCGTCGTCCAGTCCCGAAGCCGGCAGACTGGACGACGGTTTCCATGCAGGTTCAGGCTTCGGCGTCCTCACCCTTCTGGCCGCGCTTGTACGGCCCCTTTTCCTTCCACTTGAGCCGCACGGGAATGCCCGCCAGATCCAGATCCTCGCGGATGCGGTTCTGGAGGAAGCCCTCGTAGGCGCGGGTCACGAAGTCCGCGCGGTTGCAGAAGATGGCGAAGGTGGGCGGTGACGTCTCGACCTGCGTCATGAAGTACATCTTGAGTTTCTTGCCGTGGAAGTTCGGCACGCTCTGGCGCATCTGCCACACTTCCAGCCAGCGGTTGAGTTCCGCCGTGGGAATCCGGCTCTGCCACTTGGTGTGCAGTTTCATGGCCTCGGCTAGCATCTCATGAATGCCGTAGTCGTTGATGGCGCTGGTGTACACGCGCGGCGCGTAGCTGATGTGGTGCAGCTTCTGCTTCAGATCTTTCTCGGTGCTCTTCAGGTCTTCGTCGGGCACCAGATCCCACTTGTTCACCACGACGATCACGGGTTTGCCGCTGTCGTAGGCGAGGTTCGCGAGTTTCAGTTCGTGGTCGCCGAGTTCGGTGGCGTTCACGACCAGCCAGATCAGGTCGCTGCGGCCAATCGCGGCCTGCGAGCGCTGGATGGCGTAGTCCTCGATGGCCGTGTCGGGCTTCTTGCGGATGCCGGCGGTATCGACCAGCACGAAACGCTGCCCGCCGTAGTCCCACTCCACGTCCAGCGAGTCGCGGGTGGTGCCCGGCTGATCCGCCACGATGGCCCGGTCGCTCTGCGTGATGGCGTTCAGCAGGCTGGACTTGCCCACATTCGGCCGCCCGATCAGCGAAATGCGGATCGGCGCGATTTCCGGCACGTCCTCGTCGTCCTCGGGGAGGTGCTCCATGACGCGGTCGAGCAGCTCGTCCAGGCCGCGCGCGTGCTCCGCGCTGACGGGCACGGGGTCGCCGAACCCCAGGCCCCACAGCTCGGCCATGTACACGTCGTGCTTGGGCGAGTCGATCTTGTTGGCCACGATGATCACCGGCTTGCCCAGGCGGCGCAGCCATTCGGCGACCTCGTAATCGGCGGCCGAGAGGCCCTCGCGCGGATCGACGACGAACATCACGGCCTGCGCGCCCTCCATGGCCCACTCGGCCTTCTCGCGGATGGCCTGCTCCCACTCGTCCCCACTCCACAGCCCGCCCGTGTCGATCAGGACGATCCGGTGGTTCTGGTGCAGCATCAGCCCTTCCTTGGCGTCGCGGGTCACGCCGGGGAAATCGGCGACGACCGCTTCCCGGCGGCCTACGAGGCGGTTGAACAGGCTGGACTTGCCGACGTTCGGTCGGCCCACAATGGCTACTTTATGCATGTCAGACGCTCCTTGCGGTGTCGGCTCACCCCGGCGTCAGGGGGAACCGCCGAAACCTGCCCTCACGCTGAGGTCGCAGGCATAGACGTTCGAGTGTACAGGATCGGCGACAGTCATGGGCGGTCGAGGGCACAGTCGCTGGGCTGGTATGCAGGGCACGGCTATGAATGCACAAGCCGTTGACGGCCAGCACGTCGTTTTTCGGATGCTCCGGATGAAGTTGACAGGGGCTGCATACCGCGCTATCTTCAGTTCAACACCGCCGATGAGGCGGCTTTTTTATTGCCTGGCGAGACGAAGGCGTCTGTGGGGCAGACCGTATGCACATTGCCACCGTGAATCGGTTGTACAAGTCCCACCCACACGGCGGTTTTCGCTGCCACCGCATCAGGTTGACAGGTCGTGCATATCACGCTATATTTTCCTTATCACCGTCCGCGAAGGGCGGATTTTTCGTTTTGGCCCGTGTTCTGCTCTGTCGGCCTACGTCCTGTACGGCGTCGGGTGTAGCCTGCCGGACATGACGAAGCCGTCCTCTCCCCTGACGAGCGCCGCGTGGCTCCTTGAGCACGTGAACGATCCGACTGTACGTGTGCTGGACTGCCGATATGCCCTGAGCGATCCCCTGGTCGGGCGCATTGCGTACCTGGGCGGTCACATTCCGGGCGCCGTGTATGCCGATCTTGAAACCGATCTGAGCGGCCCGTTGCAGGAGAGCGGTGCAGGCGGGCGGCATCCGCTGCCCGATCCGGGCACGCTGGCCGCGTGGCTGGGCAGTGTGGGCATCGGCAACGACAGCGTGGTCGTGTGTTACGACGATCCCAGCACCGGCCAGGGCTTCTACGCGGCGCGGGCGTGGTGGCTGCTGCGCTGGCTGGGGCACGCGCAGGTCAGTGTGCTCGACGGCGGGTATCCCGCGTGGGTGGCCGCCGGGGGCCAGAGCAGTGCCGACGAGCCTGGGCCTGTGCCCGCGACCTTCACGCCGGACGTGCAGACGGAGATGGTCGCCACCGCCGCCGACGTGCAGGCCCTGCCGCCCGGCACGCTGCTGATCGACTCGCGCGCCCCCGCCCGCTACCGGGGCGAGGTGGAGCCGATCGACGCCAAGGCCGGGCACATTCCGGGAGCCGTGAACCGCGAGTGGGCTGGGGCGCTGGACGCCGGAGGGCAGTGGCGTCCGGCGAACGAGCAGGCCGCCCGGCTGGATGCCGGGAACGCCCCCACGGTCACGTACTGCGGCAGCGGCGTGAGTGCCACCCCGAACCTGCTGGCCCGTGAACTGGCCGGAGTGCCCCTGGGGCCGGACAACCGCCTGTACGCCGGGTCGTGGAGCGACTGGATCAGTCATGACGCACGGCCCGTGGCGACCGGCGACGAGTGAGAACGCGGTTCCTGCTGCTGGCGGGCGTGCTGGCCGCGTGCGCGTACACGCCGCCCCAGCCACCCTTTGCGGACGGAGAGGTGTTCGTGATACGTGGCACCACAGCGACCGGCGAGGCCATCTCGCAGACGTTCACGCTGCGGGGCGAGGCGAGCCAGTATGACGGTCGCTGGCAGTACGCGGCGGACGGCAGGGTGGCGGGAACGGCCGCGCTCCTCACGGATCTGACGCAGGAGCTGGTGGCCCTGGTGGACGCCTCGGAGGCGCTGGGCGCCCGTCCGGACGCGCGGGTGGTGGCGTGCGTCGTGGCCCCAGCCGGGCCCGGCTGGCGCAGCGCGGACGGTCTGCTGGTGCAGGGCCCACCGGACGCCATGCTGACCCTGGCCGACCGGGTGGACTGGTCGGCGGGCCTAGCCGGCGTGCGCGCCGTGGCCGGGGACAGTGGTACCTGCACGCTGACACGCGGGTAGCCGCTGGCCTGCCCGTGAGGGGGCCGGGCGGAGGTCACCCCTCCTGGCGGACGTTCACCGTTCCGTCCTGGAAATCCAGCGTCAGGGCCTGTCCGGCTGTGACCTGCGCGGCGCGGGTGACCGGTTGCCCGCCGGCGCCCCGCACCAGGGCGTAGCCGCGCGCGAGGGTACGTTCCGGCGTGAGCCCCAGCGCCTGACGCATCAGCGCGTCCACGTCTGCACGCTGCCGCTCGACCAGCCGGGCGGCGGCGTCACGGAGACGGTCGCGGGCCCACTGGGTGCGCGACTGCGCCTCCACATAGGCCTGGGCGCCGGAGGCGCGGATGGTGCGGACGTCCTGCGTGGCCTGCGCGGCGGCCGCCGCCACCGTCTGCACGATCAGGGCGGCGGCCTTGCTGGGCGTGTCCATGCGGGTGTGCGCGACCTCGTCCGGCAGGGTGTCGTCGCGCGCGTGGCCCAGGCCGGTGATGACCGGGGCGGGAAAGGTGGCCAGGGCGCGGGCCACGTCCAGGTCGTTGAGCCACGCGAGGTCCGTGACGGCGCCTCCCCCCCGGAGGACGACCAGCGCGTCGAGCGGCGCGTGGGCGTGCAGGTCTCGGGCCTGGGCAATGGCGCGGATCAGGCTGCCCGACGCCTCCCGGCCCTGGAAGGTGGCCTCCAGGTACTCGAAGTCGATCACCCCTGCAGCCTCCAGCGCGTCGGTCTCGCGCCGGAAGTCGCCCAGGCCGGCGGCGCCTTCCGGGGAGATCACGGCCACGCGCGCGTAATCGTCGGGTGCGGGCAGCAGGCGGTTCAGGCCGTACACGCCCTCACGGACCAGCGCCTCGCGCATGATGCCCAGGCGGGCCACCGCGTCTCCCAGCGTGAATTCCGGCGCGATGTCCAGGATGTGCAGCGAGAAGCCGTACTGCGGGTGGAACTCCGGCGTGCAGAACAGCAGCACCTTGAGCCCGGCCTCCAGCGCGCCGCCCGTGGCACGGCGGAATTTGCCCTCCAGCTCGTAGCGCTCCCGGGCCCAGACGGTCGCGCGGCATTTGGCGATCTCGCCGTCCTCGCCCAGTTGCACGAGGTCGAGGTACAGGTGACGCCGATCCGTCAGCGAGGCGATCTCGGCACGCACCCACACAGCCCCCGGTACTCCCCGCGCGATGACCGCGCCGACGTACTCCAGCACCTCCGACAGTTCCAGGAACTGCTCGGGCGGGCGCGTGACCTCGGCTTTCTTGCGGCGGCGGGTCACGGGCGGGCGTCCATCACAGGCGGGCTCCCAGCGTGCGGCCCACGAGGGCGGCCAGCACCCCCAGCCCCACGCTGAGCAGCGCATACGTCCCGGCCGCGCCCGCCCGGCCTCCCAGCAGCAGACCGTCGAGTTCCACACTGAAGGTGCTGAACGTCGTGAAGGCCCCCAGGAAGCCCGTCCCGAAGGCCAGCCGCGCCGCGTCGGGCCACATGCCCCGCCCGACCAGCGCGACGGTCAGGCCCAGCAGGAAGGAGCCCAGCACGTTGATCAGCAGCACCGCCACCGGAAAGCCTGCCCGAACCACCAGCGGGGCCAGCGCGACCTGGACGCCGTAGCGGGCGGCCGCACCCAGCGCCCCGCCCAGCATGACCCACCCCCACGCGTTCACGATTCCCAGGATAGGCCACGGGCCCACGCCCTACGATGCACACATGATCCATGCCAAGCACCTGTCGAACGGGGAGGCGCTGGACTGGGCCGGCGAGACCCGTGGCGTGTGGGTGGACGCCCGCGACCCCGACGCGGACGACCTCGCGGCCCTGCGCGTCGCCTTTCCCCTCAACCGCCTGGCGCTGGAGGACGCGCTGGAGCACGGGCACTGGAGCCGCGCCGAGCAGTACCCGGAGCACGAGTTCATCACGCTCCGGTCCTTCGTGCACCCGGAAACGCCGGACGAGTTCACGGAACGGGTCAGCGTATTCGTGTTCCAGGACGCGGTCCTCACGCTGAGCAGCGCCAGCACCCGCGCCCTGGACGCCGTGTGGCCGCTGGTGGGCCGCGAGGCCGTGAACACCCCGCACGAGGTCACGTACGAACTGCTGGATCACACGGCCGACACCTTCTTCGCCCTGGCGGACGGCCTGGAGGGCAAACTGGACGCCCTGGAGGAGCGCGTGTTCCTGAACGCCCGCGAGAACCCGGTGGCGGCCGTGTTCGAACTCAAGCATCTGCTGGCGCATGCGCGGCGGCTCGCCACGGACGCGCGCGAGGCGACGGCGCTCCTCGGCCGGCACGCGGACTGCTCACCGCAGGATCTCGTGCGCTACCGCGACGCGCAGGACTCGTTCACACGGGCCGCCGGGCGGCTCGACAGCCTGCGGGACTTCCTGACCAGCCTGCTCGACCTGCACCTGAACCTGCAGAGCCAGCGGATGAACGAGGTGATGCGAACCCTGACGGCCGTGAGCGTGGTGTTCCTGCCGCTGACCTTCCTGGCGGGCGTGTGGGGCATGAACTTCCATCACATGCCCGAACTCGCGTGGCCGTACGGCTACGCCTTCGCCTGGGGCAGTTTCCTGCTGGTGGGGGGCCTGCTCGCGCTGTACTTCAAGCGCAAGGGCTGGTGGTGAACCTCAGGGCGGGGGCAGCGGGCGGGCCAGTACCGCGTACACGGCCTGCGCGGGCAGGCTGAGCGTCTCCCGTTCCGGATAGCGCAGGGCCGTGAGCGCTCCGCCGAAGGCGCAGCCGGTGTCGATGTTCACGGTGTTCCCCACCCAGCGGGGGGCGGTATGCGGCGTGTGCCCGTACACGACCAGCGCGGCTCCGGCGTACCCGGCGGCCCAGTCGCGCCGCACGGGGAAGCCCAGTTCGTCGCGGGTGCCGTCCACATCGCCGAACAGGGCGAAGCTCCGTACCCGCCCGGAGGTGCGGCCGTGATAGGGCTCCGGCAGGCCCGCGTGCGCCACGACCAGCCGCCCGCCGTCCAGCACGAGGTGGCTGGGCAGACTCCCAATGAACGCGCGCACCTCACGCCGGAATGCGCTGCCGCCTGCCTCGATCTGCGCCAGGGTCGCGTCCAGGCCATGTACCAGTTTCACCGCCTTGCCGTCGAGCGCGCGGGCGACTTTCTCCTCGTGGTTGCCGGGCAGGCACAGCGCCGTGCCCGCGCTCACCATGCCCATGACCAGCCGCAGCACCCCGGCGCTGTCGGGGCCCCGGTCTACCAGGTCGCCCAGGAACACGGCCGTGCGGCCCGACGGTGGGCTGACCTGCCCACCGTCCAGGCAGTACCCGAGCCGCAGCAGCAACGCGCGCAGTTCCGACAGGCAGCCGTGCACATCGCCGATCACGTCGAAGGGGCCGGAGAGGTCGCGGCGATCCACGCGCAGGGGCACGGGCGTGACCTGCGCCGCGTTCACTTCAGCCTCCGAGCGCAGCGTCCAGACGTGGCGGAAGCCCTCCTGGGTCAGGCCGCCTTGCGTGCGGCGCAGATCCGAAAGCTGCCGCAGAATCACGTCCGACCCGAACGGGCGATCCGGGCGCGCCGCATGCCGGGCCTCCAGCACGGATCTGGGCAGGTCGAAGACGACCGCCACCGCCGGCAGGTCGTGCGCGCGGGCCAGCTGCACCAGCGCCAGACGGTCACGGGGCCGCACGGACGTGGCGTCGATGACCGTCAGGCGCCCCTGCGTGAGCCGGGCCGAGGCCGCACGGTGCAGGCTCCCGAAGGCCTCCCCGGTCACTGACTGATCTGTCTCGTCACCGCTGAGCCAGGCCCGCATGGCGTCGCTGCCGAGCACCTCGTCGGGCCTGAAGTGCCGCGCCGCGAAAGTGCTCTTGCCAGAGGACGACGCGCCGACCAGCACCACCAGCGACGGACTGGGCAGGTCGATGCGGGGCGGGGCGGGATCGGGCATCCGGCCCGATGCTCGCACACCGGGCGGGGCAGGGCGACGCCCTCATGGTGTTTCCGGTTCTGCCCGGTAGCATGCCCCCGATGAAGGCCGCCATCCTGACGGGCATCCTGACCCTCTGCTCGACGCCCCTAGCGGTCGCCCTGCCCCACACGGCCGACGGGTGGTACGCGCAGGGACAGCAGGAGCTGCGGGCCGGGCATCTCCAGGCCGCCGCCGCTGCGTTCGGGCGGGCCGCCGCGCAGAACCCCAGCGCCGCCAACTGGCGGGCCATGGCCGACGTCCTCGTGCGCCTGAACGACTTCCAGGGCGCCACGCAGGCCTACGACCGGGCCATCCAGGGCTACCGCTCCAGGGGCGACACGGTCACGGCCCGTGCGCTGGACACCCTGGCCGCTCCCTACCGACAGGACGCCGCGTTGTACGTGCTGAACGCGAGCACGCCCGCCCCAGCCCCCGCGTGCCAGCGAACGTTGGCAAAATTCGAACCCGCCACTGGCCTGTACCTGGGCACCTACGTGGATGAGCAGGGCGTCGGCCCGGACAGCACGCTGCGCCTGCCCGCCCCGCTGAACGCCGGGCTGGCCGTGTACTTCCGGTATTTCACGCTGCGCGCTCCCGGTCAGGGCGAGGCCTTTCCCACCCGCTTCGCGCAGGCGGTGAAGGCCAGCGGGGGAGCCATGCACGTAGCCCTGGAGCCGGGCCTGCCCCTGCGGCAAATCACGGAAGCGACCCTCCTGCCCTTCGCGCGGGCCGCCGCCGCCTCGGGCGTGCCGATCTTCCTGCGCTTCGCCGGGGAATTCAACGATCCCGTCAACGAGTGGAGCCGCGACCCGGCGCTGTACCGCGCGAAATTCCGGCTGGTGCACGACGTCATGGCCCGCGTCGCCCCGAACGTGGCGATGGTCTGGATGGTGATGCCCTCGCGGCTGGAGGTGCTCGACTCGTACTTTCCCGGCGACGACGCCGTGGACTGGGTGGGCCTGAGCCTGTACTCCGTGCCCTTCCAGAACGGCGACCGCGCCCAGCCGGGCCTGCGCGTGAATCCGCTGGACGTTCTGGATCCCATCTACCGCAAGTACGCCTGCGCGCACCCCATCCAGGTCAGCGAGTACGCCTCCGCGCACCGCAGCGGCGCGGCCCCCGGCGTGGACTACAGCGACTTCGCCACCCAGAAACTGCGCGAGATGTACTGGGGCGCGGCGCTCCGGTACCCCCGCGTGAAAAACATCAACTGGCTGAACATCGACATGCAGTCGAGCGCCTTCGTGCAGCCCCGCGTGCCCGCCCGCCGCAACGACTACCACCTGCCCGGCGTGCCCGCCAAGGAAGCGGCCTTCCGCGACCTGCTGGGCGTGGACACCTTCCGCAGAACCTTTGCCGCCACCGACCCGGTGCACGTGCCGCAGCCCTTCCCGACGCGGCTGCAACTGCGGGAAGCTCTACAGGGCGCGCTGTGGCTCAAGACCTTCGAGGTGCCCACGAAGCTCACCCTGACCCTCGACGGCCAGCCCGTGCCGGTCGACACCACGCTCCCCTACCGCTTCACACTGCCCGCCGGCCTGAGCCCCGGCACGCACACCCTGAGCATCACCGCCAGCGGGAGAGACGGAAAGCCGCTGGTCACGAAAGTGCAGACCTTCGACGTTCAACCCTGACGCTCGGCCTCCAGGCGCACCCGCACCACCCAGTCGCTCACAGCGTGGCGCACGGTATCCGGCACGGCGTTCGGGAGGTGGGTCATTTCTTTTGCGGCTCCCAGTTCCCGCACCAGCCGTTCATGTTCGGCGCGGTACGTGTCAAGCGGGTCGGGCAGGGGTTCTGCCTCACGCCCGGCGCGCTTCAGGGCGATCAGCTCCGATAGGAACGGCAACCGAACCTCGGCGTTCAGCACTTCCAAGTTCGCCTCGATCTCCCCAGTCCGCATCAGGTGGAGGCCGGTCAGCACGGTGCGGAAGGCGTACAGCAGCGGTTTTACACGGGGCACGTCTTCCCTCTCCAGCAGCGTCCACTGATTCGCCGTGAAGCCCAGGTAATGGTGCGCGTGCCAGCGCGTCAGCACGCCCGGCGCAAGGCTCAGAAGTTCCGCGTGCGCGGGCGAGGTGTGCACCACCAACGGCGAGAGCAGTTGCTCCAGCACGTACCCGTTGCGGGTCAGCAGCAGCCGCGCGAACTTGCAGACGTCGTGCGTGACCAGATCGAGTTCCACCACCCCGTCGTCCCGCTCCAGCGCGTAGGTTTCGGGCACCTCGTCCAGGCCCAGCACCTCCCGCAGCGGCAGCACGTGCACGCCGCGCAGATCCCAGTCGCTGTCGGGGCTGGGAAAGCCGTACAGGTGCGCGCCGCTCACCGTGGCGAAGACCAGCGGGAACGGGTGTTCTTGGACGGCTTCGGAGAGTTGGGGAGGATAAACAGTCACAGCGTCCATGATTCACTGTCTGGAAAACAAATGGACAGATCCTCGACATCTGCCCACACGTTCCACAGCCTGCATTGGCGCGCATCCAGACTGGACTCTCGCTGGCATGGATCGGCCAGTTACCACTCCAGCGCCGCCCGGCGTGCCCGCAGCAGCCACGCTTCGGCGGCGTCGTAGTCCGGGCGTTCGGGCAGGGGAGTGTCCGCATACGCCTGCTCGAACTCGCGGTGCAGATCCAGCTGCCATGTCTCGACCTGCTCCCAGGTCAACTCGCCGCGCTTGATGGCCAGCAGTCGGTCGCGGTGTGGGCCGACATTTACCAGCATCTCGCCGGTTCGGAGGAGCTGCGTGCCGCTCATCAGGAGCCGCAGCAGGTGCATGGCGTGCTTCCAGCGCACCTGCCCATGCTGACGTAGGTCGGCCTCAATTCGTTTGAACTGCCCGGCCACGTACCCGGCGTAGGTCTGATACACCAGCCGGCTCAGGAAGGCGGCGCGGATGTCCAGCAGTTCCAGGGCAATGGGCATGGCGGTGATGACCTGTGGACTGTGCAACACCTCCAGGATGTTCGGGTTGGCTTTCAAGGCCAGCAGCACGAACTTGCGGGCCTCCCAGTACACTTCCTCCCCGAACTCGAGTTGCTCGGGCACGCCGCCCAGGCTCCAGTCGTCACGGGCGGGCGGCAGGTAGAAGCCACGCAGATCGGTGTCCGACGCGTCCGTGTCGAGCCCGAAAGCGCGGCTCCCGGCCACGCAGCGGTACTGGATGAACGGCGTGAAGTCCCGTTCTACGTCTGGTAGGCGGTTCTTCTCGTGGCGGCGGAGGCTCAGGGCCGGCCGTGGCAGGCGGGCCTCGCTGCCGTCGAGAAAGCGCACGTGGTAGGCCTGCTGGGGGTCGTTGGGCACACGAACGATGGTGGCGACGCTGCCCACCGGCCGCCCATCCACCTCATGGCGAGTGACGACGCTGGTACCTATGGGCAGGAGCGGGAGGGTCATCATGGCTCCGTCACGTCGGCTGACATCTGGGGTCAGCGTACCCGGTGGTTCCTGCCACTGTGGCTTGGCCTGGACACGTCACCAGAAGATGACAGAATGCCTGTGTCCGTGAGCTGAGCCTGAAGACTATGAAGCCGAGCGTTCCTGAAGACCAAGTTCCGAGCACCGGGGGTTCCGTATGCGTCATTCCGTGAAAGCTGTCCTGACCGCCACCCTGTCCCTTGCCCTGCTGTCTACGGCAGGCGCGCAATCCTCCCGGCAGAGCACGCTGGTGATCGGCGGGGATTTCAGCGACCTGATCACCCTGGATCCTGGCGTGTCGTACGAGTTCAGCGGGTCGCTGGTGACCGGCAACCTGTACGACACACTGGTGGCCTACGAGGGCAACAACCTCTCGACCCTCAAGCCCCGGCTGGCGTCGAGCTGGACGGTCGCGCCTACCAGCACGGGCTCACGCCTCACCTTCAAGCTGCGCGACGCGAAGTTCAGCAGCGGGCGGCCGGTCACGGCAGCGGACGTGGTGTACTCGGTGAACCGCGTCATCAACCTGAAAACCCCGTCCAGCTTCCTCTACACGGACGTCGCGAACCTGAAGGTCGGCAGCGTGAGCGCTCCTGACGCCAAGACGGTCGTGATGGACATCCCGAAGACCGCGAACCCGAACATCGTGCTGGCGCTGCTGACCTTCAACATCGGCGGCGTGATCGACTCGACCGAGGCCAAGGCGCACGAGACCAATGGGGACTTCGGCAGCGCGTGGCTCAAGGACCACTCGGCGGGCAGCGGGCCGTTCATGCTCAACCGCTGGGATCGCAGCGCACAGGTGGCGCTGGACGTGAACCCCAACGCCTTCCGCCGCTCGGTGAACATCAAGCGCGTGATCCTGCGCTACATGCTGGAATCCAGTGCGCAGCAGTCCGCCATGAACAGCGGCGAGATCGACGTGGCCATGAACTACACCCCGGACGCCTTCAGGGACGTGGTGGCCGCGAAGAAGCTCAAGTCGCAGAAGGCCGATTCGTTCATGCTGGCGTACCTGGGCATGAACTCCGCCAAGGGCATGCCGTTCGAGGACGCCCGCGTGCGTGAGGCCGTGCGCTATGCCATCGACCAGGACGGCATCATCTCGGGGCTGTTGCAGGGCCTTGGCCGCAAGACCCAGACGATCATTCCGATCGGTCTGGCGGGCAGCGATCCCAAGATCTACTACCCCTACGATCCGGAGAAGGCCAAGGCGCTGCTGAAGGCCGCCGGCAAGGGCGACGGCTTCAGCGTGGACTTCTTCGTCAGCACCGGCTCCTGCGCGGGCGGCGTGCCCTGCGCCGACCTGGCCGCGAAGGTGCAGGCCGACCTGGCGAAGGTGGGCATCAAGGCGAACATCAAGCAGATGGTGAACAGTGAACTGCTCACCGCGTACCGCGCGCAGAAAGCCCCGCTGGTGCAGGTCTCCTGGAGCCCCGACTACCCCGACGCGGACGGCAACGGCACGCCCCTGGCGGACTACAACGCCAAGTCCCTGGCGTGGCGCAACGGCTGGCATAACGCCGATGCCAGCAAGCTCGCGCAGAGCGCCGCCATCGAGACCGACGCGGCCAAACGCCTGAACATCTACAAGCAGCTCACCGCGCTGATGGTCAAGGAAGGCCCCTTCTCGATCCTGTACCAGCCCAGCCGGCCCATCGTGATCCAGTCGAACGTCAGCGGCTTCAACCAGAACGCCAACGGTGACGTGCAGTTCGAGAAGATCAGCAAGAAATAACGCGGGCCGGGTGGCGTCGATTCCTCCGTCGCGTTCGTGGCGGAGGGATTGGCGCAGCTCCACCCACCCATAAGGAGCCCCTTTGCTCGTTTACATCGTGCGGCGCGTGGCGCTGATGGTCTTTGTGCTGTGGGGCGTGACGCTGGCCGCGTTCGTGATCTCGCACGCCCTGCCGGCCGACCCGGCGGCGGCGGCGCTGGGCAACAATGCTCGTGAAGAACAGCTCCAGGCCTTCCGGGTTCGGAACGGGCTGGACCGGCCGCTGGCGGTGCAGTACGGCATTTACATGGCCCGGCTGGCGCAGGGGGACATGGGGGCGTCGCTGCGGACGCAGAACCCGATCACGTCGGATCTGCGGCAGTTCTTCCCGGCCACGCTGGAGCTCACGCTGGGCGCGGTGGTCTTCGCCCTGGTAATCGGCCTGCCGCTGGGCGTGGTGGCGGCGCTCACGCAGGGCCGCTGGCCGGATCTGGTGGCGCGGACCTTCGCGCTGCTGGGCGGGGCGACGCCCGTGTACTGGCTGGCGATCCTGGCGCTGAACGTGTTCCACGAGAAGCTGGGCTGGTTGCCGGGACCGGGCCGGCTGGACGCGTACTCGCTGCCGCCGCCGGTGAAGACCGGGCTGGTGACCATCGATTCGCTGTTGGTGGGTGACCGGGAGGTGTTCGTGGACGCGCTGCGGCACCTGATCCTGCCGGGGCTGGTGCTGGGCATGTACTCGGCGGCGCTGCTGACCCGCATGACCCGCAGCGCCCTACTGGAGGTGCTGTCCCAGGATTACATCCGCACGGCGCGGGCCAAGGGCCTGACCAGGGCGCGGGTGATCGGGCAGCACGCCATGCGCAACGCCTCGCTGCCGATCCTGACGGTGCTGGGCAGCCTGTTCGGGTCGCTGCTCACAGGCGCGGTGCTGACCGAGACGATCTTCTCGTGGCCGGGCATCGGCGGGTACGCCACGACCTCGGCCATCAGCCTGGATTTCCCGGCGGTCATGGGCGTCACGCTGATCGCGGGGCTGGCGTATTCGGTCGTGAACCTGCTGGTCGATTTGCTGTACGCGTTCTTCGACCCGAGGATCAGCTTCTCGTGACGGCCGCGACCTCTCCCCTGCCGGCCGCGGCCGGGAACGCGAACTGGCGGCGCTTCCGGCGCAATCCGGGCGCGATGATCGGGCTGGTACTGCTGGTGCTGCTGGTGGTCGCGGCCCTGATCGGCCCCGCGCTGACTGGCGATCCCAGCGCGCAGAACCTCGGCGCCCGCCTCCAGGCACCGTCGGGCACGCACGCCCTGGGCACGGATCAGCTCGGGCGGGACGTGCTGGCCCGCGTCCTGAACGGAGCGCGCATCTCGCTGGGCCTGGGCGTGAGCGTCATGCTCGCCTCGCTGCTGATCGGGTCTGCGGTCGGTCTCCTCGCAGGCCTGCGCGGCGGCTGGACCGACGAGGCCCTGATGCGCGTCACGGACATCTTCCTGGCCTTCCCCAGCCTGATCCTGGCCATGGCCATCTCGGCGGCGCTGGGACCCAGCCTGACGAACGTAATGATCGCCGTGGCGCTGGTGTCGTGGCCCACCTACGCGAGACTCATCCGCGCGCAGGTGCTGGCCCTGCGCGAGCGCGAGTTCGTGGAGGCCGCCCGCGCCCTGGGCAGCAGCCAGTCCCGGATCGCGCTGCGGCACCTGCTGCCCAATGCCCTGGCCCCACTGCTGGTGCAGGGCAGTTTCGACGTGGGCAGCGCCATCCTGACCGCCGCCGGACTGGGCTTCATCGGCTTCGGCGCGCAGCCTCCCACGCCCGAGTGGGGCGCGATGGTCAGCGAGACGCGCAACTACATCGGGCCGGCCCCGTGGGCGTCGAGCACACCTGCCATCGCCATCCTGCTGACCGTGCTGGCCTTCAACCTGCTCGGGGACGGCCTGCGGGACGTGTTCGACCCGAGGAACACCCGCTAGGCGCATGAACCGCACGGATCGCCTGCTGGCCGTGGTGCTGGAACTCCAGGGCCGCGAGTGGGCGACCGCGGCCGCCCTGGCGCGGCAGTTCGGCATCAGTGAGCGCACCGTGTACCGCGACGTGCTGGCGCTGAACGAGGCGGGCGTGCCGGTGCTGAGTGTGCCGGGCCGGGGCTACGCGCTGATGCCGGGCTACTTCCTGCCGCCCCTGCACCTGAGCGTGCCCGAGGCCGTGATGCTCTCGCTGGGCGCGGACGCCATGCGCGCCGCCTTCGATACGGAGTACGCGGGCGCGGCGGACTCCGCCCTGAAGAAACTCACGGCGGCCCTGCCGGAGGGCCGGCGAGAGGAGGTCGCGGCCCTGCGCGCGAACCTACGGGTGCTGCCCGTCCAGGACGATGGGGACGCGGAGGCGCTGTGGGTGTTGCGGGGCGCGGTGCTGGCGGGCCGGGTGGTGGAGTTCACGTACTTCAAACCGAGTGCCCCTCCGGAACGCCGGCGCGTGTATCCGCTGTCGCTGGTCTTCCTGTACGGCGCGTGGCTGCTGGGGGCCTTCGACCCGGCGCGCGCGGATCGGCGGACCTTCCGGCTGAGCCGCATGGATGACCTGCACGTTCGACCCGACACCTTCGAGCGTGATCCCGGCTGGCACACCGGCCCCGAACCCCAGCGGGAAGGCCGGAACGTGACGGTTCGCCTGCGGTTCGACGCGGGGCTGGAGCGTCCCCTGCGCGAACGGCCGAGCTTCTACCAGACGGCGGCACGGCCCACGCCGCGGGGGCTGGAGCTGACGCTGAGGGTGCGCGATATCCGCGACATTCTGGGCT
Source organism: Deinococcus sp. KSM4-11 (assembly GCF_004801415.1). Lineage (NCBI taxonomy): Bacteria > Thermotogati > Deinococcota > Deinococci > Deinococcales > Deinococcaceae > Deinococcus > Deinococcus sp. KSM4-11. Next base: position 86,892 of record NZ_SSNX01000007.1, on the reverse strand, counting down.
GGGTGCTGTCGTGGGGCGCAGGCGTGCGGGTACTGGAACCCCCGGCACTGGTGGAAGCGGTGCGGGCGGAGGCGCGGGGAATGCTGGAGCCTTCCCGAGCGCACTCCTGACATAGGGCTGTCACTAGTGACCGGCACCATGGGGGCATGAAGACAAACCTGTCGTTCGTGACACTGCATACCGCCGATTACGCCGCCGCCCTGGCCTTCTTCACGGACGTGCTGGACTTCGAGGCGACTGAAACCCGTCCGGGCGCGACGGCCTTCGTGCAGGCGGGCGGCGCCGGGCTGGCCCTGCGGAGCACCGGGGGACTGACGCCGCCGCTGGGCACCGGCGTGACCGTGTACTTCACGGTGCCGGACCTCCAGGCGTTCCATGATCAGGTGGTGGCGCGCGGCGCGACGGTCAGCGAGCCGCTCCATGACATGCCCTTCGGGCGGACGTTCACGGTGCAGTCGCCGGACGGGCACCAGCTCGGCTTCTGGCAGGAACCGGTATGAGCAGGGCGGTGTCAGTGGTGCTGCCGGTCACGCCGCCTTTCGACTTCCAGAAGACACTGACCTTCCTGACCGGCTTCCCGCCCATGCAGGGCGAACAGGGCACGGGCGGCGAGCTGCGGAAGGCGACGCGCCTGGATGGGCAGACGGTGGGGTTCGTGGTGCGGCGGAACACGGAAGGGCTGAACCTGACCCTCCACCCGGAACGCCCGCTGGACGGAGCACAGGTGCGAGCACTGCGGGATCGGATCGCGTTCTTCCTGGCGACGGACGTCGACCTGGCGCCCTTCTCCGCGCTGGCCGACAGAGATGAGGCGTTCCGGCCTGTGCTGAAGGAACTGCATGGCTTTCACCAGCCGCGCTTCCTGACACCCTTCGAGGTGGCGTGCTGGGCGATCCTCACGCAGCGGCAACCGCTGGCGCAGGCGCGGCACATGAAGCTCGCGCTGGCCGTCGCGCACGGCGGCGCGTGGGAGGATCACCCGGCCTTTCCGGAACCCGCCGACCTGGCTGACCTGAGCGAATCGGACGTCCATGCCCTGGTGCCGAACGAGCGCAAGTCCCGCGCCCTGCACGCCGTCACGCAGGCCTTTCAGGGTGTCCGAACCGCCGATCTGGTCGCCGCGCCGTACGACGAGGTGAGGAACTGGCTGCTGGGCATCCACGGCATCGGGGAGTGGAGCGCGCTGTTCATCCTGCTGCGCGGCCTGGGGCGCGTGGAACGCCTGCGGGTGGCCGCGCCGGACAGCGCCTTCCTGCAGGAACTGCGGCGCGCGGCCCGGCCGGTGTACGGTGACCTGACCCCGCAGGAGCTGTGGACGCTCGCCGACCGCTACGGCGACCAGCAGGGCCACTGGGCCATCTACCTGCGCAGCCGCAGCGCCCTGATCCCGCACCAGGAGAGTGCCGCATGACCATGAAGCTCAATTACATCGGGTTCACCGTCTCGGACATGGAGCGGGCGCTGGCGTTCTACCGGCTGCTGGGCCTGCCCATTCCGCAGGACATCCCGGTCGAAGGCCACGTGGAGATCGAGGTGGACGGCCTGCGGATCGCGTGGGACAGCGAGGCGCTGCTGCGTGACCTGAGCCCCGAATGGACGCCGCCCAGCGGGACGGGCCGGATCGGGGCGGGCGTGCAGGCCCCGTCGCCTGCCGGGGTCGATGACGTGGCCGCCCGCCTGCGCGCCGCCGGGTACGCCGTACCAGAACCCTTCGATGCGCCGTGGGGCCAGCGGTACCTGACGGTGACCGACCCCGACGGCACGCCAGTTGACGTGTTCGCGTGGCTGCCTGGGAGCGACACGGGCCACTGAGCGTTCCGGAACCGCGGGCTATGCTGCGCCGGTGGAGCGGCGCGTGTGAGTGGCATCGTGTGGCTGGCGCTGGACGGCGTCGGCCACCCGCTGGATGCCCCGCCGGGCAGTGTGTGGGAGCAGCACCTGCCCACGCTGCGGCCCCTGGTGGATGCCGGGCGGGCGCTGGACGCGACGCTGGATGTGCCGGGCCTGCCGCAGTCCGGTACCGGCCAGGCCTGCTGGCTGACCGGCACGGACGCCGTGGCCCTGATGGGCGAGCATTACGGGCCGCACCCCGGCCCCACGCTCCAGAAGCTGCTGCGGGAGCGGTCGCTGCCTGTGCAGCTGGCCCAGGCGGGCGCGCGCATCGCGCTGGCGAACCACTATGTGCCCGCGTACTTCGAGGCGCAGGCCGCGGGGCCGCGCCGCAACCGCGTGGGCTGCTTTCCCTTCTCGTTCCAGGCGGCGGGCGCGGAGCTGAATCCACCGGGCGTGCCGGGGGTGGGGGCCACGCTGGGCCTGAATTTCCGCACGCCGTGGGAGCCCGTCCAGCCGCTGGATGACGTGACGCGGCTCGGGACAGCCCTGGCAGGTGCAGCGCCAGCGTACGACCTCATCACCCTCGACCTGTGGTTCAGTGACCTGCTGGGCCATGAGGGCGCCGCTCCGCTGCGGCCGGAGGTGCTGGCCGCCGGGCGGGCCTACCTGCGCCGGGTGGACGCGCTGCTGACCGGCCTGCTGGAGGCGGGCGCGCGGGTGGTACTGAGTTCCGATCATGGGAACCTGGAAGATCTGCGGGTCAAGGGGCATACCGTGGCGCGCGTACCCTTCTGCGGTTCGGGCGTGGAACTCGGGTCGCCCGACACGGTGGTGGAGGGTGGCACGGTCATCGCAGGGTGGTTCGGGATGGAGATCGTGGAGAACGCAGAATTTTAACCGAGGGCACCTTTCGGGGCTGAAGTTATCCACAGGCTTATCCACAATGCCTGTGGATAAGCTGTGGAGAACCGGGCGAAGCCACCCCTTCCGACGGGCACTGGATGCCGTCCTGCACGGCATCCAGTGCCCTTGACTGGTAGCGTTCCACAGCTTCCGGAGTTATCCACAGGCCCGCGTTTCACTGTGGATAACTCTCGGGTTCGGGGTTCCGATCGGCCGTCCGGACGGCCTGCACAAAGGCGCGCACGGCAGCTTCATCCTTCACGCCGGGTGAGCGTTCCAGGCGACTCACGGCGTCCACCACCGCCGGCCTCAGCTCGCGGATGGCGGCCCCCACGTTCGCCGGCCCCAGGCCCCCGGCCAGCCATGTGCCGGGTGGAAAGTGCGGGCGCAGCGCGGCCCAGTCGAGCGGCACGCCGCCGCCGGGTTCGGGCGCGTCCAGCATCAGGGTGACGCCGGGCACGCCCGTCCACACGTCGGCCTCCGCCGCCAGATCGGCGGGGCGCACGACGCGCAGAACGGGATAATACGTGGCAACCCCCTCCACGTAAAGCCTGGACAGCGGGCCGTGCATCTGCACGGCGGAGACGCGCGCCGCCTCGGCCGTGCGGAGTACGTCGTCCAGGCCCTGGTTCATGAAGACGCCCACCCGCGCCACCGCCGGCCCGACGCTCAGGCCCGCCTCGCGCGCCACCAGCGGTGTCACGAGGCGTTTGCTGACGGGCGCGAAGATGAAGCCCAGGGCGTCCGCCCCCGCCTCGGCGGCCAGCACGGCGTCGTGCACCGACGTGGTGCCGCAGACCTTGATGCGGATCATGAACGGGTGCCTGGGGCCGACGCTTCGAGTTCCGCCACGCGCGTTTCCAGGGCGCGTACCTGCCGGGTCAGCGCCAGCAGCAGCAGCGCGTAGTGGTCGTACAGTTTCGGGCGTTCCATGCGCGTCTCACCGGCCATCCAGCCGCCGAGCAGCCGCTCCGCTCCCGCCAGAACCTCGGCGTCGGGCACGTCGCGCCAGGAGCGGCCTCCCAGGAGTTCCTGCGCGAAATTCAGTTCACGGTCGCTCACGGTGTCACTCCGCGCCCGGCGCCGACCCGAAGGTCTCACGGGCGGCCATCACCTGCGCGTGGTGCCGCTGTGCCCACTCCCATACCGGGCAGAACGCCTCGCTGAGGCTCAGGCCCAGCGGCGTCAGGGCGTACTCGACCTTGGGCGGGATCACCGGGTACACCGTACGGGTCAGCAGGCCGTCGAACTCCATCTGCCGCAGGGTCTTGGTGAGCATCTTCTGGCTGATGTCGCCCACCCGCTCGCCCACCTGCGTGAAGCGCAGCGTGCCGTGCTCCTCCAGCACCTCCAGGATCAGCAGCGTCCACTTGTCCGCCACGCGGCCGATCATCTCGCGCACCAGCGCCTCGATCTCCGGCGTGGCTTTCGGCCACGGTTCGCCCACCGGGCGGTTCATCACGACATTCGCCATGTCGGCACTATAGGACGTGCGCGGCCTTACTTCCCGAAAGAGAGTGACTCGGGACGGCCAACCCCAGCCATTGTGCCGATGCGCCCGAGCGCCCGCACCTTCACCCTGGGGGCATGAGCACGCCGCTCCGCGAGACGACGCTGCACCTGCTGTTTACGCGCAGGGCACAGGCGGCGCTGCACACCCTGACCACAGACCACACCACGTATTTCGGCGCGAACGTCACCGAGGTCGCCGTGGGCGCTGGCCTGGCCGGCTGGCCACTGCGCCGCCTGCACTTCAAGACCCTGGGCGAGGAGGGCGGCGTGCGGCAGACCGAGAGCGTGTGGCACCTCGACGCGTGGCCAGGCACAGTGCCAGACTGGCAACCCGGCGCCGAACTGCCGCAGCACGCGCAGCCCTGGCTTCAGACCGCCCGCGCACCGCTCCGGAGCGTGCCGTGGATGCAGCCGGGCTGGTTCGCCGACGCGCTCGCCTGGGTGGACGCGGAACTTGCGGCGCAGGATCGGCCACGCACGGACGAGCCGGTCGTGCTGAAGCACTGGCAGATCAGCGCCCTGTGGCGCGTGCCCACCGGCAGCGGCCCCGTGTACTTCAAGGCCGTGCCCGCCTTCTTCAGGCGGGAGGTCGAGGTCACGCCCGTGCTGGCCCGCGACCTTCCGGGAGCCGCGCCGCCCGTGCTGGCCGCCGACACGGCGCGCGGCTTCCTGCTGCTGGACGACGCCGGAAGGGAAGTCAGCGAGGCGCCCGACCTGAACGCCCTGATGACCCAGGTGGCGCGGCTCCAGCGGGCCAGCTCGCCCCTGCTGTCCACGCTATCCCTGCGCACCCGGGGGCCGGAGTACGTCCGATCCTGGCTGAACCGCCTGCTCTCCGAGAAGGTGCTGCTGACCGGCCAGGAGGGCGGCTTCACCCCCGACGAGACGCTGCGGCTGCGTGCCCTGCAGCCGCACCTGGACGCCACCCTGACCCGCCTGAGCGAGGATCCGCTCCCGCGCACGCTGGGGCACGGCGATCTGCACGGCGGGAACGTGACCACACGGAACGGCGGCTTCACGCTGCTCGACTGGTCCGACGTGTGCGCCACGCATCCCTTCCTGGACGTGAACCCGGCGTATTTCTTCCCCTGGCAGGTCGATCCGCCGCCGGAGGCCCTAGCCGCCGCGCGCGACGTCTACCTGCAGGAATGGGCCGACCTGGCGCCCCTGGACGACCTGCGATCCCTGTACGCGGACGCCCTGGTCTGCGGAGAACTGTTCCGGGCGCTGGGCTACGTGGACGGCCTTCAGGCAGAGGTCGAGGACAAGGCCGAGTGGAGCACCGCCCACCTCGATCACCTGCGCCGCGTGCTGCGGCTGAGCGAGGGGCAGGGCTGGACGTGGGTCCCGTGATCCGGTGGCCTGAAGGCCCTTCCCACGCCGCTGATCCGATTCCGGCCGAGACCTGACCTTACAGGAGCACCGCGGGTCACGCCGACCCACCGTCATTCGCACATCTTCCCGTCGCCGTCCCCGTCAAGTTTGGCGTTGTAGCCGCCCTCACCGCGCAGGATCGGGGTGCGGCCGGCGGCGCGGGCCTGCGCACAGGAGGCGTACGGAGTGCGCCGCGCCGAAGCACCGACCGGAGCCGGGGTGGTCTCTCCGTTCCGGAAGTCCGCCGGATTCACGTAGGTGCCGGCGTGCAGGCCGCGTTTCGCGGCGCGGGCGGCCGTCTCCTGCGGCACGTAGTCGGTGCTGTACTGGCGGTAGGCCAGGGCGTGGCCCTGCGACACCATCCAGCCGTTCACGTCGGTGCCATTCACGCGGCACACGGCGACGGTGCGGCCGTACCGGTCGGTGTCGCGCCGCTGGCAGACCACCGTGCGCTGGCCCAGCAGTCCGCGCAGCGCGGTGGCCGCCTCCTGCCCGCAGGAGTAAGTCTTCCCGGCCCGCCGACACGTCTGGTCGTGTTCGGGCGCATCGATGCCGTACAGGCGCACGCGGGTGCCGTGAATGTCCAGGGTGTCGCCGTCCAGCACGCGGGCCGGGCCGCTGACCATTGCGGCCGGCGCCGGGTGCGGGCGTGAACCGGACGACGAACCACCCGATGACGATGGTGCCCTGGAGATATACAGCGCCAGAGCCAGCCCCACGACCACGATCAGAAGAACGAGGCACCAGCGCAGGGCGCGGGTGCGTTTCTGCTGCTGTCGACGGGCATCCAGAATGGATCGGCTCATGAACTGTGGCGAGATGGGGCGTGCACGTGCACTTGCGCGGCCACCCCGAGGGACAACGTCAGGGAGCGCCCGGTCAGTCCGGCGGTCAGGGTTCCGAGCGCGGCATCCACCGCCTGCACCAGCACGTCCGCGCCGGGCGTGAGGCCCGCCTCGACCAGGGCGCGAAGCTGTCCGGCATCTCCGTCGGGCACGCGGGCCACCACGCCACGGTCACCGGGGGCGAGCTGCGAGAGCCGCCGTTCGGACCGCGCGGGCAGTTCGCCGTCCAGGGTGGGAATCGGGTCGCCGTGTGGGTCGTGCGTGGGATCGCCCAGCCACGCGGCGATGCGCGCTTCCAGCCGCTCGCTCAGGGCGTGCTCGAGCCGCTCGGCTTCCTCGTGCACCTCGTCCAGCGGCACGCCCAGGGCGCGGTGCAGGAACAGTTCCAGCAGGCGGTGGTGGCGCAGCACCTCCAGGGCCACGCGTTCGCCCTCGGCGGTCAGCTGCGCGCCCTGGTACGGCGCGTGCGACACCAGGCCCTGCTCGGCCAGTTTGCGGAGCATGCCGGTCACGCTGGCCGGCGCGACCTCCAGCGCCGTGGCGAGCGCCTGGGTGCTGACCTTGCCCGTCTGCCCCAGCCCGTACAGGTGCTTGAGGTAGTCCTCCGCCGAGCGGGACAGGGTGCGGGCCGTCATGCACGCAGTCTAGCGGGTGCGGGCAGGTAGTCTGAGCTATGCCGGTGCTGTTCATTCATGGAGTCGCGGTGCGCGAGGAGCACGATCCGGAGTGGGCCTCCGTGCGGCGGGTCACGCAGGGCCTGCGCTGGCCCGCCATCCACGCCAGCCTGCAGGGCACGGTCGCGCCGGTGCTGCGCCCGGACGCTCCGGATGACGTGGACATCCAGCCGGTGTACTGGGGGGATCTGGGCGCCCACCACGCGCCCGCCCTGCCGCCGCCGCCCGGGACATCGGACGGAGGGCTGCCCTGCGGGGACGCGCTCGGGGAAATGCTGGAATCGCGCCTGCTGGCCCGCACGCCTGCGGGAACGTGGCCGGCCGTGATCCGCGCGGCGTGGAGCGTGGCGCGGGACGTGAATCTGACCGAGGTCGCGCGCGGCCTGCCCCTGGGCCAGGCGTGGCCGTTCCTGGAGGCCGCCGCCCTGTCCCGCCTGCCGGCCCTGACGCCCACCCGGCGGCCTCACCTGCCCGCGCCGCTGGTGGTGCAGCGGCAACGCAACCTCTCGCGGGCGCTATTGACGGTCCGCCGACCCATCACGTCGTTCGTGCCGATCTTCCTGGGGGACCTGCTGGTGTACCTCGACCGGCGCGGCACGCCGGACGCGCCCGGCCCCATTCCGCAGCGGATCATGGAAGCGCTGGCCCGCGCGCACGCGTCCCGCCAGCACAGCGCCGAACCGCTGGTGGTGCTCACGCACAGCCTGGGCGGGGTGCTGCTCTACGACGTGCTCAGCGCCTTCCTGCCCGCCGCGCCGGAGCTGCGGGACGTGCGGGTGGACGTGTGGTGCGCGGTGGGCAGTCAGGTGGGGCCGTTCGTGGAACTGGGCCTGACGGTCGGCGGAGCGCCGCAGGACACGCCCTTTCCCGCCGACGGGCCGCACCTGGGCTACTTCTGGAACGTCTGGAGCGAAAGTGACCTGCTCAGCTTCCCCGCGTCCGACGTGGTGCCGGGCGCGCACGACACTGCCTTCCCGCTGGGCGGGAACGTACAGGCCGGGCACCTGGCGTACCTGCAACGCCCGGAGTTCTACCGGACGCTGGCCGCGAAGGTCGAGGTGCACGCCCGCGCCACCCCCCGCTCCTGAGGTCAGGGAACTTTCCGGCGGCGAACGGTCTCTAAGGAATGAGGTGACCTTGAATGACCCACTTGCCACCCTTCCCGACGACCAGCTCGTCCGCCTCGCCGTGCGGGACGAGCGGGCCTTTGAGGCGCTCGTGACGCGGCACGCTCCGGCGATCCACCGGCTGGCGGCGCTGACCGTCGGCCCTGGCGCGGCGGACGACGTGGTGCAGGAGGTCTTCATCGCACTCCACCGCGGCCTGAAGGCGTTCCGGGGCGAGGCGCAGCTCTCGACCTGGCTGCACCGCGTGACCCTCAACGCCTGTTACAGGGCGCTGGCCACCCGGCCCACCATTCCCTTCGACCAGGCCCTGGAACCCGCCGCGCCGCACAGCCCGGTGCGCGCCGGCGAGCAGCACGACCTGCGCGCCCGGCTGACCCACGCGCTGGGCACCCTGCCGCCGGACCAGCGGGAGGCGGTGACGCTGCGCGAGATCTCCGGCCTAGAGTACGCCGAGATCGCGGCGCTGACCGGGGTGGAGCTGGGCACCGTCAAGAGCCGCATCAACCGGGGCCGCGCGGCGCTGCGCGACCTGCTGATCCGCGCGGGCGTGCGCCCATGAGCCTCCTCTTCTCTCCCGTTGCGGCACCGAGGCCAGACCATGCATGACCACGAACTCGATGACCTGTTCGCGCAGGCCCGCGCCCTGACGCCCGCCGACGAGGGCGCTGCCGCGCGCTTCCTGGCCGGACACCGGCAGCGGCAGACTCACCGGAGACAGCTCCGGGCGGGGTGGGTATCGGCGCTGCTGGCCTCGGCGGCCGTCGTGACCGGCCTGCTGGTCACCCATCCGGACACCCCGCTGCCCGCCAGCGCCGCCTACGACGCGTACCAGTCGGCAGCCGGAGACGGCTGGTGAAGCGCGCCGGACTGCTGCTGACGGCGCTGCTGATTCCCTCGACAAGCACTTGGGCGGGCGCGACCGACATGGACGACCTGCTCGCCGCGCTGCGCCAGGCGCGCACCCTGGAGGCGCGCGGCGAGGTCACCATCACCGTGCTGTTCCCGCCCCGCGCGGTGCCCACCCGCACCGCCCGCCGCCTGCCGCTGGTGGCCTTCACGCCGGCCCTGATCACGCGGAATTTCTCGGTATCGCGGGCAGACGGCGGCGCGGTGGCCGGGCGGCCCACGGTGCGCTTCGACCTGCTGCCCAGGGTGGGCACGCGCGCCCGCTGGTCGCTGTGGGTGGACCAGGTGTGGAACATCCCGCTCGCCTACGAGGAACGCACCGCGACCGGCGAGCTGGCCCGGCGGGCGGAGTTCGTGAAGGTGAATCCGAAACCGATCCGGGTGGAGGCGGCTGTGGTCACGCAACCGGCGGCCCTGCATGCAGCCGTGGCGCAGGCCCTGCCCGGTCTGGTGCTCCCGGCAGGCTTCGAGCCTTCCGGCGTGACGGCCCGGGCCGACGGCGGCCTGACCATCTCCCTGACGGACGGCGTGAACGTGCTGGCGCTGGTCACCGCGCCCCGCAACGTGAAGGCCGCGCCGGGCGTGGCGTCCCGGCGGGTGGGCGCGGGTTTCGTGTGGCTGGTCGGGAACCTGCCGCAGGGCGCGCTGGAGGCGGCCCTCGCGGGGATCAGCGGGATCGATCCGGCGGGGCTGGGAACTTTTGCGAGCCCCGAAGGCTCCAAGCAGTAAGGGCCGCGCCGCCCCGAGGAGATCCATGACCCTGACCCCCTACCAGACCAGCCTCTCGGCCGAGGACGCCGCCCATTTCCTGCGCCGCACCGCCTTCGGCGCGACCGAGGCCCGCATCCGGGCACTCACCGGCCGCCCGGCGGCAGAGGTGGCCCGCGAGGCGCTGGCCTTCGACCAGTCGCTGGCACCCTCCAACCCCTTCGATCCGCGAACCGGGGCGACCTTCGGTGCGGCGGAGCAGCTGAACCGCGCCGCGTGGCTGTACGAGCTGATCTACGGCCCGCACCCATTGCGCGAGAAGCTCGCCCTGACCTGGAGCAACCACTTCGTGATCGGCACCGACAAGGTCAAGAACCTCTCGGCGCTGACCGGCTACCTGACGGTGCTGCGCGCGCACGCGGCGACGGCCAGCTTTCCGCAGTTCGCGCTGGCGGTCGCCCAGACCCCGGCCATGCTGCGTTACCTGGACAACGACCAGAACAGGAAGGGCAAACCCAACGAGAACTTCAGCCGCGAGCTGCTGGAACTGTTCACGACCGGGATCGGGCACTACACCGAGCAGGACGTGCACGAGGGTGCCCGCGCTCTGAGCGGCTGGACCTTCACAGGCGGACGCGGCAACAAGCACTATCTGGAGCCGCAGGCATTCGTCGCCACCCCGCGCCAGCACGACGACGGCCGCAAGACCTACCTGGGTCAGTCGGGGAACTTCACTCCCGAGGACATCGTCCGGATGGCCGCCTCGCACCCGCAGACGGCCGTGTTCGTGTCGCGCAAACTGCACCGCGCCTTCGTGAGCGACGTGCCCGACGAGGCTGCCGTGCAGGGCAGTGCCCAGACCTGGCAGCGCACCGGGGGCAACGTGGGCGCGGTACTGGCCGAGCTGCTCTCCAGCCAGGTCTTCTACGCCAGCCGGAGCCGGATCGTGCGCTCCCCGGTCGAGTACGCGGTGGCGGCCGTGCGGATCCTGGGGCAACCGGAACTGGAGCCGAAGGCCGTGGTGAACCTCAGTCAGGCCGCGCAGCGTATGGGCCAGCAGCTGCTGCACCCGCCATCTGTGAAGGGCTGGGACGGGGGCCGCGAGTGGATCAACGACTCCACCCTGCTGTTGCGAATCCAGCTGGCCGCCGCCCTGACCCTCGGCAAGACCGCTCCCGACCTGATCCGGGCTCCCGGCGACCTCGCGCTGCTGGGCAGCGAACGCCCCGCCGTAGCCGGTGCCCTGAGTGGCCTGAACCCGCGCCAGCGCACGTACCTGTCGCTGATCAGCCCTGAATTCCAGCTCGCCTGAACGGGGACAGCACTGGCTGTTCCTCCTGCTTCCTTCCGAGGTCATCCATGACGAACCGACGCGATTTCCTGAAACTGTCCGCTCTGGCCGTCGCCGCGACCAGCGGCATGCCCGGCTTCCTGGCCCGCGCCGCCACGCAGGCGGGCGGCAGCAAGACCCTGGTGGTCATCCAGCTCACGGGCGGGAACGACGGGCTGAACACGCTGATTCCGTACTCGAACGGCGCGTACTACGCCGCGCGGCCGAACATCGCCATTCCGAAAAAGGACGTGCTGACCCTGAGCGGCGACCTGGGCATGCACCCCTCGCTGAAGCCGCTGATGCCGCTGTGGGACGCCGGGACGTTCGCGTGGATTGAGAACGTGGGTTACCCGAACCCGAACCGCAGCCATTTTGCCAGCATGGCCATCTGGCACACGGCAGATCCCGCGCAGGCGCAGGCGGAGGGCTGGATAGGGCGGATCGCGGACACCATCGGCGATCCCTTCTGTGCCAGCAACATCGGCACCGCCACGCCGCAGGCCCTGATCGCGCGGGACTTCAGCCTGCCCAGTATTGCCAGCGTGGACAGTTTCCAGCTCAAGTTGCCGGGCGGCCTGGACGACGCCTTCCACCAGCTGCTGGGCGTGCCCCGCAGCGGTGAGGCCGAGTACCTGGTGCGCGCCACGCGGCAGATGATGACCAACACGGCGCGCGTGCAGCGCAATGTTCAGAAGTACAGGGCGGGCGCGGCGTATCCAGACACGCCCTTCGCGGCCCAGCTGCGCGACACCGCGCGGCTGATCGCGGCGGGCGTGGGACAGCGGGTGCTGTACCTGTCGCTGGGCAGTTTCGACACGCATGCCGGGCAGCGGGGGGAGCAGGACGACCTGCTGGCCACCCTGGCGGGCGGGCTGGCTGCCTTCCACGCCGATCTGGAGAAGCAGGGACTGGCCGATGACGTGATCGTGATGGGTTTCTCCGAGTTCGGTCGCCGGGTGGCGGAAAACGATTCGGCGGGCACCGACCACGGCAAGGGGAGCGTGATGTTCGCGCTGGGGCAGGGCGTCAAGGGCGGCGTGCACGGCAGCAGCCCGGATCTGGAAGACCTGTCGGAGGGCGACATCAAGTACCGGCAGGACTTCCGGGGCGTGTACGCCGAGGCCCTGACGAAGTGGCTGAAGCTCGACGCGCGCGGCATCCTGAACGGGGAGTTCACGGGGCCAGCGTGGGTGGCGTGAGCCCGGAAGGCACCGTCCAGCCGGAACCGAGGTTGCCCGGCATGAGGTCAGCCGGAGCGCGCCGTGAGCGGTGTACCCGCGCGCTGCCGGGCGTGCTGGCCGCGCTGGTCATCCTGTTCCTGCCTGCCGCGCTGGCCATGCCCCGGTTCCGGTTGCAGGCGATCCCGCAGCTGCATTACGACCAGGGCAACCCGCTGTGGGAATACGACCGGCGCGTCATGGCCTGCACCTTCTGCCACGTGAAGGACGAGGGTGGAGCCCCGTGGAATCCCTTCGGCGAGAGCATCCGGACGGCGTTCCTGGCCGACGCGCAGGCCGGAGGCAGGGCGAAATTCCCGGAGCTGCTGTACGCCGTGCTCCGGGCCGATCAGGACGCCGATGGCGACGGCTACCCGGACGCGCTGGAGGTGTATGCCCACACGCTGCCCGGCGATCCGCACAGCGTTCCCGCCACGCCCCTGCCCGAGTTGAAGGCCGCGTTCGAACAGGCGGGGGGAGTGACGCGCTACGCGCCACCCCAGCCGAAACGCTGACCGCCCCGTTCCCAGTCGTCAGAACAGCTGATCCGGCAGGTGAACCAGGGTGTCCTTGTTCAGACGGTCGCGGCCACCGCGCTTGGCGCGGTACAGGCGGCGGTCCGCAAGGCGCAGCAGGCTGTCCACGTCCGGCGCCTCGCTGGTGTGCGCGATCCCCACGCTGACGGTCACGGGCGGCAGGCCGCTGTGGATGGCGCGCAGCGTGCGGATGATCTGCGTGGCCCGCTCTTCGAGGTCGGCGCGATCCGCCGCGACCGTCAGCATCAGGAATTCCTCGCCGCCCCAGCGGGCCACTTGATCCTCCGGGCCGGCGCAGGCGCGCAGGACCGCCGCGACATGCTGGAGCACGCTGTCGCCCACGTCATGCCCGTAGTTGTCGTTGATGCTCTTGAAGTGGTCGAGGTCGAGCAGCAGCACGCCCACTCCACCCCGGCGGCTGCGGGGGCCAGCGTAATGGGCGTTCAAGGCGCCGTGCAGGGCCCGGCGGTTCAGGAGTCCGGTGAGCATGTCGGTCATGGCGAGGTTCGCGTAGTGGGCCTTCTCGCTGAGTTCCTCGCGGATGATCCGGCCGCTGGAGGTCATCTGCCCGATCAGCAGGGCCAGGAACGCGAAGCACGCGACGGGCGTGGGCTCAGCCGGGTGTCTCAGCGCTCCGATCAGGGCGACCGCAGCGACCAGCAGCACTGCCCGGACGATGGCGGCCCGACTGGTCAGCACCCCGAACCAGACGACCAGGAAGATACTCAGGATCAGCAGGCTCTGCGCGCTGAACGGCCCGGCGTTGTGCGCCACGACCCAGATGCACAGGATGGCCCCGAGGTCGGAGCACCAGCCGAACAACGCGTCCATCCGGGAGGCGGTGAGCCGGGGCATCAGGGCGGCCACCAGCAGGGCCAGCGTGATCCCCGCGCCGATGGCGTACGGTTCAGAGGGCGCGCCGTGGGTCATCAGGGCGAGCGAGGCGAAGGTTAGGAGAGCGCCCAGGCAGATCAGGATGTAGCTCCTGCGCCGGGTGCGATCGAGGGGCTGCTCGGGTGGAGCCTCCACCGACATGCCTCTCAGGATAGGGCCTGAGAACCCGGCCAGGGCCGTCGATGTGGGCACCCTGGCCGGGCACACCGGGGGGAGACAGGGGGGTGGGCCTCCGCACCGGCGGGGTCAGGCCAGGCGTTCCCAGGTGATCCACAGGGGGCTGGGGTGGTACCCGAGCCGGGCGTTGACGCGCAGCATGGGCAGGTTCAGCACGGTGCCCCCGGTGCCGGCGTGCGTGTAGCCCGCCGCCCGGGCCCAGCCGAGGGCGTGTGCCTTGAGGGCCGTGGCCACGCCGTGCGCTCGGTGCTCCGGATGCGTGACGGTCTGCTCGCTCTCGACCTCCGTCCCCTCCACGCTCAGGCGGGTGCTGGCGATGATCTGGCCACGCCAGCGGGTCACGAAGGCCGCCTCTCCGCGCCGGATGGTCTCCCGCAGGCCGTCGCGGGTCAGAGGCTCCGGCGTCGTGGTGGGATTGCGCGGGGCGTCACGCAGGCCCAACTGGTGCAGCTGGTGCAGGACGTCCCAGTCGCTGCCCGGCGCTTCGTCGTCCAGCTGCTGCGTTTCATACCCACTCAGGAACAGGCGTTCCTCCAGCGGCTGGAACGGTGCCGGGTCGAAGGCCGCCAGATCCAGGTGGGCGCCCCACGACTGCCAGGCGTTGCGGAAGCCCGCCGCGTGGAAGAACCCCATGGTCTCGGGAAAGTCCTCGCGGGTCACGCCAAGCATGCGCGTGAACCCAGCCGGAAGCCCGGCCAGCAGCGCCAGGTACAGCGGCGTGAAGGCCACGCCGTCGCCCGCCAGGTCAAGGCGCAGGGCGTCCGGGGTGGCGGGCCCGAAGGGGAACAGGTGGGCGGTGGCGACGATGTGGTCGCCGTGCAGCGCGACCAGACGGCGGTACTGCGGATCCGTACTCTCGCAGAACTGCTCCGGTCGGTACGTCCAGTGGCCGCGCATTCCGGCCGTGACGAGCGCGGCGACGGCTTCCGCGTCGGCGTTCTGGAAGGGGCGTAGCGTCAACGGCGTGTCCTCGGGATGCTGAAAGGGAGTGGTCATGGAGTCATGGTGCAGGACGGCGCAGCGCAAGGCGAATCGGGCGGGTAGGCATGATGGCGGAGCCGCTGTATATACGCTCTGCTGGAAGCAGGCTTAGCTCTGCTCGACGCTGAATTTTGATCCCGCTCACTATTCGTACTCAGGCGGCATTCACAGATGGGGTTGACATGATTACGCACCGGGCGTATTATGCTGTCACCGGAACGAGAGCGCCGTGGTGTGTTCGCAGTTCGAACCGGAGGGACTGAGAAGCCCCAAGCCAGACCCACCCCGCGCCCCCGCCCCATCACGGTGGGGGCGCGCCCGTGCCGGGCGGGCGCGGTCGCCTTGACAGGGCCCGGCCCAGCGTCCATGGTCAGACGCACCATGACCCGAGCCGACGAACTGCTGGACACCCTGAAATCCGGCCTCGACCCGTCCAGCGCCGTGCCGCTGTACGCCCAGGTACGGGGAGGGCTGGTTCACGCCATCGAGCGCGGCCTGCTGCGGCCCGGCGATCCGCTGCCGACGGTGCGCGCCCTGGCCGCCGAGCTGAACCTCGCGGTGAACACCGTGGCGAAGGCCTACACGGCCCTGCGCCACGAGGGTGTCACCGAGAACCGCGCCGGGGCGGGCACTACGGTCGCGGCCGCCGCGTGGGCCGGCGGTCTGCATCACCGCGAAGCCCTGGAGCGCTGGCGGCAGCATACCCACGACCTGCTGGCCGCCGGCATCGAGGGCGACCGGCTCAGAACCGCACTGGATGAGGTGCTGGGAGCCAGGCAGGAGCACAACGGTCAAGATTCCGGTCTATAAGTGTACCCTGTACACCAATCTGAATCAGGGTAGGATACCGGCATGTCAACCGACGTGCCGCAGCTGAGTGTCAACACCATCCGCACGCTGTCCATCGACGGGGTTCAGGCCGCCAACAGCGGTCACCCCGGCGCACCGCTGGGCGCCGCTCCCATGGCCTACGTCGTCTGGCAGGAGTTCCTGCGCTTCAACCCGAAGCATCCGCAGTGGGCCGGACGCGACCGTTTCGTGCTGTCGGCCGGACACGCCAGCATGCTGATCTACTCCCTACTACACCTGACCGGCTACGACATGCCCCTCTCGGAACTGAAGAACTTCCGGCAGTGGGGCAGCAAGACGCCCGGCCACCCGGAGTTCTTCCACACGCCCGGCCTGGACGCCACCACCGGCCCCCTCGGGCAGGGCGCGGCCATGTCGGTCGGCATGGCCATGGCCGAGGCGCACCTGGCCGCCCGCTACAACAAAGAGGGCTTCAAGATCTTCGACAACCACGTGTACTCGATCCTGGGCGACGGTGACCTGCAGGAGGGCGTGAACCACGAATCCGCCGCGCTGGCCGGGCACCTCAAGCTCGGCAAGCTGATCTGGCTGCACGACGACAACCAGGTGCAGCTCGACACCGCCACCGACAAGGCCGAGTCGGAGGACACCGCCGAACGCTACCGCGCCTACGGCTGGGAGGTGCTGCGCGTCGAGGACGGCAACAACTTGGCTGAGATCCGCCAGGCGCTGACCGTCGCGAAGAACAACACCTCGCAGCCCACGCTGATCCAGGTGCGCACCGTGATCGGCTACGCCAGCCCCAAGGCCGGCACCAGCAAGGCCCACGGCGAGGCGCTGGGCGAGGCGGCCGTGGCCGAGACCAAGAAGGCCCTGGGCTGGGACTACCCGGCCTTCACGGTGCCCGACGATGTCGCTGCCCACATGGACGCCACCGAACGCGGTGCAAAGCTGGAAGCCGACTGGAACACCCTGATGGACGGCTACCGCGCCGCGCACCCAGAGCTCGGCAAGGAAGTGGACGCGCTGCTCGCCCGCGACCTGCCCGCCAACCTGGGTGAGGTGCTCCCCAGCTACGAGGTCGGCGGCAAGGCCATGGCGACCCGCAACGCCAGCGGCGAGGTCATCAACGCCCTCGCCAGGGCGATTCCCGGCCTGATGGGCGGCAGCGCCGACCTGTCCGGCAGCACCAAAACGACCATCACGGACGGCGGCGTGCTGAACCACGACACCTACGGTGGGCGCAACGTGTACTTCGGCGTGCGCGAGTTCGGCATGGCCGCCGCCGGCAACGGCCTGAGCCTCTACGGCGGCCTGCGTCCCCTGGTCGGCACCTTCCTGGTGTTCGCGGATTACCTCAAGCCCGCCTTCCGCCTGAGCGCCATCCAGATGCAGCCGGTCACGTACGTCCTCACGCACGACTCGATTGGGCTGGGCGAGGACGGCCCCACGCACCAGCCCATCGACCAGCTCGCCATGCTGCGTGCGGTGCCGGGCGCGCACGTGATCCGGCCCGCCGACGCGAACGAGACGGCCGCCGCGTGGGCCATGGCCCTGGAGTACGACAAGGGCCCCACCGCGCTGGCCCTGTCGCGCCAGGACCTGCCGATCCTGCCCCGCAACCACGCCGGCGTGAAAAAGGGCGCCTATGTCGTGCAGGATGCCGAGGGCGGGAACGCCCAGATCATCCTGATCGCGTCGGGCTCCGAGGTCAGCCTCGCCATCGAGGCCGCCAAGGCCCTGAACGCCGAGGGCGTGGGAACCCGCGTGGTCTCCATGCCATGCATGGAGGTCTTCCGCACGCAGGATCAGGCCTACCGCGACTCCATCCTCACGCCCGGCGTGAAACGCGTCGCCATCGAGGCCGCCAGCAAGGGGCCGTGGTACGAGTGGACGCAGGGTGGCCCCGTGATCGGCATGGAAAGCTTCGGGGCGTCCGCGCCCGCGAAGGTGCTGTTCGAGAAGTTCGGCTTCACTGTCGAGAACGTCACGAAGGTCGTCAAGAGCGTCCTGTAACCAGACCCTGCGCCCCGCCCCCTCTCCGGCACCGGAGAGGGGGTTCTTCTGTGGTTCGGCTCTGCCCCGCGCGACCCACACCCGGAAACGATCATGGCCCGATCATGGCCCCCGGCGCATGCTCCCCCCAAGACCGCAGTCACGGCGCCTCCACACGGACGGCAGCACCGGACTGCACTGACCGGCCACCCGGGGGGGTGAGCCGCGTATTGCCCGCACGACCGCCCGTGGTTTCCGGCCGTGACGACACGCCGGACACCGGGCCGAACCGCCACCCGCACGACCCGCACGCGGCGTTACCCGCGTCGTGCCGTGCCCGCACGCCACTGCCCTGCGCGCAGGGTGGCGGCCCGCTCTGCCCCTGCGCCGTCCGCGTGGGGTCGCCCCCGGAGTCCTCAGGAGCTGACCATGACCAGAGCCCACCTTCATGCCCGTCCTCTCCGCCTGGCCTGCGCGGCGCTGGCGCTGTCCGTCAGCCTGCTCGCGTGCTCGTCTCCCAGTCAGCCGGCCTCGACGGGGCCAGCCACACAGCAGAACGCGGAGAAATCACCCAGCGTGGTGAACCGCCCGGTGGTCGCGGTACCCGCCCTGGATGTCACGGCCGGAGAGGCGACGGCGGCCGTGGCGAAGTTCATCGACTGGGCCGCCGACTCCCGCCTCTCGCAGCGCGAGGAGGGCCGGGCGGCCATCGAGGCGGCCCGCGCGAACGACGCCGTGGCCCAGGCCCTGGTCGACGCCGTGTTCAGCGCCCAGAAGACGGATCACAGCCGCGCCCTGGTCGCCCTGTCGGTGCTCGGGGAACTCCGCAATCCGGTGGGGGAACAGGGTCTGATCCGCTTCGTGAACCTGCCCTTCCCCGCCGCCAGCACCGAACCCGGCTTCGAGGGCGAGAACCCCGAGCAGACCGCGCTGGGCACCCTGCAGGCCAAGGCAGCCGAGGGCCTCGCGTACATGGGCAGCGAATCCGGCACCCAGGCGGTACTCACCCTGGTGGCGCAGCACCCCTCACGGATCGTGCGGGCCGCCGCGATCACCGCGTACCTCTACAACAACCCGGACAACCGCCAGCTGCTGCAACGCTACGTGCAGAAGGGCGAACAGGCCTTCGTAGATCGGCCCATCCGGGATATCGGGGAGTCCGGCGAATCCTTCAACGCGAAACTGACCGCCTTCCTGCATCTCCACCCGGAACTCGCCGCGCCAGATCCCCCAGCCGGGGAGGACGTCGGCAAGGATCAGCCGGACAGGGCCGATCCCGGTTCGCCTCCGGGCTACTGAGCCTTCCCATGGCTGAGGCCCGCACAGCCCCGAACCAGCGTCCGTCCAGCAATGGATCGCCCCACCCACCCCACACAAGGAGCGCCCGATGATCGCCGTCCGCAGCCTGAAAATCCTCGGTTACCTGATCGCCCTGATGTTCTCTATGTTCACCAGTTCGCTGGCCGTGTGTGTGCAATCTGGAGCCAGCACCGCCGACCGCAGCCTGTGGAACACGCACGGCTGCTGGCAGGCCTAC
The DNA here is from genome assembly GCF_004801415.1 of Deinococcus sp. KSM4-11. Lineage (NCBI taxonomy): Bacteria > Thermotogati > Deinococcota > Deinococci > Deinococcales > Deinococcaceae > Deinococcus > Deinococcus sp. KSM4-11. Next base: position 67,530 of record NZ_SSNX01000007.1, on the reverse strand, counting down.
TACCTGTGGCAATACCGCGCGTACGACGCACGCGGCAGCGACTGGGCCGGACGCGGCTGGAACGATGCCTGCAACGTGAACCTGGAGTACCCGAAACTCTGGAACGCCGCGTACCTCGTTACCTACGGCCTGACCGACAACCTCGCCCACCAGTTCCACGGCACCACCGACTACCGCCAGACGGCGGAGGCGGCCTCCAGCAACTTCCACCAGTCCATCTACCACGCGCCCACCGACGACACGACCATCTTCGGCTCGTATGACCCCAACAGCGGCCGCGTGCAGACCTCCTGCCTGCTGTACAACCCCGCCTCCGCGAACGCCAACCCGGGCAGCCGCGCCGGTGACTTCATGCACGAGGGGTGGCACGCCTGGATGAAGAAGTACCACTACAGCAACGGCACCTACGGCGGCCACCGCGCCGCGCAGGGCAACTGCACCGTGGCGAACTTCTGCGACTACTTCTACTTCCACGGCGTCGGCGCCTACGCCTTCGGCGCGATGTACCAGAACAACGGCACCGCCAGCCGCTTCCACTCGCCCAACCAGGTGCAGGTCGAATTCCTGTGCGATGTGGTCGACGACGCCAAGGACTGGGTGAGCACCTCCGTGCGGCAGGCCGCGCAGGCCGATGCGAACCAGAGATCGTCACAACGCTTCATCAACGGTCCCGGCTACTACTGCGGCAGTCCCCGACCCTGGTAACCGTCCAGGAAAGCAAAAGCCCTGCCTGGCGCAGGGCTTTTGCTGGACTCCTCGGCGTGATCTGGACGTCGAATCGCTCCCCGGCGCGAGCGGCAACGTGTCCGGAAACAGAGCTACCCGCAGGTTCGACACGGCGCGCCAGTGTCGGAAATCACAGACCGCCGCAGCTTTACCTTTCTCATGGATTCGATGCCCCCACCAGTCCCCGCCAACGGGGGCATGAAAGCACCGGATGGCATTTCTTCCATTCTGGACGACTATTTTTCCACTCTGTACTGCACAGACCCGCAACTGACCACCCCATCAGCGGGTTCCCGAATATGAACTTTCCCACTAAGGTTTTTCTTAGAAACGCTGGAGAGTTGAGACGGCGTCGGAGCAGGCACGTGCCCGACGTCCCCCGTCCGCCGGAGTGTGCAATGACAGAGTCGCAAGCCATCACATCCCGTCAGGCCAGTTCGTACCACCTGGTACGCGGTGGCACCCTGCAAGCGGGCCGACATCCAGTCACGCCCTTCGCCCGCCGTGTGCAGGCCACGCTGCACCGCAAGATCCTGGCGCCGGACTTCTCCTGCCTGGCGGCCCGTGCCACCGTGAACACCAGCGCCTACGCCCTGGCCTGTTATGGCGCCCTGGGCAGCAAGCCCGCCTCGCTCGATCTGGCCCGCGACCTCGCGCAGTTCTGCGCCGACCAGGACGCCATGACCAGCGGCTTCACGTCCATGATCGCCGTGTTCCGGGGTTCTCCCCCGCCCGACGAGCTGAGCTTCGAGACCCAGCTGTGGGCGCAGCTGCGCGCCCTGCACGCGCTCGATCCCCACCCATACAGCGCCGAGGTCAAGGCAGACCCCACCGATCCGAACTTCGGGTTTTCCTTCAACGGACGCGGTTTCTTCGTCATCGGCCTGCACCCGCACAGCAGCCGCGTGGCCCGCAGCTTCGCGTATCCCGCCCTGGTCTTCAACGCCCACCGGCAATTCCGGCACCTGCGTGAAACCGGACGGTTCATGCCCCTGCAACACGCCATCCGGCGCCGCGAACTGCTGTTGCAGGGCAGCCTGAATCCCAACCTGGCGAATTATGGCGAGGCGTCCGAAGCGCGGCAGTACTCCGGACGGCCCGTCGAGCCGGACTGGGTGGCTCCCTTTCCGGAACTGCCCCCCGCCCGCTGCCCGTTCGGACACGGAGACAAGGAGGGCAGCCGATGACCCTGGACATCCCAACCCACCGCATCCCGCCGCAGAGTGGCGCCGGGTTCACCCTCAGCCGGGGAGACGTGCTGGTCGTGATCGACGCGTATGGAGAGCAGGTCTCGGACCTGATGGCCTTCGCCGCCGACCAGCCGGACGAGTGGCTGTCGTCCGGCCGCACCTTCGATTACAACGAGACCATCTACCTGAGTACCGGGCACGTCCTGTATTCCAACCGCAGCCGGCCGATGTTCACGCTGGAGCGCGACGACGTGGGTCGCCACGATTTCCTGCTCACGCCCTGCTCTACCGAGACCTTCGAGATCCTGTACCCGCCCGGCACGGCCGACGGCCATCCCAGCTGCTTTTCCAATCTGGTGCAGGCTCTGGCACCCTACGGCATCCAGCCGGACCGGATTCCCACCACGCTGAACATCTTCATGAATGTCCTCGTGGACGAGCGCGGCCGGGTGAACATCGCGCCCCCAATCTCCACGGCCGGGCAGCGGCTGGAACTGCGCGCCGAGATGAACCTGATCGTCGGCCTGACCGCGTGTTCCGCCGAGGGCAGCAATGGCGGCACCTTCAAGCCCATCGACTACCGGATCATTCCGGCCGGAACCCCTCGTGACGCTTAGGAGCCGCTGACCATGGCACAGGACTTCACCGCCACCTTCACCCGCGTCGACGCGCCACATGCGGCCGCCCAGGGCGGCGTGCGCTGCGGCGCGTGGCTGGTCTCCCTGGAGGCCGGGGACGCCACGGTCGTCACGCGGCCCGGCTCGGAACTGCGGGCCGTCATCAAGGGCTGCGTGTACGGTGCCGGGCCGGACGCCCTGCTGGACGCCTACGAACGCCATGGGCCGGACTTCCCGCGTCATCTGGAAGGCAACTACGCGGCCCTGCTGCTGGATGGCCGGGCGGGACGTATCCTGGCCATCACGGACCGGGTGGGATCACGGGCCCTGTACGCTGCCCACGACGGCCTTCACGCCGCACTCTCGACCCGAGCCGACTGGGCACCACTGCGAAAGCGGCCCCTCAGCCTGGCGGGCGTGAGCAGCATGCTGATCAAGGGCAACCTGATCGGCGGCCTGACCCTGCACGAGGGCGTCACCAGCCTGCGCCGTGCCTGCGTACACGAACTGGCCGTGGACACCTTCCGTGCCCACGATTACTGGCCGCTCACCTTCACTCCGGACGCGGGCCGCAGCGAGGCCGATCTGGAGGCGGAATTCGTGCACCTGCTGCGCGCCGCCGTGACCCGCCGCCTGGCCGCCAGTGGCGACCGTCCCTACCTGTCGCTGAGTGGTGGCTACGATTCCCGCGCGCTCCTCAGTCTCATGAGCGCTCCAGGTCGAGCTGTCCGCACTGTGTCGTACACGCTGAGCACCCTGACCCCCGGCAGCGATGCGCCCATCGCGCAGCGGCTCGCCGCCCAGTACGGCGCGCAGCACACGGCCCTGACCGCCTACCGGGGCCGCGTGCTGGACAACGTGCAGCAGAACGTGAGCTGGAGCGGCGGCGCGGCCCCGCTGTGCGACGAGGCGGACGCCTGGGCCGAGTTCGCGGCCCTGAATCCCTCGGACGTGTTCGTGGGGGACCATGCCTTCGACTTCAACTCCCACCCCCTGGGCGGCCGGGCGGATCAGCTGCTGCGGCAGAAGGTGCCGCCATCCTACGAGCTGCTGGGCTGGCTGCGCGGGTCGCTGAGCAGCGACACCTTCGGTGCCCTGGAAAGCCAGTGGCACGCCACCCTGGACGGCGTCCTCGCCCACTCGGGCGCCGCTCCCGGTCAGACGTTCGACGGGTACGAGCTGGAAATGGCCCTGATGCTCGACGTGAACGTCGCGCACTCCCTGCTGCCCTGGCGTGACCGCTTCGCCGGGCACACCGCACAGGTGCACACGCCCTACCTGGACGGCGCCCTGCTGGACTTCACGCTCGGTCTGCCCCTGCCCCTCCTGGCCCGCAAGGCCCTGTTCAGGCGCGCCCTGCGCCGCCTCGACCCGCAGCTGATGCAGGTGCCCCTGGCCCGTTCCCTGGGCTACGTCGCAGATTGGAAGCTGGAACTCATCGCGCAGCGTGACGACATCTGGGACAGTGTGCAGGCCACGCCCAGTCCGCTGGACGACCTGATCTCCCCGGACGTCATCCAGACCCTGCTGCTGAACCTGGCCCCCACGCCACGCGGTACCCAGTGGCGTGGCAACCTGCGCCAGACGCTGGGCCGCCTGCGCCGCACCCCGCTGGGCCTGCGCGTGCTGGGGCCAGCGCCCATCCGCAAGACGGTGGACGCCGCGACCTTCCTGCGCCGCGTGCTGGTGCTCCGCGAACTGACGGCCGCCCGGCTCCCGGTTCCCACCACGCCGGTTCGCCTTCCGGAACCAGCGTAATCACCCTCCCATGTCGGGCACCCTGTTCCGGCGGGCTCGGCCGCTCGGCGTGGAGTGGAGCACGCGGCCGGTAACACTTTATGGTCACAGTGAACTCATCTGAACCTGCCTATGGTTGCCGGATGAATTTCGCTTCCCTGAAAGCCACGCTGCAAGACCAGTTCCCCGACTACCGGATCATCGGCGCGGTCTTCGACGACTCGCGCGGGATCGTGGTCGTGCCGGTGCGCGAGGCCCACCCGGATCCCGTCGCGTTCCGTGGCATCGACGTCGAACTCGACCCCCACGACCTGCCGGATCTTCAGGAGGCCGCCACCGTGGAATACGCCGCCCGAAAGGTGGGGGCGGTTCTGCCGGAGCCGCTGCCAGTGAAGTCAGGCAGCGGTTACAGGATCGTCAGGGCGTCGTAGCTCGCCCAGCGGGCTGGACTCTAAGCGGCTTGGTTTCGGCGGTGTTCCTCACGCCTGCCACTGCTGAATTGAAGCCATTACGCCATTACTACGCCAGACCGCACAAACCCCCACCAGTCCAGTGGGGGTTTTCTCGTGCTGACCATGGTGCACCCGTCGCGATTCGAACGCGAGACCTGCCCCTTAGGAGGGGGCCGCTCTATCCAGCTGAGCTACGAGTGCAGGTGGATTCCGCTCCGGAAGGCGCGGGCAGCCGGGAGTATATCAGGGGCCGTGCGAGCGCGAACGGTAAAGGGCGGTGGCGGGGTGGGCGACGGGGTTGGATAAGCTGCAGCATTCAGCCCAGGCCCGGTGAGGATGAGAGGAAAGTGTAAGCATGGGCTTTCTATACTCGCCAGAGGTTAGCCATGACCAACGCCGTTTACACCATGATTGTGCGCGCCCTCGGGAAACTCGTCTCGGATCGGGCGGCCGAGAGCATGCTGCGCACGGCGCTGCGGGATCTGCGGTTGTCGCCCGATACGGTGACGGGATCGGATATGCAGCGGGTGCTGTCCGGGCCGCTACTGGCCCGGCTGTCGACGGTTCTGCCGCAGGGCCGGGCGCGGCAGGAGCTGCTGGGGTTGTCCCGACAGCTGGAGGCGACGGACGTGAAGGCCCCGACGCTGTTCACGCAGCCGGGGCCGTCGGCATCGTGGGAGGAGCATTCGGACGCGACGGCGACCAGTTGGGATCAGCTTGACCTGGATGTGGACGATTTCGAGTTCGACGATCCGGACTCCGCGCTGACCTCGACGGGACAGTCGTACGATCTGGACTCACCGCTGGGGCAGGAAGACCTGCTTCAGGCGCTGGGGCGGCTCAGCGGCGTGCAGGGCGTGATGGTGTGCCGCGCGAACGGTGAGGTGCTGCGCGTCCGGGCCATCCGCGAGGCGCCGGGGCTGGGCGCGGTGGTGGCGGCGAGTGCTTTGCTGTTCCAGCAGCGAACGCTGCGGCTCCTGTCGGCAGAACTGGGGGGCCGGACGGTGTGCGTGCGTCCGTTGGGCGCGTACTGCGTGGCGGTCATCGTGAATTCTCAATCGAATGTGGGACGGTTACTCGTGGAACTCCAGCAGTTGAAGGCGGCAGCATGAACTGGAATCGTCAGGGTTGGACTCGGGTGCCCGTGCTGGTTGCCGCGCTGCTGGTGGGCACCGCCGGGGCACAGGATCTGGGCGCATACAAGCAACTGGCCAGCAATCTGGATGAGGCGGTACGGGTGCGCACCCAGTCGGCCCAGGCGTCCCTGACCCGGCTGGACGCGGCGGGCACGGCGCTCACACAACTCAAGCCCACGCTGCGCAATCGGCAGCTGGCGGCGGGGCTGGACGACGCCATGTCGAGCTCGCGGGCGGCGCTGGGCCGAACTCCGGCGGAACTGGAGGCCCAGGTCATGCTGGCGCGCGGCCTGATGCGCAAGGCCCTGTACGACCAGACGCTCGCGCAGCTGGTCACCGGCCCCGCAAACGGCACGGCGCAGTTGCAGCTGCTCACGCGAGAATTCGGGCTGAGTCCGGAGGGCACGAAGGCGGTCATGCAGGAGAACAAGGCGGGTCACCCGGAACGGGTCGCGTGGCGACTCCAGCGGGCGGCAGCCTCGCGCGTGATGATGTCCCTGAATGACACGCGGGCCGAGCGGACGACGGCGTCCTACGTCAGTCTGGCGCGGGCCACCAGCTGGTTCACGGTGCTGCAGGACACGGCCGGGAGCAGCGGCCTGCAGGTCTCCCAGTTCGGCGATGCGCTGCGGCAGCTCACGTCCGGGAAGACGACGGATCTGGCCGCATCTCTGACCGTGCTGCGGCAGGGCACGGCGGTGCTGGTCAAGACCCTGAGACCGGAACCCCAGGCCCTCGCGGCGCGCACCGGGACGCAGCGCGTCACACCTGGCACCACGCCGACGCCCGCTGTGGTGGTGCGGACACCGGCCGTGGTCAGTGGCGCGCGCAGCACGGCGGGCAGCACGCCCCAGACGGCCGTGACGCAGTCCGTGGACGCCGCGCCGCTGTACGCCGCGCTGGGCCGGGCCCTCGCGGCGGCCGGCCACGGGGACAACACGGCAGCCCGGGCTGACCTGGCCCTGGCGACGCAGGCGCTGTCCGCAGTGCCCGCCTCCCTGCGAACCGCGCGAGGCTACACGGATCTGGTATTCAACCTGACCGCCGCGCAGTCCCGCTCGGCGCTGCGCGTGTCGGACGTGCAGGCCCTGATCGCGCAGACGGCGAACCTGGAAGCGGCGGCGGCTGGTCGGGAGACCAGCACGCTGGACTCGGTGTCGGCCGGCGTGGCGCGGTCGTTCAGCGGCTGGATGCGGGTGCTGGTATTCCTGCTGCTGGCCGCGCTGGCCGCCGTGCCGCTGTACCTGCTGAACCTGGCGTTCGGCGCACGGAACACGTACTGGCGGGCCGTGATGATCGGCATGGGCCTGTTGCTGCTGCCGGTGTTCCTGGAGGGCCTGTTCGGCCTGCTGGGCGCGCTGGGCGACGTGACCGGCGTGGGGGCATTGAGCGGCGCGGTGAACGTCACGCTGTCGCAGGGCGCGTACGGACTGCCGCTCTGGGCACTGTTCTGTGCCGTCGCTATCGGCCTGATGTCCTTCGGGTTCCGCGGGCTGTGCCAGCAGTTCGGGCTGATGGGCAGCCCGGCCGGATCCCGCACCCCCACGCAGAGCGGGCTGGAATGGGATGAGGACCTGTGATGTCCGGCCCACCCGGCCTGAGCCGGCTGCCCCTGCAGATGCTGGGGGATCTGGTCTCACCGCGCGCCCTCGAACGCATCCTGCAGGATGCCGCCGAGGCGCGCGGCCTGACCCCCGCTGACCTCGACGCCCCCGCCCTGGAGGACATCCTCAAGAAGGAGGTGTTCAAGCGGCTGCAGCTGACGGTGCCGGCACCTCTGGCGAAAAAGCGCGTGTCGGAAGTGCTGAACGAGCTGATGAAGACCACGCAGGAGCGGAATTCGTCCGTGGCGACCGTGAGTTCCCTGCAAAGCCTGGAGGACGGCGCGCGGAAATTCTCGCTGTACTTCGACTGGCCCGAGACGCAGCGCCTGCGCAGCCTGCTGGCCATCGCGCGTCAGGAGGAACAGCAGGGCCGCGAGGTCAATGCGCTGGTACAGGAAGGCCAGGATCTGATCGTTCAGCTGGAGCGCCGCCTGCAGGAGAGCCTCGTGGCGCAGGCCCAGGACCTTGCGGAGATGCGCGCTGCCTTCGCGCGGGTGCAGGGCATGGGCAGCCGTGAGGTGCGGCGTCTGGAGACCCTGATCGGGCAGATCGACGAGGCGCAGTCGCAGGCCACGCTCCTGCCGGCCGAGGTGGAACGCGCCCGGAACCTGACCTTCTCGCTGCGTAAACTGCTGGAATCGTCGGTGGTTCAGACGGTCGGCACGGGAGCCCCGCCGCCAGAGCTCGATCCGGAGGTTCAAGCGCGGGTGCTGGCGCTGGAACAGGAGCACGCCGCCCAGCAGCTCGCGGGGCTGGAACGGGACTTTGCGGCGCTGCTGAGCGCCCGCCCGGAGCTGCAGGCCCAGCAGCGGCAGTGGCAGGAGGCGCAGCAGTCGGGCCACGTCTCGACGACCGACGTGGACGCGTGGCGCGCGCAGTTGCTGGGCGCGCGCGACGAGGTGCTGGCCGAGCAGCGCGCCGAATTCGCGGAGCTGGAACAGCAGCTGGCCCCACACACCGTGGACGGCGAACTGGCCATGGGCGTGCGCGTCCTGCTGGACGCGGCCCGGCAGACCCTGGCGTTGGGCAACCTGGCCACCGATTCCCTGCGGGAACTGCGGGACACGCGGGACACGCTGGGCGGCGGCCACTTGGACGGTGCCCGGCTCGCGACGCAACAGGAATTGCTGGATCTGGAACGGTCGGCGCGGGCGCTGCCGGCCTCGCTTGTCGAACTCGATCCGCTGATCGCGCAGGCCAAAGCCCGCTTCGCCCAGGGCGAGGATGTGGATCTGGGCCCGCTGTGGACTCTGCTGGAACGGCACATGGGCGCGGCCGCGCTGGAACGCGACGCCTTCGACGTGCGCGCGGATACGGTCATCGATGAGTACGCGTCCGTGCGGCACCTGGCGGGCGAGACCACCCAGCGGCTGGGCCGCCTGGCCGACAGCCTGCGGGCGCAGCGGCGGCTGGGCACCATGAGCGCCGCTGCGCGCGCCCGCTACGGGCAGACCCTGGTCGAGGCCGAGGCGCTGCTGGCCGAGGCGCAGGCGGAGTTCCGCGCGGCGCAGGAGGTCACGGCGACCTTCGGTCAGGATGCCCTGAGCGGTCTGCTGGACGTCTTCAATCTGGACGGTGGAGACGCGCCCGACCCGCTGGCCACCGCCGTGCCCCCGAGCGCCCCGGTGGTCAGTGCGCCTGGAGAACAGCCGCAGGCTCCGGCATCGATCGGTGATCTGCTAGCGGGCCTGGGCCAGTTCGGTGAGCCTCCGGCACGATCCACGGCGGCCCCCGAAACGGCCACGCCACCGGCCCTTCCGGAGGATGCGTGGCTGGTGCGGGGAGGCCAGATCAGCAGTGGAATGACCGATCCTGGCGCGGCCGGGGTGGCGGCGCTGCTGGCACATGCGGAAACGCTCGGCCTGAGGCGCCTGGACATGGCCGATGCCATGAGCGTGTGGTCTGCGCGGCGCAGCGACGACGGCTGGCGGCTGGGCCGCGCCGAGGACTGGGAGGCGCTTGACGAGCGCACGGGCGCGTGGCTGGACGGCGCGTGACCTGAGACCGGCCGTTCCTCGGAGGCGATCCCAACAGGCATACTGGCCGCATGGACGGGTTTCCGCTGGCCGTGAACGAGGTGCGGGTGCTGGCGGGTGAGGACGCGCAGCGGGCGCTGGGCGCGGCGCTGGCCACCGCCCTGCCGCCGGGCGCGCTGCTGTTCCTGGATGGTGAGCTGGGAGCCGGAAAGACCACCCTGACCCAGGGTCTGGTCGCCGCGCTGGGCTTCACGGACACGGTCACGAGCCCCACCTACGCGCTGATGCACGTCTACCCCACCCCGGCCGGGAACGTGCTGCATGTGGACGCCTACCGCGTACGGGACGCGGCGGAACTGTACGAGATGGATCTGGACGCCCTGGTCGAGGGCAGCCGCCTGAGCGTGATCGAGTGGGGCGAGACGTTGTACGCGGACTGGCCGGACGCGCCGATCCTGCACCTGGAGCATGTGGACGGCGAGGGCGGGGAGCGGCGCATCACGCGGCGGCGCTGAATGTCGGGCACGCCGACCTGAAACAATGCGGGCATGTGGACGCTGGTTCTGAACTGTGGGAGCAGCAGCGTGAAGGTGGCGCTGCTGAACCCGGACTCTGGCGCGGTGGCCCTCACGGCCCTCGCGGAACGGCTGGGCCAGGGGGGCGCGGCCCTGCGGCTCGACGTGGGTGGCGAGCCGCGCGCTGTGGCGCTGGCGGGTGGCAGTTACCCGGAGGCATTCGCGGCGCTGCTCCGCGAGCTGGACGCCCTGGGCCTGCGCAGCGATGTGAGCGCAGTCGGGCACCGGGTCGTGCACGGCGGCGAGACCTTCAGCGCCCCGGCACTCATCACGGACGTCGTGCTGGACGCCATCCGGGCGTGTTCGGCGCTGGCCCCGCTGCACAACCCGGCGAACATCGCGGGGATCGAGGCCGCCCGCACGGCCTTTCCGGATGCGGCGCAGGTGGCGGTGTTCGACACGGCCTTCCACCAGACCATGCCGGAGGTCGCGTACCGCTACGCCGTGCCGGACGCGTGGTACCGGCAGCATGGGGTGCGGCGCTACGGCTTTCACGGCACGTCGCATGCGTACGTGGCGCAGGAGGCCGCGCGGATGCTGGATCGCCCGCTGGCCGAGCTGAATCTGGTCACGGCGCATCTGGGCAACGGCTGCAGCGTGTGCGCGGTGCAGGGCGGGCGCAGCGTGGACACCAGCATGGGCCTCACGCCGCTGGAGGGGCTGGTCATGGGCACCCGCAGCGGCGACGTCGATCCGGGCCTGCACGATTTCATTGCCCGGCAGGCGGGCCTGAACCTGGATCAGGTGACGGCGGCCCTGAACCGCGAGAGCGGCCTGCTGGGCGTCAGCCAGCTCAGCAACGACCTGCGCGAGCTGGAGGCCGCCGCCGGGCGCGGGCACGCGGGAGCGCGGCTGGCGCTGGACGTGTTCGTGTACCGGCTGGCGAAGGCCGTGGCGGGCATGGCGGTCGCCCTCGGGCACGTGGACGGGCTGGTCTTCACGGGCGGGATCGGGGAAAACGCAGTGGCCGTGCGGGCCGCGACCCTGGCCCGGCTGGGCATTCTGGGAGCCGGCGTGGACGATAGCGCGAACGCCCGGGCGGTGCGTGGCGTGTCCGGCACGATCAGCGCGCCGGGCCGCCTGACCACGCTGGTCGTGAACACCAACGAGGAACTGATGATCGCCCGCGAGACCGCCCGCACGCTGGGCGCATGAGCGTTCCCCGATCCCTGACCAAGGAGTCCGTATGCAGACCCTCCTGATCGCCCCGACCCGCAACGGCGTGGGCCTGAGCAGCACCGCGCTGGGGCTGGGCCGCGCCCTGGAACGCCAGGGCCTCAAGGTCGCGTTCCTGAAACCCATCGCGCAGACCTACGAGACCGTCGCGGACGATTCCGTCCACTTCGCGCGCACGGTCGCGCACCTTCAGCCCCCGGAGCCCATTTCCCTGACCCGCGCCGAGGAGCTGCTCAGCCACGGCGGGCAGGAAGACCTGATGGAGGAGGTCATCGCCCTGTCGCAGCGGGCCGCCGGAGATGGCGTGGACGTGCTGGTCGTCGAGGGACTGGCCCTGACGGAACGCAACTCCTACGCCGCGCCGCTGAATGCCGCGCTGGCCCGCAACCTGGGCGCGGACTCGGTGCTCGTCTCCTCGCTGGCGGGCGTCAGTCCGGCGGAACTGGTGGACGAGCTGGAGATCGCCGCGAACTTGCACCGCCGCAGCGACGGCAGCGGCCTGGCGGGGTACGTCCTGAACTTCGCGCCGCCGGGCCTCGACTACGGCGCGCTGCTCGCCGAACTCAGAACGCGCAGCCCGCTGGTCGCGCGGGGAGAGCTGCCGCTGCTGGGCGTGGTGGCGCTCTCGCCGGAGTTGCAGTCGCCGCGCACGCTGGACGTGGCACGCGCCCTCGGGGCTGACCTTCTCAACGAGGGCGAGGCCGCCGTACGGCGCGTGGCGAGCACGGTCGTGACGGCGCGCAGCGTGCCGAAAATGGCGCACCTGCTCGGGCCGGGCGCGCTGGTCGTCACCCCTGGCGACCGCGAGGACGTGGTCATGGCCGCCGCGCTGAGCCACCTCAGCGGCGTGCCGCTCGCGGGCCTGATGTTCACGTCCGGCAGCGTCCCCGAGGACAGTATCGAGCTGCTGTGTGCCGCCGCGCTGGGCAGCCCCGGCGTGCCCAGCAGCCTGCCGGTCATGCGGGTGAACACGAACTCGTACAACACGGCGTCGGCCCTGTCCCGCCTGAGCCCACGAGTGCCGCACGACGATCCGGAGCGCATGAACCGCATGCTGGACTTCATCGCGGATCGGCTGGACACACTGCCGCTCACGCCCCGCCTGCGCGCCCGCCCGGACGCCGAACGCCGCCTGCCGCCCAGCGCCTTCCGGCACGAACTGATCCTCAAGGCCCGCGCCGCCGCCAAGCGCATTGTGCTTCCCGAAGGAGACGAGCCGCGCACCGTGCAGGCTGCGATCCGCTGCACCGAGAAGGGCATTGCCTGCTGCGTGCTGCTGGCCCGACCCGAACGCGTGGCGCAGGTCGCGCAGGGCCAGGGCCTGAGCGTGCCGGACGGTCTGGAGATCATCGACCCGGATACCGTGCGGGAACGCTATGTGGCCCCGATGGTCGACCTGCGCAAGGCCAAGGGCCTGACCGCCCCGCAGGCCCTCGCGCAACTGGAGGACAGCGTGGTGCTGGGCACCATGATGCTCGCGCTGGGCGAGGTGGACGGCCTCGTCTCGGGCGCCGTGCACACCACCGCGAACACCGTGCGGCCCGCGCTCCAGCTGATCAAGACCGCGCCCGGCGCGTCGCTGGTCAGCAGCGTGTTCTTCATGCTGATGCCCGAACAGGTGCTGGTGTACGGCGACGCCGCCATCAACCCCAATCCGAACGCCGAGGAGCTGGCAGACATCGCCATCCAGTCGGCCGACAGCGCCCGCGCCTTCGGAATCACGCCCCGGGTCGCCATGCTCAGCTACTCAACCGGCGAGTCCGGCAGCGGTGAGGACGTCGAGAAGGTCAAGGCCGCCACGGGGCTCGTCAAGCAGCGCCGCCCGGACATCACCGTGGACGGTCCCCTCCAGTACGACGCCGCCGCCGTGCTCTCGGTTGGCCGGTCGAAGGCCCCGGACAGTCCGGTCGCGGGCCGCGCCACGGTGTTCATCTTCCCCGACCTGAACACCGGGAACACCACCTACAAGGCCGTGCAGCGCGCCGCCGGGGTGGTCGCTGTGGGGCCGATGCTCCAGGGCCTGCGCAAGCCCGTGAACGACCTCTCACGCGGCGCCCTGGTGGACGACATCGTGTATACGATTGCCCTGACGGCCATCCAGGCCACACCGCCCGTCAGCGGTACAGGTCAGCCCGCTTGAAGAGCACCCTGACCGGCCCTCGGAAGGGCCACACCGAACCCTATGCCTCAAGCCGCCGCGGCTCGCCGTTGATCTCCACGCGGAACAGCTCGGCGTAATCGTCGCGTTCCAGTTCGGTCAGGGTGAAGAGCAGCCAGCCGTGGGCCTGCTCGGCCGTGGCGGCGTCCAGCGTGGCTGCGAGGATCACCCAGCCGTCGGCCACGCCCGCGTGAACCTGAGATACGGTGACACCGGCCACGCTGGAAACGGCGTAGGCGCTGTCCTTGACACGCTGGGCCGAGATTCTGCCGCTGAAAGTGAAGGCCGCCCGGATATGTGTCATTCTGGTTTTAGCGTATATTTGACACTCTGTTCTGTCAAACCATCTCCTCTTGTGGGGTCTGTGTGCGGGTCGGGATGCCTGAAAGGGTGACAGGTCTCAGCGGTATAGGTCGGCCCGGCTGAGGGGGACGTGGGCGCAGCGCTCCTCGTCGGGTTTGGCAAGCAGGCTCTGGTACAGGTGCAGGTTGCCGCGCTGGAAGGCGGGCACACAGGCGTTCAGGTACAGCCGCCACAGCCGGAACCGCTGCTCGCCCAGCGCGGCGCGGGCCTCGGCGGCGTGGCTTTCGAGATTGTCGGCCCAGTGGCGCAGGGTTCGGGCGTAGTGCTCGCGGAGGTTCTCCACGTCCCTGGCCTCGAAGCCCGCCTCGGTGGCGAACTTCAGGGTCTCCCAGATGGGCTGGAGTTCCCCGTCCGGGAAGACGTACTTGCCGGCGAAGTTGCCGCCCTCGACCCACTGCGGCAGTTTCTTTGGCTGCGGGGGGCTGCCGATGGCGTGGTTCATCATCAGGCCGCCGGGCTTCAGGGCGGCGTAGGCGGTGCGGAAGTACGTGGGCAGGTTCTTCGTGCCGACGTGTTCGGCCATGCCGATGGACGAGATCTTGTCGAACTCTCCCTCGCTGCCGGTGAGCACGTCGCGGTAATCGCGCAGTTCCAGCGTGACGAGGTGCTCCAGGCCCGCGTCCTTCACGCGCTGCCGGCCCTCGTGCAGCTGCGCCTCGGAGAGCGTCACGCCGAGCACCCGCACGCCGTAGTGCTGCGCGGCGTAGATGGCCAGCCCGCCCCAGCCGCAGCCGATGTCCAGCAGGCGCTCGCCGGGCTTCAGGCGCAGCTTGCGGCAGATGTACTCCAGCTTCGCCTCCTGCGCCTGATCCAGCGTCTCGGTGCCGGTCGGGAAATACGCGCAGGAGTACACCATCCGCGAGTCCAGCCACAGCTTGTAGAAGTCGTTGGAGACGTCATAGTGGTATTGGATCGCCTGCTGGTCGCGCGCCCTGGAGTGTGTGGGGCCCTCGAGTTTCGCGGTGATCCCCACCGCTTCGGGGGCGTCGGCACTGGCCCGGCGCAGGGCGGGCAGCAGCGCCAGCACCCTCACCAGCGTGGTCGGCGTGAGTTCCAGATCGTCGCCCAGGGCGGCCACGGTGGCCACATCGCCCTCGATGTCGAAGTCGCCGCGCAGGTACGCCTCGCCCACCGACACGTCCAGTGGAAAGTGCAGCATGCGGCTGAGCGAGTACTCGTGGTTCAGCACCACGGTCGCGTGTGCGGGCTGCTGCGGCGCGGGCAGCACCGTGCCGTCCCAGAAGCGCACGTCGAAACTGCGCCGGGTGGGCAACAGGACGTTCAGGAGATCCACCGTGGCGGCCTTCCTGTCGGCGGCGCTGGGCGGCGAGCGCAGGGCACGGCGGGCGGCGACGCCGGCGGCCACACCGGCCACCACCAACAGGGTGCGCGGGGCGCGGCGGCGGGGACTGTTCCGGCTGGATGATCTGGAGTCAGTCGTCATACGTCACGGTAGGACGAGGTCTGAAATCGATCGCAATCCAGCTGACGATTCACATTAAGCATTTGTTAAACATTCAGCACCGTCATGCTCCTGGACAGGCGCAGGACTGAAGTGTTGTAGGGCCGCCTTACCGGCGCCGGGCCAGCCACAGCAGGCCCACGCCGGCCACTACAGCAATCACGTCGGCGGCGTAGGCGGCAGGCACGGCGGCCAGCGCGCCCTTCTCGCCCATCACGCGGAACACGCTGCCGGTCGCGTAGTACGCGAAGCTCAGAAGCAGTGCCCAGACCAGGCCCAGGTTGCGGCCGGTACGGAAGCTGAATACCGCCAGCGCCGCCGCGAAGAAGGCCAGGGCTAGGGCGGCCAGCGGCAGCGCGAACTTCAGGTGGAGGGCCGTGAAATCGGCGGGAGCCTGCACGCCCTGCATGCGGTACGCATGGGTGCGGGTCAGCAGTTCCGGCAACGGCGTGTCGATGGCCCGCACCGCGCCGCCACTGGTGTCCAGATCCGCCTGCACGTCCTGCACGGGCAGGGTGCCCCGGTCGAAACTCAGGATGGTCAGCGGGCGGCCGTCCTGGTAGGTGATGCGCTGCCCGCCCTGGAGTTCCAGCACGTTGCTGCCGGGTTTCAGGCGGCCGCTGCGGGCGGTGATGACCTCGCGGGGCGGCAGGCCGGGCTGCATGGCCACGATCCGCAGGTCACGCAGTTCCCCGCCCGGCAGGATGCGCCCGACCGAGATGGCGCGGTTCAGGGCGTCGCGCAGCACCACGTTCTGCCCCCCCGGCCCCTGGCCGTCCAGGCCGATCACGCGGGGGTTGTCAAACACGATCTGCTGCTTGACCTTCCGGTCCTCGATCCTGGCGCGCGGCACGACGCCCTCGCCCAGCGCAAAGGCCAGGACGGTCACGGCCAGCCCGAGCCCCAGTACCGGACGGAACAGCCGCGTGGCAGGAATGCCGCTGGCCAGCGCCCCCTTGATCTCCGAGTCGGCCGACAGGCGCGACAGGCCCAGCAGCGTGGCGAACATCAGCGCAATGGGCAGGGCGGTCGCGGTCGCCTCGGGGATGTTCAGGGCGACCGCGCGGGCCACCAGCAGGGGATTGGCGCCCTTGGCGAGCAGCGGCGCGATCACGCTCTGCAGCAGGGTCAGCAGCAGCAGCAGGATCACCACGGCCAGCGCTCCGAACAGCAGCGGCAGGATCTCGTCGAGCACGTACCGCTCGAAGCGTTTCACGGGCGTCCTTCGGCGCGGTCGGCACTCACCGCAGCCGCCACGCGAGCGCCCCGCCGATCAGCAGGAACACCAGGTTCGGCAGCCACGCGGCCAGCGTGGGGTTCATGGCCCCGGCCCGCGCGAGGCCCGGCACGGTCGACCACAGCACGTAGAACAGCGCGATGAACACGACCACGCTGGCGAAGGCCGCTGCACGGTTGCGCAGCAGCAGGCCCAGCACGCCGGCCGCCAGCGCGAACACGATGGCCGTCAGGGGATCGGCGTAGCGCGTGGCGAGCTGGAAGGTGTACTCGCGGCGCTGCGTGGCGTCCAGCCGCTGCGTGGCCAGCGCGCGGCGCAACTCGGACGTGACCAGCTGCTTGGAGTCCCGGATCGGTGGATCCAGCGTGTCGCCCTGTGGGAGCACCAGCGGCGCGGTCTGCTGCACCGGGTTCTGGCCGGGCCGAACGATCCACGCACCCTGAAGCGTCCAGGTGTGGGTGGCCGTATCCCAGATGCCGCTGCTGGCCGTGATGGTTTCATCGCCGCGCTGCACCATCACGCCCTGGAGCTGCGCGACCGGCGTGGTGCCGTCCGGGGTCACTCGGCCCGCGTAGTACAGCGCGCCGGGTGGGGCGTAGGTGTACTTGTCCTGATCCGGCGCTGGCGGCGGCGTGTTGTAGATGTCGTACCACGCTTTGTTCTGCCAGATGTCCAGGCCGGCCGGTACCAGCCGGTCCGCGTTGAAGAAGGCAATCGCCGCCACCACCACGAAGGGCAGCGTGAGCGGCCACACCAGCTTCAGGGGCTGGATACCGCCCGCGCTGACGGCCTTGAGTTCGCTGTCCTGCTGCATGCGCGAGAAGGTCAGCAGGATCGCGAAGGCGACCGCCATCACCAGCGTCTTGTTCAGGAAGCTGGGCAGGATGCTGAGGAAGGCGAATGCGGCCTTGCTGAAGGGCGGATGGTACGTGATGAGCTGCGACACGGTGCTGCTCAGGGCGTCCGTCATCTGCAGGATCATGAACAGCGCGATGCCGCCCGCATACCAGCGGAGAACCTCCTTCAGGACGGATCGGGACAGGAGCGACACGCGCCGGATTCTAGCGGCCCGGCGTGAGGCCCGGTGTGGGAAAGCGGCAGAGGTTCAAGCCTCTGCCGCCAGAGGGTCGAGGCGCCGCCTAACCAGCCTGGGTAGGCAGCGGCGTTTCCCAGCCGAGCCGCTCCCGCCGCGCGACGAACTGGTGGAGTTTCAGGATGGCATCGTTGCCCTGCGCGCCCTTCTCCTGGATGGCGCGGTTGGTGGCCGTGTCCAGATACGCCAGGCGCAGCAGTTCCGTGCTGCTCAGGCCGTCGCGGGTGGCTTTCACGCCCCGTTCGCGGCGGATGGTGGCGCTGTCCGTGCCGAGCACCGAGCGGTTGCTGATGCTTCCCAGCTGGCCATACACGTTGCCTGCACCGCCGTGCCGGGCCACGGTGCTCATCAGTTCCCGGCGGGCGTGGGTACTTTCCAGCCGGGAGGTCAGCCAGCGGCGGGCCTCGGGATCGGGGTTGCGCTCGGCCACCTGGGCGGCCAGCCGGACGTCGCCCTGCATGGCACGCACCAGCAGTTCCTGGGCGCGCTTTCGCCAGCGCTTCGCCTGTGGGGTGTGCAGCGTGAACGCCAGCCGCGCGAAGTCGGGGACGCTGAGGGTGGGTTCGTTGCCCGCGCCAAAATCGCGCTGGGCGATCCCCAGGTCGTGCTCCTGCGCCAGCCCATGCCAGTCATGGTCGGCGACGCCGAGCTGGGTCAGGGCCGTGGGGGCGTGCAGCAGACCGTCGGCGCTGATGGGCAGCCGGACGGTGCCGAATTCGAGGGTCAGCGGAGCGTTCTTCATGCATATATCTTAGCATAGATTACGCCAATAGCATAATCAGGAAGTGAATATTCCTTGACACTCAGGATAGCATTAAGCGCCTCCTACACAGCATTTCATTGGCCCAGACCAAGCCCCCTCACTTGCTGCTCATCGCCAAAATAGTCGAACGGTTGTGCACCGCCGGAGGCCCTCAACAAGGAGACAGACTTGCCTCACCCGAACCAGGCCGACCGGCCATCGTCAGCCCACCTGTGATGTGTACAGAAGTCGTCGTAGACTTGATGCCGCTCCCGGTGTGTCGCCCAAAACGAGGGAAACGCTGCGCGTTGCCTGGAGCGAGATGGGGTTTCGGTAAACAGGGTGCCTTTCTCGGCTTCAAACTCCACGCATGGGTCTCACCGACGGGCCAACTCCTGCAGTACGTGATTTGACCAGCCAACCTCCATGACACGACTGTCACGTACTAACTCAACACCCTTTGGCCTGAGTTTGGCGGGCCGAGGAGTGTTGGCGATAAGGGATAGTGCACGCTGGCCGTCACCACCCAAGAAAAACCACGATATGACACCGGATGGCGAGAGAACCGCCACGCAAAGTTACGCAAACGCATTGAGACTCTGTTTTCTCAATTGGTCGTCTCTCAGATTCGGTCTGTGCAGACCAAAACATTGATCTCACTACGGCTTCGCGTTGTCCTGGTCGTTCTTGCTCACAACCTCATGCCGCTCCAGGATCTACGCGACTGAACAGCCGGTGTCGCACAGCCAACCAAACGACGCTTACTCGGGTTTCATGGCGTTTACGATGATCGAAACACTTCCTACCTTCCCGTCACGGTTGCGGTGGTCAAGCATCAGAGACCGGTAGATCGGCCCCGTCGTCACATCCCATTCGTGATAATGGAAGCGCCCCTGCTCATCGCAGTATTCCAGCAGGTTCACGTCGAAGCCCACCTTCTCAAATACGTCCCTGAAAAGGTGAACGTCATACACGATCTTATGATCGGCGGCCGGGTGATCGGCTGGCCCCGGTCCGCCGATCCGCACGATCCGTTGATACGTCTCGTCCGGGAAATTCGCGTCGGGAACCGCGCAGCGGAGGAATCCACGTGGCTTAAGGAAGTCAAAGCACAGCTGGGCGGCCGCTCGCCCCTGCTCAAGGGTCAGGTGTTCCCAAACATGTTCGCACAAGAACGCATCGGCGCGGCGGTCACCGAAATAGTGTTCGAAGGTTACGCGGTTGGTGAGGTCGAGTTGTTCCCGTTGCGTGGGGAGCCAACCATCCCAGGCCTGACTTCCTGCACCGAGAATGACATTCAGGGGTGACGTCATGCGTGCAAGTATGCCCGCTGAGCACGAACCGACAGGTGCACGCTGCCAAATCTCCAGCCGCACAGACCCTAGATTGAGGTGACCGTGGGGTAAGGAGATGGAGCGAACTGTGGATCGAGATGCAGGCAATGGCTACATTGGTTCTCCGAGCCCTAAACCGCGTTGCCAGAAAACGAAAAACCCGCCTCAGTGGGCGGTGATGTCTGAAACTATAGCGCGGTATACACCATCCGTCAAACCTATCCAGCGGGTGCGGCCAGCAGGTCGCCCAGTTTGAGCAGCGCGGCGTTCCAGTAGAAGGGCAGGTGCTGGTGCTCCGGCCCGGCTGGCACGTGGCCGTGCGTCAGTTCCAGCCGCGTCCCGCCACCTTCAGGAGAGAGGGTGAACTGCACCACGGGAATGTCCGCCTCCGTGTACGGGCGGCCGGTCAGGGTGCTCCAGTACGTGAAACGCAGCCGTCGGAGCGGCACGACCTCCAGCACCGTGCCCCGGTTCTCGAACGGCAGGCCGTGCAGGTCACCGGTCATATGCAGAGCAGCGCCGACCTCCCAGGTCACGGCAATGCTCAAAGGGAAGTCGGCCATCCAGCGGGCCATCTGCTCCGGCTGGATGAGTGCCGTCCACACCCTGGCCGGGGTCGCGCGGAGGATGACGGTTCGGTGCACACTTTCCCGGCTGGTCATGGTGTCCTCACCGGGGTTTCCTACAGGAACCGCCCCGTGCCCACGCAGACTGGAGCACGGATGGCCTCTCCCCTCCCCCGCTTCAGTTGTGGGTCATGTCGAGCGGCACAACCCACTCGTCGAATTCGGCGTCGGTCACGTAGCCCAGGCTCAACGCGGCTTCCTTCAGGCTGCTGCCGTCCTTGTGGGCTTTCTTGGCAATGGCGGCGGCCTTGTCGTAGCCGATGTGCTTGTTCAGCGCCGTGACCTGCATCAGGTTGATGGACAGGTTGTGTTCGATCTTCTCAACGTTCGCTTCGATCCCAACCGCGCAGTTGTCGTTGAAGGCCACGCAGGCGTCCGAGATCAGGCGGATCGATTCCAGCACGGCGTGCACCATGACGGGCTTGAAGACGTTCAGCTGGAAGTTCCCCTGGCTGCCCGCGAAGGCGACGGTGGCGTCGTTCCCGAACACACGGGTGGCGACCATGGTCATGGCCTCGCTCTGGGTGGGGTTGACCTTGCCGGGCATGATGCTGCTGCCGGGCTCGTTCTCGGGAATGGTGATCTCGCCGATGCCGTTGCGGGGACCCGACGCGAGCCAGCGCACGTCGTTGGCCATCTTCATCAGTGCGCCCGCAAGCGTCCGCAGGGCGGCGCTGGTCTGCACCAGGGCGTCGTGGGCGCTCAGGGCGGCGAACTTGTTCTCGGCACTGCGGAAGTGGTAGCCGGTCTCTTCGCCGTACTTCTGCCCGGCCAGGTCACCGAATTTCGGGTGGGCGTTCAGGCCGGTGCCGACCGCCGTGCCGCCGATGGCGAGGTCCAGCAGGCCCTCTCCGGCGTGCTTCACCTCGGCCAGCGCGTAGTCGAGCTGCGCGACCCAGCCGCCGATCTCCTGGCCCAGCGTGATCGGCGTGGCGTCCTGGAGGTGCGTGCGGCCCACCTTCACCAGCCCGGCGTACTGCCCGGCCTTGGCGTGCAGCGTGTCCCGCAGTGTGCCCACGCTGCCGTACAGCCGTTCGTTCAGTTCCAGCACCACGGCGATGTGCATGGCGGTCGGGAAGGTATCGTTGCTGCTCTGTCCCCGGTTCACGTGGTCGTTCGGGTGTACGGGCGCCTTGCTGCCCATCACGCCGCCCGCGATCTCGATGGCCCGGTTGGAGATGACCTCGTTGGCGTTCATGTTGCTCTGGGTGCCGCTCCCGGTCTGGAACACCACCAGCGGGAAGTGGTCGTCGAGCTTCCCGGCGATCACCTCGTCGGCCGCCTGCACGATCAGGGCGGCCACGTCGCTCGGCAGTTCGCCCAGTTCCGCGTTCGCCTGCGCCGCGCCCTTCTTCAGGATGCCCAGCGCGCGGATGACCGGCCGGCCCCATACGAAGGTGTCCCGGCCGATCGGGAAGTTGTGGATGCTGCGTTCCGTCTGCGCGCCCCAGTAACGGGTGGCGTCCACGTCCAGGGTGCCCATGGTGTCGGATTCTTTGCGGGTGCTCATCGCACCTGAGTGTAGGCCGCGCAGGCTGTCACGGCAGGGGGAACGGCAAATGGAGATGGGAGCCCGGGTGACCCCAGGCTCCCATCCGGCAGACTTCACCTCAGGGCAGCAGGTACCACGCGAGGTTCGCCACGGCGTTCCAGCCGGCGTCGGTGTAGTTCGGAACACCGTAGAAGCCCCACATGGCGCTGTTCGTCTTGGCCTCGACGGCCAGCGGCGCGTACTGGTCGGTCGCGGGACTCAGGGCGACGCGTTCGATGCCGGTCACGCTGGTGTGGTATTCGACCACCGGAGCTCCAGCGTTGGCGACCTTGGCCAGCCCTCCCGTGAAGGCCACGGTGAAGGGCGTGCTCAGGGCCGGGTGCAGCGGACTGCTGGCCTTGATGCTGTCCTGGCTGGACTCATGCGCGCCGTTCCCCCAGCCCAGGGTGCGGTGCAGCGTGCCCAGCAGCGCGTACCCGCCGCCACCCAGGCCCAGGATGGGCTTGCCGCTGGCCGCGATGGCTGCCTCGGCGTCCGCACCGCCTGTCCAGGTGTTCAGATCGCCGGTCAGCGGATCGATGGCCAGCAGGTCGAAGCCCGCGAGCGTTCTGGGCGAGCTGGGGGTCAGGCTGGCGGCGTCCACCAGGGCGACGTTCAGGCCCCGGGTCTTCAGGTGGTCGCGGTAGGCGGTGGCCGCGCTGGTGTCGCCCTTATAGATCAGGCCGACGCTGTTGTGGCAGTGCCCGGCAGGAATGGTCACGTCCACGTTCCCGGCCGAGCGGTTGTTCGCGGTGTTCGACTCGTCGATGTAGTGGCCGAAGTTCACGCGGGCGAAGTACGTGCGGGTGCCGGTGGTGTCCTCGGGCGCGCCGATGGGGTAGTACACGGGGATCTCGACGGTGGCGCTGGCCCCGGGAGCCACGCTGCCCAGGCCCACGCCGTTGCCCCGGTAGCCGCCGGTCAGGGCCTCGTCGCGGGCGTCCACGACCTGCACCAGCCCCACGTCGCTGCGGGCGGCGCTGGGCGCGCTGCCGACGTTCTTCACGGTGACCTTGCCGGTCACGAAGGTGGAGTACGGGCGGCAGGTGTCGGCCAGCGTGGCCGTGAAGCCGGTCACGATCAGGTCGGCGCGGGCGGGCGGGATGATGGTCACGCTGCCCAGCGGGGCGGGCACGTTCGCGGCGGCGCTGGCGAACCCGGCGTCGTGCGTCTGGCTCACGTCGGTGACGCACCCGGCCAGCAGGATCGGGTCGGTCACGCCCGCCGCGTGGCAGGTCGCCTCGGCGGCGGCGCGTTCGTCGGCGCTGGGGATCGGGTGGGCGGACGGGAAGGCCGGGTCGTCGAAGCCACCGAAGCTCTGGCCGCTGTCGTACACGAACAGGGATTCGGCGGCGCTGGGAACCCGCCAGGAGGTCGCGTAGGGGCCGTAGAAATCCGCGAAGGGAATGGGGCTGCTCAGGGGCGTGCCCGATCGCAGGAATACGTCGTTGGTGCCCACGCCGTCGAAGTTGCCCCACAGGCCACGTATGGCCCCGTGACGGCTGACGGGCAGGGTCAGGCGGGCATTGAGGTACCCGCCGCCGCCCGTGACGATCAGCCGCTCCCCGCCGGGAGACTCGAAGGTGAACTCCGCGCCGCTCTGGGTCACGCGGTACCCGCCCCCCAGGTCGAGGCCACCGGCTGGCACAGGCGTGACGGTACCCGCGTTGCCCAGCCGCAGCACCGCCCCGCTGCCGCTCAGGTACACGCCGGCCTTCTGGCCGTTCATGCGGGTGGCGATGGCCGTGTTCACGCTGACCACGCCGCTGCCTCCCCAGGGCCGCTGCCGGGCCTGCACGCGGAAGGTGTCGGTGGTGGACTGCGCCAGATCGAACTCGCCCACCGCCTGGAATTCCACAGCCGTGTGGTCCAGGGTGATCAGGTGCGGGTCGCCCCAGCTCACGGCGGGCTGGGGGGCCGCGCCGGTTCCGGCCGGCAGGGTCAGCAGCGGGCTGGTGTTCTCGAAGGACACGCTGGAGTCCGGCGTGTAGCTGCCGAACAGGGTGGCCGCGCCAGGGTTGCTGGTTCGCACCCAGACCTTTACAGGCACGCCGCCGGGCAGGGTGCCGGCTGGGATGCTGAAGCTGCGGGCACTGCCGGGCAGGTTCGGGAACATGTGCGTGTGGATGGTGCCGCCGCCGTCCACCCATGACAGGTGCACGTTCTGCACGGCCGGGTCGCTGCCCGTGAGCGTCCACGTGAGGTTCACCGGCGTGGTCGGATCGGAGGTGGCTCCGGCGGGCGCGCTCAGGGTGGGGCGGGCGGGCACACGGTCGGTGGCGAGCACGAGGCAATCGCCCACGCGGGTCAGCAGGTCGGCGCGGCTGCCCGGTGTCCACGCGAAGGTGGTGCCGCTGGCCGTGTCGAAGTATTCGCTCAGGCCCGCGTTGTACGTCATGATGTGGTCGGTGCCGCCGCCCAGCACGTGAATCTCGGCACCCGGAAGGCCCGTGCCGGCCCGCGTCAGTTTCGCGCGGTGCAGTTCGTACGGCCCGGAACCATAGATGCGACTGTCCACCTTGTAGCGGTCGCAGACCAGGGGGCTGCCGCCGGCGCTGCCGCTGGAGGCGCTACTCTCGCCACCTGCTCCGACGGATACCACGCGGAAGTCGTAGCGCGTGCCGTTCTGGAGGTTCTGCGCGACGTAGCTCAGCAGGTGGCCCGCCTGGGCCTGGGCGTGCAGGCCGGACACCTTGAGGCCGCCCCCTTTCAGGCCCTGCGCGCTGATGGGCACATCGTTCAGTTTCTGGTCTCCCTGGTAGACGTTGAAGCCCGTGACCTTCGCGTCGTCCGGGGCGTCCCACACGATGGTCGCCTGGCCGTCCTGGGGAATGACCTGCACGTGCTGGGGCGCGGCCAGCGGGCCGGGTGCGGGCGTGGAGCTGCCCCCACTGCAGCCGGCGAGGGCCAGCATGAGGCTCAGGGTCGTGATCGTTCCGGCAAGCATCCTGGTGTTCGGCATGGTGGTGTCTCCTTGAGCGGCCGGCCGCAATTGGTGCGTGGCCCGGTGCTTGCCAGGACGATAGGAACGAAGGCCTGAACGACCCATGAACGTTTTCGCAGGCCGTGATCATGGCAGGAGCCAGGGACGCTAGGCTGCACCCATGCGGCTGGTCAGTCTGGGTCACCTGCGGCTGGAGGAACTGAAGTTCCGCCGCGAGAAGCCGCTGCTGCTGCTGGCCTACCTGAGTCTGGAAGGACCGCGCACCCGGCGCTTCATGGCGCAGCTGTTCTGGCCGGACGCCCCGAACGCCATGAACAACCTCGCGGTGGCCATCACGCACCTGCGCCGCCTGCACGCCGGCGATGCCGACGAACGCCGCGTGTGGGCGGCCGTACCCAGCGACGCCGGGGAACTGCGCGACCACCTGCGGGCCGGGAACCTGGACGAGGCCCTGAAGCTGTACGGCGGGCCGTTCGCCGACAGCGTCGACCTGGACGATTCGGGAACCGAGCTGGAGGACTGGGTGCTGGACACCCGCGAGACCCTGGCCCGCGAGCTGCGGGCGGCGCTGCTGTGGCACGCCGAGGCCGAGGCCCGCGAGGCCCAGTTCGAGCGGGCGGCGCAGGGAGCCGAGACGGCCTACCGCCTGCCGGGAGCCCCACCCCCCGAACCCGAGGATCTGCCACGCTTCTACGCCCTGCTGAGGGCCGCCGAGCATCCACTATGCGGGGCCATCGAGCGGGAAGCCCGCGACCTGGGCCTCACGCTGGAGGCCCCGGTGCCCCAGGCCCGTGGACGGCTGCGACCTCCCTTCGTGGGGCGGGAACGGGAACTGGAGCGGCTACGCGCTCTGGAACCCGGCCAGTGGGCGTGGGTGCGCGGCGGCGCGGGCCAGGGAAAGACGGCCCTGCTGCGCGAGGTAGCCTCGGCCGGCGGGCATGTCCTGCCGGCACGCGCCGGTCTGCCCTACGCCACGCTGGAACCGCTGCTGGGCGATCTGGAAGCCAGCGAGGCCGTCCTGCTCAGGCGCCTGGGCGCCCAGCCGGGCCGGGTGCTGATCGACGACTGGGCCGCCGTGGATCCCGAGAGCCGGACGCTGCTGGAGCGCCTGCACGCCCTGCGCCCGGACTTCCCCGTGATCCTGGCGGGCACCGGCGAGCCGCCCCTGCCGGTGGATCTGAGCCTGGAACTGGGCGCCCTGAGCGCCGCAGAGCTGCGGAGCACGCCCGGCGCCTTCGAGGCCACCGGGGGCCTGCCCACCCTGGTGGGAGCCTTCCTACGCGGCGAACCGCTGGACGACGCCCTGGACGCCCGGCTGGGCCGCCTCGGCGCCACCGAACGGCTCCTCTACGCGGTCCTCACGCTGCAGCCGGGCATGGAACTGGGCCTGATCCGCGCGGCCCTGAACCTGCCCGCCCCGGCCCTGGTGGAAGCGCACGAACACCTGCGGCGGGCCGGACTGATCGATCAATCCGGGCTGGTGCGCGGCCTGGAACTGGCCCGGCACACCCTGGACAGCGATCCGGAGCAGGCCGCCCAGATTCACATTGCCCTGGCCCGGCACCTGCCGCCCGCCCTGGCCCTGCCGCACTACCAGGCGGCCCGCCACCTGTGGGAGGACAGCGATCTGGACGGTCTGCGCGCCGCCCATGCCCACTGGGGCGAGGAACTGCTGCGGCGCGGCTTTCCGGGCCGGGCCGTGGAACTGCTGGCCCACAGTCCGGCGTCCGCCCAGATCACGCTGCTGCGGGCGCAGGCGCTGGAGCGCGGCAGCCTGTTCCGGCAGGCTCTGGACGTCCTGCTGACCCTGCCGCAGAGTCCGGAAACGCGCGCCCTGGAATCCCGGCTGCGCTACAAGCTGGGTGATCCCGCCGGGGCCGAGCAGGCGGCCCGCGACGCGCTGACCGGTTCCCTGGGGGCCGAGGCCGAGGCGCTGACCACCCTGGGCGAGATCGCGCTGCGTCGGGGGAACGCGCGAGAAGCGCTGGACGTGTTCAGCCGCGCGGAAACGCTGTGGCAGGCCGCCGGGCAGACCTCCCGCTGGGTGTGGGCCATCAACAACCGCGCGGTGGCCCGCGTGATCCTGGGCGAGGGTGTCGACGACGCCTTCCGGGAGGTGCTGGCCGCCACCGAACAGCAACCCTCGGCGCGGGCCATGGTCATGACCAACATGGCCCAGGGCTTCCTGCGCAGCGGAGCCACCGAACAGGCCGCCGCCGCCTTCCGGGAGGCGATCCGGCTAGGCCAGGAAGTCGGGAATTTGACGGCCCTGGTGCTGGGCTGGAATGGCCTGGGGATCCTGAGCCACTTCACGCAGCCCGACCAGGCCCGGCGGGCCTACCGCGCCGGGCTGGAGGTCGCCCGACAGACCGCCGACGCCTCGCACATCGCCATGCTGCTCGCCAACCTGGCGGAACTCGACGGCGATATTCCTGCGTGGAACCAGGCCATCGACCTGCTCGAGCGCGGCGGCTTTCATGCCATGGCCGTCGAGGCCAAGGCCAGCCTGGAATCGTTCATGGGTCGTTCAGGGGTACGCTGACAGCCTGCACACATGCCGATCAGCGCGTACATCCTGGATCAAACGCTGTGGCTGGAGGTCGACAATGAAACACTGGCTTGGATGGATGACCCTGGGCTCCCTGCTCGCGGCCTGCACCGGCACGGGCCCCTCGCCGACCCCGGTCACGCACCCGCTTGCCACGCAGTACGCGACCCTGGGCAAGAGCGTGACGGTGGCGCTGGACTGGTCACCCCAGCAGCCGCAGGTGAAGGTGGCGGGAACGGCGCTGCCCAGCACGGTGCAGGGCCAGAGCGTCACCTTCACCATCCCGGCCCCGACCCTGAGCGCTGATGGCCGCGCCACCAGCGGCGGCTGGGGCGGCCCACAGCCCCTGGAGATCACCGACAAGCGGGATGTGGGCCGCGGCACGCTGAACGTCCTGGGCCGCTCGTCCACCGAGGGCGCCCAGCCGGACACGTTCGTGCTGCTCTCGGCGCCCGGAGCGACCAAGGATCAGGTCAGCGCGTTCACGGCCGGTCTCCCGGTCAAGGTCACGCTGTTTCCCCTGAACGGCCCTGGCGTGTGCGGCGGCTTCATGCTGGTCGGCACCTACACCGGCAAGGACTTCGAGGGCACGCTGAGCGAACTGGACCGCCGGGCCGCCGCGAACGCCGGGGTCGTGCTGGCGGTCAATCCGGTGGGCAGCTGGGGCATCGGGGCCACGTACGCCCCCATGAACGCGGCCGACGAGGTGGCCGCGCCGGTCGCCCGTGCCCGTGGCTGGACCGGCAAGGGGGCGGTGATCGCCGTGCTCGATACCGGCATCGGCCTGCAAAGCACCGAGGAATGGGGCTCCCGGCTGCTGCCCGGCCACACCTTCACGGCGGCCGGTGAGGCCAGCGGCAGCGCCGACGATTTCGTGGGCGACACCCGCGACGAGGACGGCACGCTGATCACGGCGGGTGCGGCGCAGGGCCACGGCAGCATGGTCGCCAGCCTGGCGGCCGGGAGCACGCACGGGATCGCCCCGGACGCCGAGGTGCTGCCCGTGAAGGTGTGCGACACCCACGGCCAGTGCCGCACCAGCGACGTGCTCCGGGGCGTGTGCTGGGCGCTGGCCTACGGTGAGGCGAACCTCGGCGGGGACTTCAAGCGCCTGATCCTGAACCTGAGCATCGGCGGCGACACGGGCGGCTTCGAGCAGGACGTGATGCGCGTGGTGCTCCAGCAGGCCATCGACTTGGGGGTCACGGTGGTCGCCTCGGCGGGCAACCAGTGGACGGACTACGTACGCGGCAGCCTGTACGAGCCGCGCAGCTACCCGGCCGCGCTGGATCTCGGCGGCCTGATCGCCGTCGGTGCGGTGCGGAAACCCGCCGACAGCCGAAGCCTGGAGGTCGCGTCGTACTCCAACCGGGGAGCCTACGTGGACATCCTCGCGCCGGGCAGTCTGGTCTCAGCTGTGGACGCCTATGGGCAGGTGCGCGACTTCAACCGGGGCACGTCCTTCGCCGCGCCGCAGGTGGCGGGGGCGCTGGCCCTGTGGCGGCAGAAATTCCCCACGGCCACGCCCGCCGAATTGCAACGCGACGTGCAGGACAGTGCCGACGTGACCCGCGTGACCGTGAGTGCCGAGGATGCCGCGCACCTCACCGGGCGGCTGCTGAACCTGAGCACGCTACCCTGAACCATGCCCCGCGCCCTGCTGCCCTTGCTGCTGCTCACCCAGGCGGGTGCGGTCAGCGTGGATCTCCTGCCCCGCCTCTACGGCGACGGGGTGTTCCGCAGCGCCACCCCGCTGCCGGAAGCGCAGGTGCCGCGCGGCAGCCGGGGCGTGCAGCTCCAGCCCGGCAGCTACGGCGGCGAGTGGTTCCTGCTCCTCAGTGGCCCAGCGGCGGTGACCGGCGCCCATCTGTCCTACGTGGGCACCGACACGGGCCTCACGCAGAATGCGGCGGCCGTGGCGAAACTGTTCGGGCGGATGGGGGCCACGCTCGCGTCCGGGTGTTTCGGCACGGGGACGGATAGCCTGAGTGGGGTGCGCGCCTGGGTCGAGGAGAAGGTGCGGGCGGGAGGGAGTGCCGACCTGAATTCGGAACGCATCTTCGGGCCGCTGCGGGTACAGGTCGTGGCCCAGCACACCGCCGTCAGCGACATGATGCCCGCCGGGCACGCCGAGGTGGACGTGATCCTGACGCGCACCGGCACACCGGGAAGTGGCGCTGGTGTGGCCACCTGCCATCTATAGGCTCACCGTGCCGCCCATGCAGTCCGGCCGCCGGGCCTTTGACAGAATGCCGGGCATGAGTCTCGTGGATGTCGCCATCGTCGGAGCCGGCCCCGTAGGGCTGGCCGCCGCCATCGCCTGCAAGCGCGCCGGCCTGAGTTATGTGGTGCTGGAGAAGGGCTGCGTCGTCAATGCCATCTTCGAGTACCCGACGTACATGACCTTCTTCACGACCGCGCCGGAACTGGAGATCGGCAACCATCCCATGGTGACCGGGCATGACAAGCCGGACCGGCGGGACGCGCTGATGTACTACCGGCTGGTCACGCAGCGCGAGGCACTGAACGTCGAGCAGTACACCCAGGTCACGCGGGTGCATGCGGCGCCCGCCGGATTCACCGTGGCCATCGAGGCGCGCGACGGCACGCCCGACGTGGTCGAGGCCCGGCGGGTGATCGTCGCGACCGGCTACTACGACCATCCGCTGCCCCTGGGCATTCCCGGCGAGGACGGCGAGAACGTCAGCCACTACTACACCGAGGCGCATCCCTTCATGGGCCTGGACGTCACGGTGATCGGCGCGGGGAACTCGGCGGCCGATGCGGCGCTCGACCTGTGGCGGGGCGGAGCCAGGGTCACGATGGTCGTGCGGGCACCGGAACTGAAGAGCACCATCAAGTACTGGGTGCGCCCGGATCTGGAGAACCGCATCAAGGAGGGCAGCATCAGCGCGCACTTCAGCTCACGCGTGGTCGGCATCGACCAGGACAGCGTGCAGGTGCAGCGCGAGGACGGCTCGACCTTCGAGTTGCCCACGCACTTCACCTTCGCCCTGACCGGGTACCGACCCGACCTGTCGTTCCTGGCCGACCTGAACCTCGCGGCCCAGCCCGACGCCTGCCTGGTGCTCAGCGAGCACTACGAGAGCAGCGTGCCGGGGCTGTATGTGGTGGGCAGTGCGGGCTTCGCGGGCAAGACCAACCAGGTGTTCATCGAGAACGGCCGCTTCCACGCCGACCTCGCCGTGACCCAGATCGCCCGCGACCTGACCGTGGCAGAGCCGTCCCACTGAGACGGCCCACGGCCTTCCCGTCCTACGGAAGGCGCTCACCGGGCTCGGGCAGGCCCGTGAAATACTCCGGGACATGAAGTTCCGTCTGCTGCTGGCCCTCAGCCTGGCCCTGGCGCTGCCGTCGGTGCAGGCGCAGGATCAGACGCCGGTCATTCCGGCCCTGCCCCCGGCCAATACCCCGACTCCGGTGCCCGAACCGACTCCAGCGCCTCCGGTGGATGAACCCCCGTTCGTGGCGCCCACGCCCGTACCAGCACCGGTGATGCCGGAACTGCCGCCGGTGGAGGTTCCGGCCACCCCGCCCTCTCCCCCGCTGGAACCGACCGTGCCCCCGCAGGTCACCCCAGCCGTGCCGCTCCCGCAGGTGCAGGTGGCCCCCGTCGTGAGCAGCGCACCCCTGCTCATCACGGTGGACAGCAGTTGGCCGGCCCTGGTGGATGGCAAGGTCACGACCGTGCCGTTCTCGCGCACCCTCACGATTCCCGGCGCACGGGCGGCCCAGCTCCGCGCACGGGGCACCATCACCGCGAGTCTGGACGCGGATCTGAAGGCCTTTATGGCCTCCCTGCCCACCGCCGCTCAGGATGCCCGCTTCGAGGAACTCTGGAACGGCTGGGCCGTCGTCCAGCGCAATGGCCTGAACGTCGACCTGGCCCGCACCCAGCAGAATGTGCTGGACACTCTCAAAGCCCCTCAAGGCGTAAAGGCCGCCGTGGTGGTCAGTGGACAGACGATTCCCTCCCGCACGCTCCAGTTCTTCCAACAACGCGGCATTACCACCCTGCTGAACACGGGCGAGACGAACTACTACGGGAGCAGCCCGGCCCGCATGACGAATATCCACGTGGGGGCCAGCCACTTTAGGGATCGCCTGGTCGACCGCACGACCCTCTCCTTCAACGAGCTGGTGGGCCCGGTGGAGCTTCGGACGGGCTTCGTGACCGGGCTGGTCATTGCCGGTGAGCGCACGGCCGACGGCGTGGGCGGCGGCATCTGCCAGGTCAGCACGACCGTGTTCCGGGCGCTCTACGGCGCGGGCCTGCCGATCCTGCAACGTCAGAACCACTCGTATCAGGTGCACTACTACGATCCTCAGGGGCTGGACGCCACCATCTACCAGCCGAGCCTCGACCTGAAGTTCCGCAATGACACGGGCGGCGCGCTGTGGTTCCAGACCGACTGGGACGACGACGAAGCGCGCCTGAGTGTCAGCGTGTTCGGCAGGGCACGTGATTTCACCGTCGAACTCGGCAGACCGAACACGCTGAAGTCGACCCCCTCGCCGGCCGACCGCCTGATTCCGGATGCCACGCTGGCCGCCGGGCAGCGCAAACAGGTGGACTGGGCCGCGCCGGGAGCAGTCATCGAGGTCACCCGCTCCTTCGTCCGCGGGGGCAAGGCCTTCAAACAGGATGTCCTGCGTTCCTCCTACCGGCCCTGGCCGAACATCTACCTCGTCGGCACCCGCCGCTGACCCAAGACAGGCTGGAGGGGAGACGTGCACCGCGTCCCCCCTCCCCTGTTGCAGCCAGTACCGTTATTCGGCGTTGTAGCCGAGCAATTCCAGAATCCGGTCGAGTTCCTCACGGCTCGCGTAATTGAGTTCGATCCGGCCCTTGTCGGCGCCGGTGATCTTCACGCGGGTGCCCGTGCGGCGGCTCAGATCCAGTTCCACCTGCCGGAAGGCCCGGGGGGGATTCACCTTGACCGGCTGAGACACCCTGGCCTCACGCTTGAGGCCCTCGGCCTCCCGGACGTTCAGGCTCCGCGAGCGGATCTGTTCCAGTGCCCACACGCGGTCAGCTTCCGGCTGCGCGAGGATGGCGCGGGCGTGGCCAGCGCTGATGTCACCGGCCTCCAAGGCACTGAGTGCTGGAGCAGGCAAGGCCAGGAGTCGCAGGGCGTTGGCGACGGTACTGCGGCCCTTCCCGACGGCCTGGGCCACGCCTTCCTGGTTCAGGCCGTGCTCCAGCAGGGCCTGATACGCCCGGGCTTCTTCCAGCGGACCCAGATCCTCGCGCTGCAGGTTCTCAACGATCGCGATTTCCAGGGCGTCCCGGTCGGCCAGATCCCGGATAATCACGGGAAGTTCCGTCAGTCCGGCCAGCTGACTCGCCCGCCATCGGCGCTCGCCGGCCACGATCTCGAAAGCGTCGCCGCGCGGGCGCACCAGCAGCGGCTGCAGCACGCCCTTCTCGCGGATGCTCTGCGCGAGTTCGGCCAGAGCTTCGGGCTGGAAGACCTGCCGGGGCTGATAGGTGGCCTGGACGATCCGGTCGATCTTCAGCGTCTGCACCTGCGGCCCGCTGGGCACATCCGCCGAGGGCCGCGCGAGCAGCGCATCGAGCCCGCGGCCGAGACTAGATTTTTTCGACACGCTGCAGCACCTCCTCGGCCAGCCGCTTGTAGGAGGCGGCACCACTCGACAGCGGCGCGAAGGCGTTGATCGGCTTGGCGTAACTGGGCGCCTCCGACAGCCGGACGTTTCGGGGCACCACGGACCAGAACACCAGTTCGCCGAAATGCTGCCGAACCATGGTCTCCACTTCCTGCGAGAGGTTGGTGCGACCGTCGAACATGGTCAGAACCACGCCCAGCACTTTCAAGCGCGGGTTCAGCCCGCCCTGCACACGCTCCACCGTCTCCATCAGTCCGGCCAGCCCTTCCAATGCGTAATATTCCGCCTGCAAAGGGATCAGCAGGGCATGCGCCGCCGCCAGGACATTCACAGTGAGTGGACCCAGGCTGGGCGGCGCATCGATGATCACCAGGTCATAGCCCCGGATGCTGGCCAGCAGGCGCCCAAGCGCGTCCGGATCGTCGGCCAGCTCGACCCCTGCCCCGGCCAGGTCAGGCGTAGACGGCAGCACGTCCAGTCCAGGCTGCGCCGTAGAGCGCGTGTACTCCGCAGCTTTCGACGGATCTCCCAAGGCCTCATACAGCCCCTGCTCCGCGCCGCGCAGTCCCAGACCGCTGGTCGCGTTGCCCTGAGGATCCATATCGAGGAGCAAGACCTTGCGGCCACCGGCGGCCAGGTAGGCGGCGAGATTCACTGCTGTCGTCGTTTTGCCGACGCCACCTTTCTGGTTCACGATTCCGAGTGCTTTCAAGGAGTCACCGTCACTTCGCCTTCCAGAATAGCGGCTGCTGGGCGGGTACACCCTCTCGCCTGGGGTATCTGGCTGGCGTGGGCCGCGTCTTCTCCACGATCACCAGGCTTCGCCTGTCGTGCAGGACAGGCAATTCGAATGCTTCTACCGAGGCGACCTGTCCGCCCAGTTCCGCAGCAGCGCGCTCCCCGGCGGCCATTTCCTCCGCGCCGATGGCTCCCTTCTGGGCAACCAGCAGGCCGCCTGGGCGCAACAGCGGGAGCGACAGTTCCATCACCACCGGCAAGGCGGCGACCGCGCGAATCACTACGCGGTCGTAGCGGCCCCGGTGCTCTGGCGTTTGGCCCAGCGTTTCAGCGCGTCCAACCAGTGGATGAACATGGTTCATCTCCAGCGCTTCTGCCGTGGCCCGGACGAAGTCGATCTTTTTCCGAATCGAATCCAGTGGAGTCATCCGCAAGGCCGGATTCAAGATGGCGAGTGGAAGCGATGGAAAGCCCGCTCCGGTTCCAATATCGATGACCTGCTGGTCACCGGCCAGATGGCCTCCGAGCAGACAGCTGGCTGAATCCACGAAGTGTTTGAGCACGATGTCGTGTTCAGACTTCAGGGCAGTCAGGTTCACCAGAGCGTTGCCATCTTGCAACAGGGTCAGCAAGTGTCGGAAGCGCTGGACGGCGGTCGGGTCTGGCTGGAGTCCGAATGCGTCGAGACCGTCGAGTAGAAGCTGCTCTGCTTCAGGCGTCACAGCCGATACCTGGCTTTCATGTCGAGGTAGCGCTCATAGACGTGGATGTCGATGTGCTGGAGCGGGAGAGCGTCGAGCATCGGCACAAGGGTGTCTTTCAGGAGGGCGCCCCGAACCATCCATTGAAAATACGATCGGCCCCCGTGCTGGTAGGGGCCATACAGCTTCGAGCCGGGAACGAGTCTGACCAGTGTGTTGAAGAGCGTTTCATGGCGGGTGTGCATGCGCACCGTGACCTGAGGTTGTTTCCCGTCGCCTCCAAAATGGCCTTCGCCGATCAGGACGCCCAACACCAATCCTTGCTCAAATGCCTCCATTCGACCTCCCTGTTTCACCGTCAAGTTTCCCGTGAAACACCCTGACCGTCAATCCCAGCTAATCTTGTTTCACCGTCAAGTTTCCCGTGAAACAGTGTTGCGTTTCAGATGCACCAACAGGGCGCTGACATCCGCGTGCCGAACTCCGGGAATCCGTGACGCCTGGGCAAGTGTCGGAGGCCGATGACGGGCAAGCTTCTCGCGGGCCTCAAGGGACAGGCCAGCAATACTTTGGTATTCAAGGCCAGTCAACGCCACCTCGTGGGCCCGCTGTTCGGAGGCCAGCTGGGATTCCGCCCGGCGGATATACCCCTCGTATTTCACACGGATTTCGACCGCCTCACGCTCGACCTGAGACAGGGTTGACAGCTTGACCCCAAGGGCCTCGACGTCTGCCAGCGAGAACTCCGGACGACGCAGCCACGCCTCACCGGTCTGGCCGTTGAACCGCTGCTGCGCGAGATCGCTTCTGGCTGCCGCGATACGCTGGTACTTCTCCCGAACCGCCTGATGCTCGGCCGCGTCAACAAGCCCAAGCCGATGCCCAACAGCGCTCAACCGCTCATCGGCGTTGTCCTGGCGGCATAGCAGGCGATGTTCCACGCGGCTGGTCATCATCCGGTACGGCTCATCGCTGCCCTTGAACACCAAGTCATCGAGCATGACGCCCAGGTATCCAGAATCCCGCTCGAAGGCGTAGGACTCCAGCCCCATATATCTCCGGGCGGCAGACAGTCCGGCCACGAGTCCCTGAGCGGCCGCCTCCTCGTAGCCGCTGGTGCCATTGATCTGCCCGGCCGTAAACACGCCGGGCATCACCCGAGACTCCAGCTGAAGGGTCAATTCCGTGGAATCCACCACGTCGTACTCGACGGCGTAGGCATACCGCTGGATCACAGCCTCTTCGAAGCCAGGCAGGGTGCGCACCAGCTGATCCTGCAGGTGTGGCGGCAGGGAGGAGCTGAACCCCTGGAGGTACACCTCGCTGGTCTGAATGCCGTCCGGCTCGACGAACAGGAGGTGCCGGTCGTGGTGGGCGAACCGCACGACCTTGTCCTCGATACTCGGGCAGTAGCGGGGGCCACGGCCCTGGATGTCGCCTGCGTACATGGGGGACTCGTGCAGATTGGCTTGGATCAGCGCATGGGTTCGGGGCGTCGTATGCGTCTGCCACGTCGGGGACTCGGACGCTCTGGAACCGGGCCGACCGGTGAAGCCCTGCGGTACCGGATCGGGGGGAATCTCTAGGAGCGCATTGAAGTCCACCGAATCGGCGCGGACGCGGGGCGGCGTACCGGTCTTGTACCGCTTGAGGACATGCCCCGCGCGGGACAGAGGAGAGGAGAGGTAGCGGGCAGGCGGCTCTCCCTGACGACCTTCAGGTCTGGAGTGACGGCCATACCACGTGACGCCACGCATGAAGGTTCCGGCTGCGATGACCACGCTGCGGGCCGTGAAATGGCGGCCGTCCGAGGTCACGATGCCCCAACCACCCTGGCCGTCCGACTCCAGATCGGCCGCCTCGCCACGGAGGATCACTAGGGACGGATGACCAAGAATGACGTCCTGGGCGTATTCAGCGTAGGCGTCGCGCTCGTTTTGAACCCGCAGCGACTGGACTGCCGGGCCCTTGCTGGCATTCAGGACTCGGGTATGAATGGCAGTGGCGTCGGCCAGTCGGCCCATCAGACCTCCGAGCGCCTGAAGTTCAAATACGAGCTGGCTCTTGCCCGGTCCTCCCACGGCCGGGTTGCAGGGCATCCGGCCGATCGTCGCAGGGTTGCCGATCAACAGGGCCGTCCGGCACAGCTTCGCCGAGGCCCAGGCCGCCTCGATTCCAGCGTGCCCACCTCCAATCACCACCACGTCCCAGTCGCTCATCTCAACCGAGCAGTGTAGCCGGATGATGCAGGTGGAACGGTGATGCGGTCGGCCCTAAAGAATGACCGACAATACAGATTCGAACCACCGTGTATTCACAAAGCAGTGAAACGCGTCTCAGACAGGCTTTATCACGGCTTTGTCCGTTCATGCAGGACACACCAACAGTGAAGTTCCGGCGCGCAGTGCCGCTAGAATGCCTAACAAGTGTTTTCTAGACAGATCGTCGTGAACCGCCGCTGGACGACCGGCGCGGTATCCGAGCGAGGAGGCTTCCGCCCATGATTCACCCACATACCCCTGAACCCATCCAGTACATCGCCGAGGACGGTCAACCCGTTCAGGCGCTCCCGGAACGGTTCACCCCTGACCTCCTGCGTGGCCTGCACCACGATATGCTGCGCGCCCGCGAATTCGACCGCAAGCTCATCACGCTGCTCAGGCAGGGCCGGACGACGTTCTACGCCCAGTCGAGCGGCATGGAGGCCACCCAGGTCGGTCTGGCCCGCTCGCTTCAGGCGGGACACGACTGGGTGTGGCCCTACTACCGCGACCACACGCTGGCGCTGTCCATGGGCATGCCCATGTTCGACCTGCTCAGCCAGTGCCTGGGAACCAATTCCGATTCCTGTCGGGGCCGCCAGATGCCGCACCATTTCGCCTCGGCGGCGCTGAAATTCGTGTCGATCAGCTCGAGCATCGCCTCGCAGGTGCCGCCCGCTGCCGGGAGCGCCATGGCGCAGAAGTATCTGGGCAGCGACGAGATCACGGTCTGCACCTTCGGGGACGGAGCCACCAGTGAAGGCGACTGGCACGCAGGCATGAACATGGCCGGCACGGCGAAGGCTCCCTGCCTGTTCGTCTGCGAGAACAACCAGTGGGCCATCAGCACGGGCGTGCAGCAGCAGACGGCCAGCGAGACCATCCATGTGAAGGCCAGGGCCTACGGCATGCCCGGCTACTATGTGGATGGCAACGACATCGTGGCTGTCATGGAAGTGTGTGCACACGCCGCCGCCGGGGTACGTGCCGGAGACGGCCCCGCCCTGGTGGAATGCCTGACGTACCGCGTGGGATCGCATAGCAACGCGGACGCGGACGCCGAGAAGCAGTACCGCACGCGGGACGAGGTGAACCTCTGGCTGGCGCGCGATCCGATCCTGCGGGTCGAGAAGCTGCTGGAACACCTGGGTCACCCGGTCAGCACCGAGGAACGCTCGGAGATCATCACTCAGACCCACCGAGAGGTCGATCAGGACGTCATCCGCGCGGAAGCCAGTGGGCAGCCGGACTGGCGGATCATGTTCGAGGACGTGTACGCCGATCTGCCCTCGCACCTGCGGGAGCAGGCCGCCGCGCTGCGGGCCGAACAGGAAGGCGTCCGCGCATGACGGCCACGCAGGAGAAACGGGACACGGCCGAGACTGGGAACGGGGAGACCCGCACCATCAACCTGATCCAGGCGGTGACCGAGGCCCTCGCCGAGGAACTCGAACGCGACCGGCGGGTCGTGCTGTTCGGCGAGGATGTCGGCGCGCGGGGGGGCGTGTTCATGGCCACCGCCGGTTTGCAGGCGCGTTTCGGGAAGGAGCGGGTCTTCGACACGCCACTCTCGGAGGCGAGCATCGTGGGCGCGGCGGTCGGGATGGCCGCGCGGGGGCTGCGTCCTGTCGCGGAAATCCAGTTCGCGGATTACATGGGGCCGGGCTTCGACCAGATCATCAGCCAGGCGGCCAAACTGCGCTACCGCAGCGGCGGGCAGTTCACCTGCCCCCTGGTGATCCGCACGCCCAGCGGGGGCGGGGTCAAGGGCGGGCACCACCACAGCCAGAGCCCGGAAAGCTACTACACCCACACACCGGGCCTGAAGGTCGTGATGCCCAGCACCCCCTACGACGCCAAGGGCCTGCTGAAGGCCGCCATCCGGGGCGACGATCCCGTGATCTTCTTCGAACCAAAGCGCCTCTACCGGGCGGCAAAGGGCGAGGTTCCCGACCACGATTACACCGTCCGGATCGGGGAGGCCGCCGTGCGCCGTGAAGGCACGGATCTGAGTCTAATCGGGTACGGGGGCGTCATGCCGGATGTAGAACGCGCCGCCGCCGCCCTGGCCGCCGAGGGGGTGAGCGCCGAGGTCATCGACCTGCGCTCGCTGCTGCCGTGGGATCAGGGCACGGTGGTGCGCTCCGTGCAGAAGACGGGCCGGGCCGTGCTGGTCAGCGAAGCCCCGCGCACCAGCAACTTCATGGGTGAGGTCGCCTACGTGATCCAGGAGCAGGCCTTCGACACGCTGCGCGCCCCGGTGGGGCAGGTGGCGGGCTTCGACACGCCGTACCCGTACGTGCAGGACAAGGTGTACCTGCCCGGCCCGAACCGCATCCTGGCCGCCTGCGTGAAGGCGCTGAACTACTGATGCGCCCACCGGTCGGCAAAGGTCGGGCCGGGGAGAAATCGCCCCTGAAACTCGACCTGGCCCGCATGGTCTTGGGGCCGGTGGGGCTGGCCATCGGCTTCGCCCTGTACGCCGGTGCGGATCGGCTCCAGGAACCGTGGCGGAGTGTACTGGTCGGCGCGATGTTCGCGCTGCTGGGGGGTGCCGCGCTGCTGTACGCCCGTGGAGAACGCTGGATTCAGGGCCTAGGAGCCGTGCTGCTGGTGTACGGCTTGCTGCGCGCCACCGTGCTGCGCTGAACATGCCGACCATCGAGGCCATCAAACAACGGGGGAACTGACGTGAAAGAAGTGCTGTTGCCAGAACTGGCAGAAAGTGTGGTCGAGGGCGAGATCCTCAAGTGGCTGGTCGCCGAGGGTGATGCGGTGGCCCTGGAACAACCCCTGTGCGAGGTCATGACCGACAAGGTCACGGTGGAACTCCCGAGTCCCGTGGCGGGCATCCTGAGCCGCCGCCTGGCGAACGAGGGCGACGTGGTCGCCGTCCACGCAGCCATCGCCCTGATCGACGAAAGCGGCGGAACGGCCAGTGCTCCGGGAGCCATGCAGGCCATCCAGGACAGTGCCGGGAACGCCACGCCGGCCACCCTGCCCGTGCAGGCGCAGGAGGAGCGGGAAGCGGTGGCCGATGCGGGCGGCAGCATCGTGGAGGCCGGGCACTCAGCCGCGAAGGCCGACGACGATTCCAGCAGCCTGTTCCGCGCTTTCACATCCGACGAGACGGTGAAGGTGCAGGGCCTCGGCAGTCGCAGCGGCAGCGGCGCAGCCGGCAGCCTCACGGCCGGAACCGGGGTGCTGGAACGCGAGCCCGTCACGGCCCGCACGGATGGCCGGGTACTGGCCGTCCCCGCCGCGCGGCAACTCGCCCGCGAACGGGGGATCGATCTGGCCCAGGTGCAGGGCAGCGGCCCGAACGGCCGGATTCGCGTGCAGGACGTCGAAGCGCACGGAGCAGGAAGTCACTCCCAGCCTGCGGCGACGGCTCCATCCGCTCCGGCAGCGGCCATCCCACCAAATGCTGCTCCAGCTGCTCCCGCCCCGGCCGCGCCCAGAAGTGGTGGCGGCCTCCCGGTACCGCCCGTCCAGTACCGCACGCCGAAGGGGTACGAGCATCTGGAAGACCGCGTGCCGCTCCGTGGCATGCGCCGCGCGATCAGCACGCAGATGCAGGCCAGTCACCTGTACACCGTGCGAACCCTGACGGTGGACGAGGTGAACCTCTCGAAGCTCGTGGCCTTCCGCGCCCGCGTGAAGCACGAGGCGACGGCGGCCGGCGTGAAACTGTCGTACCTGCCGTTCATCTTCCGGGCGGTGGCCGTGGCGCTGCGCAAGTACCCGAGCCTGAATTCGTCCTTCGACGAGGCCACGGGCGAGATCGTCATGAAACGCTACTTCAACATCGGCATGGCCGTCGCCACCGACGCTGGCCTCACGGTGCCGGTGCTGCGGGACGTGAACCACAAGAGCCTCTTCGATCTGGCGCGCGAGGTCACGGATCTGGCCGCCCGCGCGCAGGCCGGGAAACTCCAGGCCGAGGAACTGGCGGGCAGCACCTTCAGCGTCACGAACATCGGATCGATCGGAGCGCTGTTCTCCTTCCCGATCATCAACGTGCCGGACGCCGCGATCCTGGGCATCCACTCCATCCAGAAGCGGCCCATCGTGAACGCGGCGGGCGAGATCGTCGCGGCGGACATGATGTACCTGTCGCTGTCCTTCGATCACCGCCTGGTGGACGGCGCGGAGGCCGCGCGCTTCTGCAAGGAAGTGATCCGGCTGCTGGAGGAACCGGATCGGCTGATGCTCGAGGCGCTGTAAACGGGTCGGCAGGGGAGGGGAGAGGTGAAGGGCACCTAAGGGCCACCCTGCCCCCGGTCACGGGCGCGTCAGCTTGACACGTTAGCGTGATCGGTGCGTGACCCGGATGGGGCTCACGTGCGCTCCCGGCCGCTCCCCGGACACGCTCCTCGCGAGTGAAGCAGGTACACTGCCATGATGAT
Organism: Deinococcus sp. KSM4-11; assembly: GCF_004801415.1. NCBI lineage: Bacteria > Thermotogati > Deinococcota > Deinococci > Deinococcales > Deinococcaceae > Deinococcus > Deinococcus sp. KSM4-11. The sequence goes on along the minus strand of NZ_SSNX01000007.1, from coordinate 26,542 downwards.
CCGCCCCGCCCTTCTGATCCTCGCTCTGAGCGCCCTGGCCACCCCGGCCCAGGCGCTCAAGATGAGCGTGTGGGATCGGGAACTGCAGACCAAACTGGGCGACGGCGAGAGCACTGGCGGGATGTTCACTGCGCAGCTGGTCGAGGATTACCAGGGACCGGTCGTGATCCTGTTCGCGTTGAGCGACGACGAGAAGGCCAAGGGCACCTACCCGACCCTGAAGACCCGCTACGACGGCGTGCTGGAAGGTGGGCAGCTGAGCGTGCAACCCGGCGCGAACGCCGCCATGACCCTCGCCAAATTCCTTACGTTGTACAGGCTCAAGTTGAATCTGCAGCCCGCCGGTGAGTCGCTGAGCCTGCCCGGACTGAAGACCTCGGGCACGCCCACCCCCACCCAGGCTCCGGCCCGGCAGAAATAGGCCGGCTTCGGCCACCTCCCCACCACTCGACAGAAGGAGACGTCCATGCTGGCCCAGATCCTGGTTGTAGAAGACGATCCCCACCTGGGGCCCCTGCTGAAGGAATACCTGTCGGCCGATTACCTGGTGCACCACGCGGCCACGCTCAAAGATGCGCAGGGCTGGCTGGGCACGCACACCGCGCAGCTGATCCTGCTCGACCTGAACCTCCCGGACGGCGACGGCCTGGACCTCGTGCAGGCGCTGCGGCAGTACTCCAGCACGCCGGTGCTGGTGCTCTCTGCCCGCAGCGGCGTGCAGGAACGCGTGCAGGGCCTGAACGCCGGCGCCGACGATTACCTCACCAAGCCCTTCGCCATGCCGGAACTCGACGCGCGCATCACGGCGCTGCTGCGGCGCACGGCGGCCGGCACGGGCGTGAACCTGGGCAACACCAGCCTCTCGACCAGCAGCCTGCTGCTCACCGTGGACGACAAGACCGTGAACCTTACCGAGCACGAGGCCCGCATCCTGGAACTCATGATGCGCACGCCCGAGCGGGTATTCTCACGCGCGGACATCGAATCGCACCTGTACGGCTGGGAAACGCCGAACAGCAACTCGGTCGAGGTGCGCATCTCACAGCTGCGCAAGAAGCTGGAAACGGCGAACAGCGACCTGCGGATCCGCACCATCCGCAACGTCGGGTATGTGCTCCAGGCCTGACGTGTCCTTGTCAGCGGTTCAGCGCTAGTCCATGACGCCGCAGCCGCGCCCCCTGCCCCCCGCCCGGCCCCTTGAGGTTCGGCCGGGAGCAGGGGGCGCGGTTCGGGCGGCTGGCCTGCCCTCGGCGGCGGGCGCGTGGCGGCACTCGCTGCGCTTCCGGCTGGCCCTGACCTACTCCGCGCTGGCGCTGCTGATGATCATGCTGGTCAGCGCGAGCGTGGTGGCGCTGCTGCTCTCGCGCATGGATCAGCAGTTCAATGCCCGCCTGAACGAACGCGCGGACACGCTGGCTGAAGCCTTCACTGGCACCGGGCAGGGCTTAGGCAAGACGGCGGGCGGCCCGACCTCGTACACCATGCTGGTCAAGGACGGCACCGTGATCTACGCCAGCCCGATCCTGCGGGAGTTCGACCGCTCGCCGTTCCCGTTTGGTGAACAGAGCCGCGTGAACATCCAGGACACGACCGTGCGCGCCGTGAAACGGCAGGCCGGGGACTTCGGAACCCTGTGGGTGGGCCTGCCGGAGGACGACCTGATCGCGGCCCGCGAGAGCGCCCTGAGCGCGCTGCTGGTGGCGCTGGTGTTCACGCCGCTGCTGCTGCTGCTGGTGGGGTGGTGGGTGGGGCAGCGGTCGCTGAGCGGCCTGGAGCGGGCGGCCACGCTCGCCGACCGGATCGACCCGACCCACAGCCTGGAGACCCTGCCGCTGCCCGTTCGCGAGGACGAGGTGCACCGCCTACTGAGTGCCCTGAACCGCCTGCTGGTGAGAATCGAGGCCGGGCAGGCCCGTGAGAAGCAGCTGCTCGGCCAGATCGTGCATGAGCTGGGCGCGCCGCTCACGGTGTTGAGGGCCAGCCTGGCGCGGGCCGGAGAACGCACCGGGGATGCTGAGGTCATGCGGGCCGCGCTGGTCGCCGACGAGCTGACCTTCACCACGCAGGATCTGATGCAGCTTGCGCGTGGGCAACTGGAGATCAAGCTGGCGTGGCACTATATTCCGGCCACGACGCTCCGCGACCGCCTGGACCGGCTGGTGCCGGGCACCACCTTCAGCGGGAACTGGACAGTGGGCATCCTGTGCGACCCGGACCGGCTGACACAGGCGCTGCGCAACCTGCTGGCGAACGCCCGCCGCGCCGCCGGGCCGGAGGGCACCGTGACGCTCGACCTGAAGGACACGCCGGAGTCCCTGACCTTCACCGTGCGGGACTCCGGCCCTGGCCTGCCGACCGAACTGGGCGAGCGCATCTTCGATCCCTTCGTGAGCGGCTCCGGCTCCTCGGGCCTGGGACTGAGCGTCAGCCGGCAGATCGCGGCCATGCACGGCGGCAGCCTCCGGGGCGCAAATCACCCCCAGGGCGGCGCGCAGTTCGTCCTGACCCTCCCGAACGCGGCCCTGACCGACGAGGATGAGGCCTTCTGAGCCCGTCCATCCCCCTATCCTGACCGGGTGACCGTTCCCGCCCAGGTGTCCGCTGAGACCGCCGACGAACTGCTGGCCCTGCTGACGCTGCGCTTCACGCCGCAACTTGGGCCGCGCCGAATAGAGTCCCTGCGGGCGCACTTCGGGTCGGCCCGACAGGCGCTGCAGGCCACGCTGGGGGAACTCCGCGAGGTACCCGGGCTGGACGTGAAGAGTGTGGCGGCCATCGGATCGGTGAAGGCTGCCGAGCAGGCGCAGACCGAGCTGAAGGAGGTTCAGGAGGCGGGCGTGACCCTGCTGGGCCGGGGGCTGGACGGCTACCCGGACGCGCTGGAGGCGCTGGGCGACCCCCCGCCGGTGCTGTGGGCGCTGGGGCCACTGCCGGAATTTCCGACGGTGCCGCGCGCCCTCGGCATCGTGGGCACCCGCGCGGCCAGCCCCCATGCGCTCACCCTGACCCGGCATCTCGCCGCCGACCTCGCTCGCGCCGACGTGGTCATCGTGAGCGGGCTGGCCCGTGGCATCGACACGGCCGCACATACGGCCGCCGTGGAAGCGGGCGGCGTGACCGTGGGCGTGCTGGGCAGCGGCGTGAACCACATCTACCCCAGCGAGAACGTCCCCCTGGCGCGGCGCATGACCGTGATCAGCGAGTACCCGCTGGGCACACCGCCCGCGCAGCATCATTTCCCCACACGGAACCGGCTCATCGCCGCGCTCTCGGCCGGTTCGCTGGTGGTCGAGGGCGAACTCAAGTCGGGCTCGATGATCACGGCCACCCACGCCCTGGAGTGCGGGCGCACCGTGTTTGCGGTGCCCGGACGGGCTGGCGATCCCAGAGCGGCCGGGCCGCACCGCCTGATCCGTGAGGGAGCGGTGCTCACCGAGTCCGCGCAGGACATTCTGGACGAATTCCACTGGGGCACAGCGCCGGTTCAGCTCCTACCGGAACTGCCACCGGAACAGGCGAGGGTTTACGCCGCCCTGACCACGCCCCGGACGCTGGACGACCTGCAACTGGCAACCGGGCTGGCCCTGCCAGCCCTCCAGACGGCCCTGCTGATGCTCCAGTTGCAGGGGCTGGCCGAGGAGACCGGAGGCCGCTGGGCGCGGCGCTGACCTAGCACCGGGGCGTGCTCAGGCGTGCTGCGGCCCGTAGTCCTTCTCCACGCTGATCTTCGGCGGCCCGCTGATGGTCACGCCCTCACGTTCCGGGGCGTCCAGGACTTCAAGCACGTCCTTCACGCCCACACGAAGCCGTCCTTCATCCCCGATGACCCGATCCAGAAGTGGGTCGAGTGTGAGGCTCCACCCTCCGCCCGACCACGGCACCTGCACCCGTAGCACATGGCCCTGACCGAGGGCGGCGAGTTCCAGATCATCGATCCGGACGCGGATACGGCCGTCGGTGAAGCGGACTTTCACCGGGCACGCCAGGTGTGCAGGATTCCAGGCTGAGACGGGATCTGAGGCATGGGCGCAGAATACGGGCATGAACATCCTGATCCTGGGAGGCACCCAGTTCGTGGGCCGGCACATCGTGGAAGCGTTCCTGGCGGCTGGGCACACGGTCAGCATCCTGACGCGCGGCCAGTCGAGGGACGACCTGCCCGCCACCGTGGAGCGGCTGCGTGGCGACCGCGCTCAGGCGACTGGCCTGGAAGCCCTCGCCAGCCGCTCGTGGGACGCCTGCGTGGACGTGAGCGGGTACCTTCCACAGGCCGTACGGGCCAGCGCCGAACGGCTCCGGGATCACGTCGACCGGTACGTCTTCATCAGCACCGCCAGCGTGTATGCCCACCCCGAACGCCATCCGGTGCGCGAGGACGATCCGCTGTCACCTGCCGCCGCCGAGGACGTCACGGAGGTCACGGGCGAGACCTACGGGCCGCTGAAGGTCACCTGCGAGCAGATCGTGCAAAAAGTGTTCGGGGATCGGGCGACCATCCTGCGCCCGCAGATCGTGGCGGGGCCCTACGACCACACGGCCCGTTACCCGTACTGGGTCGACCGGGCCGCGCGTGGAGGCACCGTGCTGGCCCCTGGTGACGGGTCGGATCACGTGCAGGTCATCGATGCTCGCGATCTGGCGCGCTTCACGGTGAAGGTCGTGGAGGAGGGCATCGGCGGGATCTTCAACCTGGCCGGGCCGCGCCTGAGCTGGGCGGCGTTCGTGGCCGTGCTGGGTGTGACGTCTCCTGTATGGGTCAGGACACACGATCTGAAGACACACAATCTCGGCTTTTCCGAGCTGCCGCTGTTCATCCCGGAGCACGACGCGCAGGGTGGCCTGATGGATGTGGACAATGCCCGGGCCGTGGCCGCCGGTCTGACCCTGACCGATCCGGCGGCGACCGCCCGCGATACGCGCGCCTGGAGTGCAGATGCCGGCCTCTCTTACGCCCTGACGCCGGAGCGCGAGGCCGAGGCGTTGGCCTCTGTCCGAAGAGAGTAGGAGAGCGCTTTCTCACGCTCCTTTTCTCTCCTGGAGAGAGAGGAGAGGGGTGGTATGCTGACCGCGCAAAGACTCAGGTCAGCATGCTGGAAGGGAGGTGCACGCTATCTCGCAGGGCGAAATCTGGGCGGACGTGCTGGGGTACGTCCGCAGGAACATTTCAGAAGTCGAATACCACACCTGGTTCGCACCGGTGAAGAACCTGGGAGTGCAGGAAGGCTCGCTGGTGCTGGGCGTGCGGAATTCCTTCGCACAGGAGTGGTTCCGCAAGCACTACCTCGAACTGCTGGAGGACGCCCTGCGGAGCCTCGGAGCTGAGCATCCGCAGGTAAGTTTTCAGGTGCTGCCCGCACAGCAGGAAGCCATGCTGCTGCCCAGCGATCCGCCACCGCCACCACCTGGCCGGATGCAGTCAGAACGGTCGCAGGCGGCGCCCCCGGTGGACAACCGCAAGAGCCTGAACCCGAAGTACACCTTCGAGAACTTTGTGGTCGGCCCCAACAACAACCTCGCGCACGCGGCGGCCCTGGCGGTCGCGGAGTCGCCTGGCAAGGCGTACAACCCGCTGTTCATCTACGGGGACGTGGGCCTGGGCAAGACCCACCTGATGCACGCGGTCGGGCACTACATGGCCGAGCGCTTCCCAGAGAAACGCATCGAGTACGTCTCGACCGAGTCGTTTACCAACGACCTGATCAACGCGATCCGCGACGACAAGATGACGCAGTTTCGCAACCGTTACCGCTCGGTGGATCTGCTGCTGGTCGACGATATCCAGTTCCTGGCGGGCAAGGAGCGCACGCAGGAAGAGTTCTTCCACACTTTCAATGCGCTCTACGAGAACCACAAACAGATCATCCTGAGTTCTGACCGGCCGCCGAAGGACATCCAGACCCTGGAATCCCGCCTCAGAAGCCGCTTTGAGTGGGGCCTGATCACGGATATCCAGTCGCCGGAATTCGAGACGCGCGTGGCCATCCTGAAGATGAACGCCGAGCACAACCGTATCGACATTCCGCAGGATGTGCTGGAGCTGATCGCGCGGCAGGTCACGGCGAACATCCGTGAGCTGGAGGGCGCGCTGATGCGCGTGGTGGCCTTTGCCAGCCTGAACAACGTTCCGTTCTCTCGCGCTGTGGCCGCCAAGGCTCTCTCGAACGTCTTCGCACCACAGGAAGTGAAGGTCGAGATGATCGATGTGCTGCGTCAGGTCGCCTCGCACTACAACATGCCGCCGGATGTGATTCGGGGAAGCGGCCGGGTGCGCGAGGTCGTGGTGCCCAGGCAGGTCGCGCAGTACCTGATCCGCGAGCTGACCGACCATTCTCTGCCGGAGATCGGACAGTTTTTTGGTCGGGATCACTCGACCGTCATGCACGCCATCAGCAAGGTCACGGAGATGCTGGGCAAGGATGTCGAGATGACCACGTCCGTGAATATCCTCCGGCGCAAGATGCAGGGCCTCGAAGATGAGGGTCTGGACGCATAATGACTATGCTGGATTCTTCTCAGTTCAGAATAAGTTCCAAAACCCGTTCCAAAATGGTGTGCACAGTTTCACAAGCTGTGGATAACCCTGTGGATAAGCTGTGGATAACTCCGTTTTTTCTGTGGATAACTGTGTGGACAACTCCGCCTGCCCGAAGCCCTGTGGATAACCCCCTCTTTTGTCCACAGCTTTTCCACAGCTTTTCCCGACTTATCCACAATTTCATCCACAGGACAAACCTGCACTGAGTGCGGCTTCAGACCACTTTTCCACAGTTTCCACAGGCCCTATTACTACTACTACTATCTTTTTTTAGTTAATAGAACAGATAAAAGATAGGGAATCCAACCAGAGAGGCGAGGCATGAAAGCGAACGTCACCAAGAAAACCCTGAGCGAAGGACTCGGTCTGCTGGAACGCGTGATCCCCAGCCGCAGTTCCAACCCCCTGCTCACGTCCCTGAAGGTCGAGGCGAGCGAGGCCGGACTGACCGTCAGCGGCACAAACCTGGAAATCGACCTGTCGTGCTTCGTGCCCGCCGAGGTGCAGGCGCCGCAGAACTTCGTCGTGCCCGCCCACCTGTTCTCGCAGATCGTGCGCAACCTGGGCGGCGAACTCGTCGAACTGGAAATCACCGGCAACGAACTGGCCGTGCGCTCCGGTGGCTCGGACTTCAAGCTCCAGACGGGCGACATTGACGCCTACCCACCCCTGACCTTCCCCGAGCATGCGGACGTAAGCCTGGACGCCGAGGAACTCGCGAAAGCGTTCTCCAGCGTGCGCTACGCCGCCAGCAACGAGGCGTTCCAGGCGGTGTTCCGAGGCATCAAGCTCGAACACCGGCCGGAAGGAGCACGGGTCGTGGCTTCGGACGGTTACCGGGTCGCCATCCGGGATTTCCCGGCCAACGGAGATGGCCGCAGCCTGATCATTCCAGCGCGCTCGGTCGATGAGTTGATCCGGGTGCTCAAGGATGGCGAGGCGCGCTTCACCTACGGCGATGGCCTGCTCAGCGTCACGACGGACCGTGTGCGCATGAATCTCAAACTCCTTGATGGGGATTTCCCCGATTACGAGCGCGTGATCCCCAAGGACATTAAGCTCCAGGTCACGCTGCCGGCCACCGCCCTGAAGGAGGCTGTGAACCGCGTGGCCGTGCTGGCCGACAAGAACGCGAACAACCGGGTCGAGTTCCTGGTGTCTGAGGGCAAGCTGCGTCTGGCGGCCGAGGGCGATTACGGGCGCGCGCAGGACACGCTGGACGTCACGCAGGGCGGCCTGGAACCGGCCATGAGCCTCGCTTTCAATGCCCGACACGTGCTGGATGCTCTGGGGCCGATCGAAGGGGAAGCCGAGCTCCTCTTCTCGGGCTCCACGAGCCCCGCCATCTTCCGCGCCAGTGGCGGGGGTGGCTACATGGCTGTGATGGTCACGCTGCGCGTCTGAGGGGCCAGCCAGCGCCTGCATGGGCCGGTGGCTCGGAGCAGTGACAGGTTCAAGCAGCACCTCGGCGCTCGACTTCGCGCGATGACCCCAATGGCAGCCCCTGAAAGTTATCCACAGTTTTCGTGCCTGTGGATAAAAAATGGGGATAACTTTCGATTCAGCCGGAATTTAGGCCACGCTCACCTGACTTAGACGGCCTGGATCGTGGGCTGACGTTCGGCGCTTATAGTGTCAGGGATACACCCACTCGCCCCACCCGGCAGGATTCGAGGGCGCAGGGTTGACACCCGGAGGAACACCATGAACATCGACAAAGTGATCGCTCGTGAAGTGCTGGATTCGCGCGGAAATCCGACCGTGGAGGCGGAAGTCCACCTCAACAGCGGCGCGATGGGCCGCGCGATCGTGCCGTCGGGGGCCAGTACCGGCACGCACGAGGCGCTGGAACTCCGTGACGGCGACAAGGGCCGGTACCTGGGTAAGGGCGTGCAGAAGGCCGTGGCGAACGTGAACGACGTGCTCGGCAAGGCCATCGTCGGTCTGGACGCCAGCAACCAGTCGGGAATCGACGCGGCGTTGATGGACACCGACGGTACGCCGAACAAGGGCAAGCTGGGCGGCAACGCGATCCTGGCCGTGAGCCTGGCGACCGCCCGGGCTGCGGCCGACGAGCTGGGCATGCCGCTGTACCGCTACCTGGGCGGCAGCAACGCCAAGACCCTGCCCGTGCCGATGATGAACGTCATCAACGGCGGCGCACACGCCGACAACTCCGTGGACTTCCAGGAATTCATGGTCATGCCGGTCGGCGCGCCCACCTTCCGCGAGGCGCTGCGCTACGGTGCGGAGGTCTTCCACACCCTCAAGAAGGTGCTGTCCGGCAAGGGCTACAACACCAACGTCGGCGACGAGGGCGGGTTCGCGCCGGATCTGAAGAGCAACGAGGAGGCGCTGAGCGTCCTGCTGGAGGCGATCGAGAAGGCCGGCTACGAGCCCGGCAAGGACATCGCCATCGCCCTCGACCCAGCCGTGACCGAGCTGTTCAAAGATGGCAAGTACCACCTGGAAAGCGAGGGCCGGGTGCTGAGCACCGCCGAGATGGTGGACTTCTGGGCGGACTGGGCCAGCCGGTACCCCATCGTGAGCATCGAGGATGGTCTGGCCGAGGACGACTGGGACGGCTGGGCCGCCCTGACCGCCAAGATCGGCGATAAGGTGCAACTCGTTGGCGACGACCTGTTCGTCACGAACCCCGAGCGGCTTCAGCGCGGCATCGACTCCAAGGTCGGGAATGCCATTCTGGTGAAGGTCAACCAGATCGGGTCTCTGACCGAGAGCATGGACGCCATCGAACTCGCCAAGCGCCACCACTACGGCACGATCATCAGCCACCGCAGCGGGGAGTCCGAGGACGCCTTCATCGCGGATCTTGCGGTCGCCACGAATGCCGGACAGATCAAGACCGGCAGTGCCAGCCGCTCCGACCGCATCGCCAAGTACAACCAGCTGCTGCGCATCGAGCACGCGCTGGGCGACCGCGCCGTGTATCCCGGCCGCAAGGCGCTGCGCTGAAGGACAGTGGGCTCTGAGCGATAGGCTGTGGGCACCTCTACTGTGTCCACAGCCTGAAACCCGGAGCTCACCTCCTCTTGGAATTGCTTCCACCCCCCACGGAGTCCCCAACCATGAAACACTTTGACCGCGCCACCAAGATTGTCGCCACCATCGGCCCCGCCAGCCGCAGCCCGGAAGTGCTGGGCAGAATGCTGGACGCTGGCCTGAACGTCGTGCGCATGAACTTCAGCCACGGCAACCCCGAAGACCACCGCCAGACCTACACCATGGTGCGTGAACTCGCCGCGCAGCGTGGCACCGTGATCGGCATCCTGCAGGATCTCCAGGGCCCCAAGATCCGCGTGGGCCGCTTTGCGGAGGGCAGCGTGACCCTCGCGCCCGGCGACAAGTTCATCATCACCATGGACGACGTTGAGGGCAATGCCGAGCGTGTCAGCTCCACCTACAAGGGACTGGCGGCCGACGTCCATCCGGGCATGGCACTGCTGCTCGACGACGGCAACATGGCCCTGACCGTCGAGGGCGTGCGCGGCAACGAGGTCACCACCCGCGTGGTCGTCGGCGGGGTGCTGAAGAACAACAAGGGCATCAACGTGCCCGAGGCCGACCTGAGCGTGCCCGCGCTGTCCGACAAGGACGTGCAGGACATGGAGTTCGGCGCGGAACTGGGCGTGGACTGGGTGGCGCTGAGCTTCGTGCGCTCACGCGATGACCTGCTCCTGGCCCGGCATTACCTGTCGCGCTTCGGCAGCCGCGCCAAGCTGATGGCCAAGATCGAGAAACCGCAGGCTGTAGACCGCTTCGAGGACATCCTCAAGGAAGTGGACGGCATCATGGTGGCGCGCGGTGACCTGGGCGTCGAGATGCGCGCCGAGCAGGTGCCGACCATCCAGAAGCGCATCATCCGCATGTGCCGCGAGCAGGGCAAACCCGTGATCACGGCCACGCAGATGCTAGAGAGCATGATCAATCTGCCGCGCCCCACCCGCGCGGAGGCCTCCGACGTGGCGAACGCCATCTACGACGGCACGGACGCCGTGATGCTGTCGGCCGAGTCGGCGGCGGGCCTGTACCCGGTCGAGTCGGTCGCCATGATGGATCGGATCGCCCGCGAGGCCGAGGCCAGCGAGCACTACCAGCTGATGCAGCAACAGATGGTGATCGACACGGAACTCGCGCAGGACTCGATTGCCTTCGCAGCCTGCTCGATCGGCGAGAAGCTGGAAGCGCCGGCCATCGTGACCTTCACCAGCACCGGCGGCGCGGCCACCCGCATTGCCAAGTACCGGCCCTCGATGGCTGTGCTGGCCCTGACGCCCAACGAGGTCACCCGCAACCAGCTGGCGCTGTCCTGGGGGATCCACCCCATGCTCAGCGAGGATCCGCGCGACACGGACGATATGGTGCGCATTGCCAACGAGGAACTGCGGAAGTCCGGCTTTGCAGATGTGGGCGACCGCTACGTGATCACGGCAGGTGTGCCCTTCGGCGTGCGCGGTACCACGAACATGTTGCGCGTGGAGCGGCTGCGCGAAAATGATCTGACCGGTCGTCGCTGACCAGCGAAACCAGACAAGAAGGGGAAGCGCGTGGCTTCCCCTTCTTGTCTGGTTGTTTCAGCGCACCTGACGACGATGTGGCGGCACTGTCAAGTGAACGTCAGTCTTTTTATCCACAGGCACGTGAATTATCCACACCCAGCCTGTGGATAACCCTGGAGGCCTATCTGGCATGAATGCTGTCCTGGACTGTCTACAAGGCATGCCGAGTTATCCACAGGCCCCTGTGCATAACTTCGTTGCCGGTCTCGTGATGTCATGACGTCCCGACGGTACTTAAAGGCTTTCTGAAGATCAGGCCCCCAGGGTCAGCCGCGCGAATTTGTCCTTGCCCTTCTGAAGAACCACGCCGCCCTCACGGCTCAGGTCATCCCGCGTCAGGGTGCCCTGGGCGTCCGTGTAGACCTCGCCGCCCAGCTTCAGGCCCCGGTTCTGGATCAGCTTGCGGGCTGCGCCGTTGCTGGGCTCCAGCCCGGCCAGTACGACCAGCTTTGCCATGCTGATCTGCCCCCCCTCGCCCAGTTCCGCCGCAGGCACGATGGCGGTGGGAATGTTCTCCGGGATGCCGCCCTTCGCCACCGAGCGGAAGCGTTCCTCGGCGGCATCCAGATCGGCGTCCGGGTGGAACCACGCCACGACCTCGCGGGCCAGCTCGCGGTGCGCAGCGACCGGATGCCCTGCCAGCAGTTCCTCGATGCGGGCGCGCGGCAGGTCGGTCAGCAGCGTGAAGTAGTTGTCCAGCAGCGGATCCGGTACCTTCATCAGGCCCGCGAACATCGCGTGCGGCGCGTCGGTCAGGCCGATGTAGTTGTCCAGACTCTTGGACATCTTCTCGGTGCCGTCCAGGCCGACCAGTAGCGGCAGGGTCATGACCACCTGCGATTCCTGCCCGTAGTCGCGTTGCAGGGCGCGGCCGACCAGATTGTTGAACAGCTGATCGGTGCCGCCCAGTTCCACATCCGCTTCCAGCGCCACCGAGTCGTAGCCCTGCGTGAGCGGGTAGAGCAGTTCGTGCACGGCGATGGGCACGCCGCCCTCGAAGCGCTTCCTGAAATCGTCGCGTTCCATGATCCGGGCGACCGTGTAGCGGCTGGCGAGGCGGATCACGTCGGCGTAGCCCATCGGTTCCAGCCACTCGCCGTTGAAGCGCACCTCCAGCACCTCGGGCTCCTCGCGCAGGACCAGCCGGCACTGCTCCAGGTAGCTCTGCGCGTTCGCGCGCGTCTGCTCCAGCGTCAGGGGCGGGCGGGTCTTGGACTTTCCGCTGGGGTCGCCGATCATGGCGGTGAAATCACCGATCAGCATGATGACCTTGTGGCCCAGATCCTGGAACTGCCGCATCTTGCGCAGGATCACCGCGTGGCCCAAGTGGAGGTCTGGGCGGGTGGGGTCGGCGCCCAGCTTCACGCGCAGGGGCTGGCCTTTGGACAGTTTGCGGCGCAGGTCGTCCTCGCTGACGAGATCGACCACCCCGCGTTTCAGGATCTCAATCTGCTCGTCGATGGGCAGGTTCCGTCGAATATCGTTGCTCACTGGGGTCATGGTCACTCCACAAAAAAAGGGCGCACTTGCTACTCGCAGGTGCGCCGCTCGGGGTTGGATTTCAGGCGTTCATTTCCTCAACAGTTCACCCGTCCACCTCAGCGGCAGCGGGGATATGCACGTCGGGTCAGGCGCCTCATACCCCCAGGCTAGCACGCTGCTCAGGGCGGCGTGGGCACCGTACTGGTGTCCGCCGCCGGTACCGTGATACCGCTGGGCAGCTTCGTCTTCTCGTTGGTGGTTGCGCCTGCCAGTCCCGCGGAGGTCAGGCCGGTCGCCGTCCTCAGATCTGCGCTGCTGAGGTTGGCGTTGTGGAAGGTCGAGCCGGTCACGTCTGCCGTCTGGAAGTCCGCCCCCGTGAGGTTTGCACCCCGGAACGTCACGCTTTTCAGGGTCGCACCCCGGAACGAGTCGTTCGTGAAGTTCGAGCCCTCGAACAGGCTGCCGCTCAGGTCGCTGCGCGAGAAGATCAGGCCCCGGAAGTCCGTCTGGCTGAACATCAGATTCCGGGCGCTGATGCGGCCCATGTCGATGCCCGTCAGATCCTCCCGGTACGCCAGCGCGGCAAACACGGCGCGGGCCTCCTCGGCCGCCGGTTCCTCGCTCACGGCCAGCTTGCGCCCTGCCTGCGTGACCGGGCTATTCACCCGCATGTAGGCCGCGAGGAGGCGGACGGCCACCTCGCGCCGCTCGGCGCTGCTCTGCGCCACCTGCCCCAGCAGGGCGATCCCGCCCACGCGGGTGGTCAGGTCTGTTCCGGCGAGCATTTCTACGGCGCTCTGGAAGCGGTTGGCGGCCTGCGTGTCCCGGTACTGCGCCTGGGATTGCAGGGCGCTGAACAGTGCGATCAACACCGTGACCATGGTTGCCAGGATCGGCACGACGTCCAAGAACGCCCTGAGGCGGCCGGTCTTCTCCTTCTCGCGCTGGCGTTCGGTGCGTTCCTGTTCCTGCTCGGTGCGCTGCTGTTCGACGGCCAGTACCGTGTCCGGATCCGTGGTCTGAGGCGACATTTCGCCCAGTGTTTCATGTCATCCGGGCGTGGTCACGTACTCGCGGTCGAGGCGCTGGTACATCTCCTCGGCGTTGTCCGGGCGGGGGTGTACCTCGTCCAGCGCGTCGCCGTACCGGCCGCTGATGTCGATGGCCGGATCACGGAGGTTCAGCCGCGTGGCCTCCGCCGCATCGAGGTGCTGGGCGAGGGCAGCCGCCTGGTCGTCGAAGCTCAGGTCGTCGAGGCCGGAGTCGAGCAGGGCGCGCACGGCGGCCTCCGGCGCGAAGGTGACGTGCAGGACATCGAGGTGCTCGGTGGCCTCGATGCAGTACGTCACGTCCCGGGCCAGTTCGGCGGTCAGGGTCATGTGGGGCCTCCGGTTGGGGTGAGGGGCAGGGTGAGGACGGCTTCGGTGCCCAATCCGGGCGCGCTGCTCAGGGTCAGGGTGCCGCCGTGCGCCTCGGTCAGGCTGCGAGCGATACTCAGGCCCAGGCCGCTCCCAGGCGCAGCGCGGGAGTCGTCGGCGCGGTACAGGCGGTCGAACACGCGTGGCAGTTGCTCCGGCGCCATGCCGCGCCCGGTATCCCGCACCGTGAGGCGCAGTGTGCCCGGCGTGGGTTGGTCGGCGGTTAAGGTCACCTGCCCGCCTGCGGGCGTGTGGTTCAGCGCGTTCTGCACGAGGTTGTGCAGGATCTGTGTGATCCGTACCGGGTCGAGGACGGCCGCCTGGGGGCCGCCCTCGACCACGTCCAGGGAAATGCCGTGCTCGGCCGCCACGCTGCGGAAGGCCTCCTGCACGTCGGCCAGCAGGGTGGGGACGTGCACCTCCCTGCGTTGCAGGGTCAGGTCGCCGGCATCGGCGAGCCACAGCAGCCGGAGGTCGCCGCTCAGGTGCAGCAGGTGCGAGAGCTGGGTCTGGAGTCGTCCCAGGCGCTCTGCAGAGACCGGCAGCGTGCCGTCCTGCATGGCCTCCACCGTACCGCGCAACACCGCCAGGGGCGTGCCCAGCTCGTGCGCGATGTCCGCCCCGAACTGCCTGTCGGCGATGCGGCGGCGCTCCAGTTCGGCCGTCATGGTGTTGAACGCGCCGAACAGTTCACCCCACTCGCCCTCCGGCAGTGGGCCGTTCAGGCGGGGGGCCTGCCCGAGCGTCAGGCGGTGAACGCCGCCCTGGAGGGTACGCAGGGGAGCCAGGAAGGCCCGGGCCAGGATCATCCCGCTCAGCACCGCCAGCAGGGCCACCGCGACCACGAGCAGCAGCAGCAGCCAGCCGCTGCGGGCCAGCAGGGCGCGGCTCTGCGCGTCCAGGGTGGGGGGTGTGCCGGTGGCGTACAGGTAGGCGATGGTTCGTGTATCGACCTGGATGGGAAGCACGGTTCCGCTCAGGACGGCCCCGGCGGGATAGCCGGGCACGCCGACCAGCACGCGCCGCTGCGTGTCCAGCACCAAGTACGGTGGCGGGGGCCCGGCTGTGGCAGCCGCTCCCGGTGGGCCGAGCGGCGTCTCCTGCGGGTGCAGGCCCGCCAGGCGGCCGGTCAGCCGGTAGTGGCTCTGCACGTTGTTCATGACCTCGTCGACCACCTGATCCTCTTTCAGGTTCAGGTAGGCGCTGCGGGCGTAGGCGTACGTCAGGGCGGCCAGCAGCAGCAGCGCCGGTACGCTCACCAGCGCGAAGGCCAGCACCAGCCGCGTGCGCAGGGTCAGGGGCCGACGGAGCGGGCGGGGAAGGCCCGTGGGCGACCCCGGCATGACCCGGCCGCTCATGGTGGGTGACCGAGGCGGTAGCCAACGCCGTACACCGTCTCGATCAGCTGCGGACTGGTCGGATCGCGTTCCAGTTTCGCGCGCAGGTTCCGTACGTGTACGTCGATGGTGCGTTCACTGCCGCCGGCGTCCTCCTGCACCTGCCCCAGCAGCTCGGAGCGCGTGAACACCCGGCGCGGATTGAGCATCAGCACGTGCAGCAGCTCGAATTCCACCCGCGTGAGCTTCACCGCCTCACCGTGCACCGTCACGTCCCGCGTGTGCGGATCGAGGGTCAGGTCACCGCCGCGCAGCGGCCCGCGAGGCGTCCCTGGGTTCGCGCGCCGCAGCAGGGCGCGCACGCGCGCGAGCAGTTCCGCCATCGAGAAGGGCTTGGTCAGGTAATCGTCCGCGCCGAGTTCCAGGGCCAGCACCTTGTCGGCCTCGCCGTCGCGGGCGGTCAGCATCAGCACCGGCACGTCGGACTCCAGCCGCAGCCGCCGGAGCACCTCCAGGCCGCCCAGACCGGGCAGCATGACGTCCAGCAGCACCAGGTCGGGTTTGTGGTGCAGCGCGGCATGCAGGCCCCTGTGTCCGTCTCGGACGCCCGTGACGCGCAGGCCGTGCGCGTCCAGGTACTCGCGCAGCAACTCCGCCATGCCCGGATTGTCCTCCACGCACAGCACCTGCGGGCCGCCCCCGGCAGCGGGATCGCTCATGGGGGCAGCGTAGCAGCGGCTCCCCGGACACGCCCAGCGCTCTACTCGGGTTTTGAACATCCGGATGCTATTTCTGGATCATGAACACCCTCCCCGCCCAGCTCCCTCCGGATGACGACGACGCCCAGATCGGCAGCATCTACTCCCGCCGCCGCGCCCTGAAACTCTTCGGAATCGGCACCCTCCTGGCGGGGGGTGCGGCGCTGGCCGGGGGCGGCGGCCCCGGCGGGGCGGGCCCGATGAACCCCATGGGCACCAGTGCCGGTACGACCGGCGTGACCGGCCTGCCCGGCTGTGTGGTGCGTCCCGAGCAGACGCAGGGACCGTACTGGGTCGACGAGAAACTGAACCGGCGTGACATCCGCGCGGACGGCAAGACCGGCGCGGTGAAGGCTGGGGTGCCCCTCACGCTGGACTTCGTGGTCTCGCGCGTCTCGACCAGCGGCTGCCAGCCTCGCGCGGACGTCATGGTGGACATCTGGCACTGCGACGCGCTCGGCGTGTACTCCGACGCGACCGATCCCGGCTACTCCACCAAGGGCCAGAATTTCCTGCGCGGATACCAGCGCACCGATGCCGGGGGCAAGGTCAGCTTCAGCACCATCTTCCCCGGCTGGTACGCGGGCCGGGCCGTCCACATCCATTACCGCCTGCGCACGCTGGACGGCAGCGGCAAAGTCACGTCGGACTTCGCCTCCCAGCTGTTCTTCCCCGAGACCCTGATCGATCAGGTGCACGCCACGGCGCCCTACAAGTCGAAGGGCAAGCGGGACACGCTCAACGCCACGGATCAGATCTATAAGAACGGCGGCAGCCAGATGCTCCTAACCACCACGGGGACGGTCGCCAGCGGCCTGCACGCCACCTTCGACGTGGGCCTGAACCTCGGCTGAGTCGCTAGCATGCGCGCGTGAAGACCATGCAGGAACTCCGCGCCACGCTCCCACGCCCCGGCCGGGTCGAGTGGATCGGCCTCCGGAGTGCCCGTCGCGCTCCCGTGCAGAGCGTTGAGGAGGTTCAGGTGCACCCACTGGTCGGCCTGATCGGCGACCACGGCAAGACGGCCCCTGGACGTCTAACGGCCCTGACCGGAACGCCGGGCGAGACAGAGCCCGAGGTGCACGCTCCCCCCATGCCGGGAGGCCGGGGCAAACGGCAGGTGACGCTGATCCAGGCCGAACACCTGCCCGTGATTGCCACCCTGGCCGGAGTGGACGCCGTGCAGCCCGGCCAGTTGCGACGCAACATCGTCGTGAGCGGCCTGCCGCTGCTGGCCCTCAAGGATCGCCGCTTCCAAATCGGTGAGGTTGTGCTGGAAGGTACCGGCGAATGTCACCCCTGCTCGCGCATGGAGGAGGAATTCGGCGAGGGGGGCTACAACGCCGTGCGCGGGCACGGCGGCCTGACCGCCCGCGTGATCCGGGGTGGCGTGATCCGTGTGGGTGACGATCTGGTTCCCCTGGACTGACCGCCCGCTATCCTGACCGGCATGGCCCGCGATCCCGACCCCAAGACCCACCTGGGCCGCACCCGCTCGGTCACACTCGCCGGAGCGTTCGGGTTTACGCGCCTGATCGTGGAACTCGGCGTCCTGAGTTCCTTCGCGTTCAGCCTCGCCCTGTTCATCGCGGCCATCGTGCAGGCCTACGAGACGATCCGCCAGGCGCTCGGCCACCTGGGCGACCCGCACACCACCAAGACCCTGATCATCGCGGCGGTCGAGCAGGCCGACACCCTGCTGGTCGGCATGGCCCTGCTGATCATCTCCTTCGGCCTGCAAGCTCTGTTCGTGGGCCGTCTCCAGAATGTGCCCGCGTGGCTGCACATCGACTCCTTCGACGACCTGAAACAGAAGCTGATCGGCATCGTGATCGTGGCCCTGGCCGTGAATTTCTTCAGCGTGGCGCTGGAGTGGAAGGCCGGGTCGGACATCCTGGTGTACGGCGCGGCCATCTCGGCGGTGATCATCGCCGTGGGCACGTACTCCGTGATCCTCAGCCGCCAGGGCACGTCGCGGGATGGAGCGCACAGCGACGTGCCCGGTGACGATGCCCGTCCTTGACGACCGGCTGGAGGCCGCCTGCACCCTGATCCGCGCGCCTGTCCATGCCGATATCGGCAGCGACCACGCTGCCCTGCCCATCGAACTCGTCCGGCGCGGTCACGTGCGGCAGGCGATCATCGTGGAGCTTAGCGCCGGCCCGCTGGAGGTCGCCCGGCAGGCCGTGATCCGTGCTGGGCTGGAAGACCGGATCGAGGTGCGCGCCGGGAACGGGCTGGCCCCCCTGCGTCCCGGTGAGGTCGACAGCGTCAGCCTGACTGGTCTGGGCGCCCGCACCATGCTGGGCATCCTGGACAGGGCAGGGGAGACCCTGCCGCCCGCCCTGATTCTCCAGCCGAACGACGCTCCCCATCTGCTGCGCGAGTGGGCCCTGGGCCAGGGCTTTCACCTGCGCGCCGAGTGCCTGGCCCCCGGCTTCTGGACCTACCCAGTGCTGCGCTTCGAGCGCCAAGGAGGGATCGACCCAGCGTACGACGGTCTGCCCAGCAGCGCAGCCATGAGGTACGGTCCGCACCTGCTGCGCACCGCCGATCCGCTGCTTCTGGCACAGGTGCGGGCCGACGTACAACGACTCGCGCGGGTGGCCCTGCCGGGTCGGCCAGCGTGGGCGGATCTGGGAGTTGCCCACGAGGCCCTGACCTGGATCTCCGACGCCATCCAATAAAAAAACCGCCTTCTCGGCGGTGATGGAAGAACTATAGCGCGGTATGCACCGGCCGTCAAGCCGATCCACGGCCTGCGGAAATCGGTGTGCTGGAGAGCCCCGATGGCGGGGCATACCGAGGATGTATGCATAAAAAGGGAGCGGCCCGGTCGCCCGTGGCCGCCCCACCCAGGCGCTCGACCTAGCGGGCGACCTCGACCGCGCGGCTTTCCCGCACGACCGTGACCTGCACCTGCCCCGGGTACTCCATGTCCTGCTCGACCCGCCCGGCGATCTCCCGGGCGAGCAGCGTGGCCTGCGCGTCCGTGACCTTGTCCGGCTGCACGATCACGCGCACCTCACGGCCCGCCTGGATGGCGTAGGCCTGCTGCACGCCGGGGAACGACACAGCGATCTGCTCCAGTTGCTCCAGGCGGCGCACGTAGGATTCCAGCTCCTCGCGCCGCGCGCCGGGCCGGGCCGCACTGATGGCATCGGCGGCGGCCACCAGGACAGAGTAGAGTGTCTCGCCGTTCTCCGGATCGTGGTGGTGCGCGATGGCGTCGATGACCTCGTGCGGCTCGCCGAAGCGTTTGGCGAGGTTGATCCCGATCTCGACGTGCGTGCCGTCGATCTCGCGATCGATGCTCTTGCCCACGTCGTGCATCAGCCCGGCGCGGCGGGCCATGCCGGCGTCCAGGCCCAGCTCGTCGGCCATGATGCCGGTCAGGTGTGCCACCTGGATCGAGTGCTTCAGGACGTTCTGCCCGTAACTGGTGCGGAAGTACATGCGGCCCAGCAACTGCACCAGTCCCGGTTTGATGCCCACCACACCCGCCTCGATCCCGGCCTCCTCCCCCTGCGCGTGGATGAAGGTCTTCATCTCGTCCTGCGCCTTGTGCACCATCTCCTCGATGCGCGTGGGGTGAATGCGGCCGTCCGCGACCAGGGCGTCCAGCACGTGCTTGGCCACCTCGCGCCGCACCGGGTTGAAGGAACTGAGGATCACGGCTTCCGGCGTGTCGTCAATGATCAGATCCACGCCCGTCAGAGCCTCGAAGGCGCGGATGTTGCGGCCCTCACGCCCGATCAGGCGACCCTTCATGGCGTCGTTCGGAATGGGCACCACGGACACGCTCAGCGCGGCGCTCGTCTCCGAGGCGCTGCGCTGGATGGCCTGCGCGATCACGTGCCGGGCCGTGCGCCGCGCCTCGGCCGTCGCCCGCTCGTGCATGGCCTTCACACGGATGGCCTTTTCCTCTTCCAGTTCCGCGTCCAGCCTGGACATGATCTCGTCCCGTGCCGCCTCCGGCGAGAGGTTCGCGACCTCGTAGAGCTTCAGGTCGATCTGCTTGCCCCGCCCGTCCAGCTCCGCCTCGTGCTCGGCCAGTGTGCGGCCGCGCTCTTCCAGGCGCTCCTCCAGCGTGTCGAGTTTCTCCCCGCGGGCGTCCAGCTGCTCGGCGCGGCGGTTCAGGCGCTCGATCTCCCGTTTGAGCTCGTCGCGTTCGCGCCGGGTTTCCTGACGGTCCCCGGCCAGCGCCTCGCGGTCACGGGCCATGTCCTGCTTGGCCTGCGCCCGCTCGGTCTCCACCTGAGCCCGCAGGGTGGTGAGTTGCTCGCGTTGCGCGTCCAGTTGTGGCCCCAGGGCCGTGAGCTGCGCCTCGCGGTCTCCTGCTTCCTGAATCCGCCGTGCGGCGTCCTGTCTGGCCTGGTCGGCCTGTTCCCGTAGCTGTCGCGCCTCCGCTTCCGCCCCTGCCCGAATGCGTTCCGCTTCCCCACGGGCTTCCCGTTGCAGGCGGTCGTCCAACTCGGCCCGTTGACCCAGACCGCGTGACTGCCCTCCCAGGAATCCCCCGACCAGCCCGACCAGGAGCGCCACAATGACCCAGATGGTCGTCATGCTGCCTCCTTTTTCGGTTCAAATGGGACGCGCCCGCGAGCGGCCCCGACTCCAGTAAGTGGTTGAGATGAACGTCACAAGGAATGAAACGTCCAAGGGCAGTGTAGCCCCAAAGGTGTGAAAGGGCGTTCAGGATGGCTACGCGGGTCAATGCGCGCAGGAAGCGGACGTACAAGACCCTGGGGTAGTTCACCGGAGGTCTGGAAGCGAACTGCCGCAGTTCCTGCATGGATAGGAACAGCCCCCACCACTCGGGCGGGGGCTGTTCAGTGCGTTCTCGCGTTTACTTGCTGGCGTGAACGACGAGCTTCATGGGAATGGTGACTTCGGGGTGGGCGCGGTACGCGATGTCGTACTCGCCGATTTCCTTGACGGTCTTCGGCATGTCGATCTTGCGCTTGTCCACGTCGAAGCCGAGCTTGTCCAGGGAGTTCGCCACGTCCTGGTGGGTGACGGCTCCATAGATTTTGCCTTCGCCGGCGCGCACGGACAGTTCCACGGCGACGCCGTTCAGGCGGCTGGCGAGGTCCTCGGCGGTCTTCTTCTCGGCGGCCAGGATCTTCTGGCGCGAGCGGATGCGCGCTTCGAGGCTCTTCATGTTGCTGCTGGTGGCGGGCGCGGCGATGCCCTGCGGGATCAGCCAGTTGCGGGCGTACCCGTTCTTGACTTCCACGACGTCGCCGGTCTTACCGAGCTTGCTGGGTTCCAGAAGGATGATCTGCATGTCCGCTCCTTACTTCCGAACCAGTTTCTCGGTGTAGGGCAGCAGGGCCAGCTGGCGCGCGATCTTGATCGTCTGCGCGATGCGGCGCTGGTGCTTGGCCGAGAGGCCGGTGCGGCGGCGGGGAAGGATCTTGCCCGTGTCGCTGACAAAGCGGCGGAGCATTTTCACGTCTTTGTAATCGGTGATTTCCAGTTCCCCGATGGAGAACGGATCAACCTTGGGCTTGCGGGGGCGTTTGGGGCCCTTGCCGCGCGGCTTGCGGTCGCTGTTGTCGCGTTGCGTCATGTGTGTTCCTCATGCCTGCAGCGGTCTGTCCCAGAAGCCTGGGGTCAGAAGGGCAGGTCTTCTTCCTCGGGTGGGAAGTCGTCGAGACCTTGATCAATATCCAAGCCGCCCGAACGGTTCCCCGTGGTCGCTCCCCGACTGGCCGTGGCGGGTGCCCGGTTGGCCTGGGGGCGCGCGGCGCTGCTCGCGGTCTGCGTGCGAGGCGTCGCGGGGGAGGCAGCGTAACCGGCTTGGCCGGTGGCGGCGCCTCGGGACAGGGCTTCGACCCTCGTCGCTTCTACTTTGGTGCTGTTGCGCTTGTTGCCGTCCTTGTCCGTCCAAGCCTCGTTCACCAGTCGGCCCTGAACGACGACGGGGTCGCCTTTTTTCAGATCCTTCAGGCTCTCGGCCAGCTCACGCCACAGCGTCACGTCGATCCAGTGGGTCTTTTCCTGTTTCTGCCCCTGTCGATCCGTCCAGGTCTCGTTCACGGCCAGGCCGAGTCCGAGCACGGCGTCGCCGGCGGGGGTGTACCTCAGGTCGGGGTCACGGGTGACGTTGCCGATCATCATGACTTCGTTCATGCCGCTGCCCATGCGAACGCCGCCTCCGGCGTCCTGAACGAGCTCCGGCTGGTAGCCGAGCTGTTCCATGCGCAGGGCCTTCACGCGCACCATGCTGCGTTTGCCGCCTTCCGGCGCTTCCCACTGGGAATACTCCAGGTTGCCTTCCACCATCACGGCGTCGCCGCCCTTGAGGTTACGTTCGGCCTGCCATTCGGCGGGCTTCCCGAGAATGCTGACCCGGTGGTACCAGGGGAGTTTGCGCTCGCGTCCGTCCGTGCCGATGATGTGGTCTTCTCCGGCGACGGTGGCCTCGAATACGGCGGTGCCGCTGGGGGTGTACCGCAGTTCGGGGTCACGGGCGAGGGCGCCGATCAGGTAGACGTGGTTCATGCCTCTGGCCATACTGGTTGCTCCTTTGTGGCTGGCTGGGTTTCCGGTGGGATTCCCGTACTGGGGGCTTTAACGTTGCTGGCGGTGCGGCCTTTGCAGGTTGACCGAACTGTAACAAGCCCTGGGCATTCTGTCAAGAGCGTAGTGCTCCTGGGATGCTCAGGCCTTCTTGGTCTTCCACTCCGGGCGGTCTTTCACCACCAGGACGCGGCGCACGTGATCGCGCAGGCGTAGCGTCGACGCGATGTCCTTCTCGGGGTTGCCACCGGCCTTGATGGTGTACATCAGGTAGTAGCCCTCGCGATCCTTGCCCACCTGGTAGGCCAGGCGGCGGTTGCCCAGGTCATCGAGGTTGCTCAGTTCGGCCCCGGCGTTCTTCATGGTGCTCTCGATGAAGTCCTTCTCGATCTGCACCTGCTCGGCGCTCAGGTTCGGGTTGAGGATCAAATTCAGGTCGTATGTGTTCATGATTCACCTCCAATGCGGGCGTCCGGTGCAAGGCTCGTCCTCGCCGACGCAGCGCAATTGACAACCATACCAGACTGGACGGGCGCTGACCAGAGCCACGCGGCGCATCCCTTTGCTCGCAGTCCTGGATACGCTGTGGCATGACCCAGGAATCCCCTGCCCAGGAACCTCAGCATCCGATTGATGGCATTCTCGACATCCTGAAAGAAGCGGTGGAAGGTGGCACGCCCGGCCAGGGGACTGCCTTCCTGGACGGCACGAAGGCGGACGGCAGCGGCAACCACGGTCTCCTCGCCACGCTGGACAGCATCGACGCCGTGCAGGCCAGCCACGATGTGAACGGCACCAGCATCGCCGGTCAAGCGCGGCACGCCGCGTTCCACATGGAGGTCATCGTCCGCTGGGAACGCGACGGTGACCGGGGCCCCTTCGACTGGAAGGGCAGCTTTCTGCCTCCGCAGGTCACACCCGACGAGTGGGGCGCCCTGCGAACGCGCGTGCAGGCCGCGTACGAGGGAGTAGTGGCCTTTGCCCAGAGCCGACGGGCAGCCCCAGTGGATGGCGACGTGACGGGCGGTCTGGCCGGCGCGGTCGCGCATGTGGCGTATCACCTCGGCGCGATCCTGCAGATGGTCAAGATCGTGAGCTGAAGCCATCTGCCGGTGCGAGGGAAGAATGTGAAGGTGCAGGGAGGAAGTTTCTCCCGTGCACCAGGGTGGGATGGATCGAAGCGCTATTTCCGGCGCTTGAACGGATTCCAGCCGCGCTTCTCCTCCACTTTTTCCACACCGGGCGCAGAGGCGACGGGTTCCACGGGTCGGGGCACCGGGCGCTGGGGAGTCAGGCCGTGACGGCCTACATTCTTGACCGGTTCGGCGATGGCCTTTTTGACCTCGTCATCGCCGCGCTCCTCGCTGGGCAGTTCTCCCATCGACAGCAGGATCTCCCGGCGGATGGCCTCGGCGGTGGGCCGGTCGTTTGGGCGTTTGGCCAGGGCCAGTTCCGCCATCTTCGAGACGTTGCGCGCCACGCCCGGGTTGATGTGGCTCAGGGACGCCGGAAAGCGCGTCAGGTGGGAGACCATCAGTTCCTCGTAGCTGCTGCCGTTGAAGGGCCGGTCGCCACCCAGCAACTCGTACATCAGGATGCCGAGACTGTACACGTCGCTGGCACTGCTGCTGCTCTCGCCGTGGTAGATCTCCGGGGCCATGTAGTACGGACTGCCGCTGACCTTGCCTCCCTGTGCCACGAAGTACGTGCTGCCCATGTCGCCCAGCGCGGCGCGGCCTTGGTCGTCCAGGTACACGTTGTGGGTCTTCACGTCCTGATGCACCGCGCCCTGCTTGTGAAGGTAGGCAAGGGCAGACGCCACGTCCGCCAGGATCCGCAGCGCGTGATCCAGCTCCAGCCGCCGCACCAGCAACTGATCCAGGTGATCGCTGAGCGAGCCCTGTGGGTAGTACTCCAGCGACAGGAACGCCAGCTGCCCGTGGGGCGTGCCCGCCCATCCGCGCACCAGGCGCGGGTGCTTGAAC
Source organism: Deinococcus sp. KSM4-11 (assembly GCF_004801415.1). Taxonomy (NCBI): domain Bacteria; kingdom Thermotogati; phylum Deinococcota; class Deinococci; order Deinococcales; family Deinococcaceae; genus Deinococcus; species Deinococcus sp. KSM4-11. The sequence continues at coordinate 1,919 of NZ_SSNX01000007.1, read as the reverse complement.
TTGAGGGTCAGGCGCACTTCGTTCGCGAAGCGTTCCGCTGCATCCTGCACGCGCAGGGTCTCCTCGTGCGGGATCTTCAGGGCGACCTTGCGGCCTTCCGGGTCAATCGCGAGGTGCACGGCCGAAGTGTTGCCCCGCCCCAGGACGCGGTGCATGGCAAAGCCGGGAATGACGCGGTCGCGGTCGCTGCTCATGATGGACTGACAGGAAGGAACGCCATATACAACTCTATGCCTCCGGGGGCGGACTGGATGTGCCTTCTCATGGGTCAAGCCGTGAGATCTGCATCTGGATAGTGGGGAGTGGAGCGCATAGGCTCTTTCACCGCTCTTTCAGCCCATACAGACAGACAGCCGAGCGGGAAGTCTTCCTGTTACTCCTCGTCCCCGCTTTCCTCAGCGACGCGTTTTCCGGCCATCCATTCCAGTCCGGCCCACATCAGGTCGTCGAGATCGCCATCGAGGACATCGTCCGGGTTGTGCTTCATCAGTCCGGTGCGGTGATCCTTGATGTACTGCTTGTCGAGTACATACGAGCGGATCTGTGAGCCCCACTCGATCTTCTTCTGCTCGCCCCGCGCCTTGGCCTCCTCGGCCTCGCGTTTCTTGATCTCGATGTCGTACAGCCGCTGCTTGAGGATCTGCAGGGCGATGTCGTGGTTCTTGATCTGCGAGCGGGTCACCTGCGAGGCCACCGCGATCCCGGTGGGGATGTGGGTCAAGCGCACGGCGGAGTCGGTGGTGTTCACTCCCTGGCCGCCCGCGCCCTGCGAGCGGAACACGTCCCGGCGCAGGTCGCTGTCCGGGATGTGGATGTTGATCTCCTCCTCCGGCACCTCGGCCACCACGTCCACCGAGGCGAACGACGTGTGGCGGCGGTTGTTGGAGTCGAAGGGTGAGACCCGCACCAGCCGGTGCACGCCGTGCTCGGGCGCCATCATGCCGTAGGCCTTCTCGCCCCGGATGATGAATTCCGAACTGAGTACCCCGGCCTGCTCGCCGTCCTGCTGGTCGACCAGTTCGACCTTGAACCCCCGGCGTTCGGCCCAGCGCATGAACATCCGCGAGAGCATGCCTGCCCAGTCCTGAGACTCGGTGCCACCCGCGCCGCTCTTAACGCGCACGATGGCGGCCGTGTCGGCGTGCTTCATGGTGAACAGGGTTTCCCGGTACAGGTCATCGACCCGTTTCTGGATGCTCTCCTGTTCCTCGGCCAACATTTCGCGTTCGTCGGCATCGGCCATGGCCAGCATTTCGTTCAGGCCCTGGGCATCCGAGTCCAGCGTCCGGTAGCCATCCACGATACGGCGCACCGTGCCAGCTTCCTGCGTGACCTGCCGGGCACGGCTGGCGTTGTTCCACAGCTCCGGGTCGCTGAGTTCGCGATCGAGTTCGTTCAGGCGGCGCGTTTTGCCGGGAATGTCAAAGGTACTCCCGGAGCGACGCCAGTTTTTCGAGTAGTTCCTGCATGGGCGTGCCTCCCTTCCGCGCGGTTCCGTTGAGCGGGAGCGCGGGCATGTGCCAATGATCAAGTATAGCGACCGTCCGCTCGGGATCAGCAGCAGGACATTCTTTCTGCAATGAGGCCACGCAGATACTCCACGCCAGGTGTTGAGAGACGGCGCTGAGGCTGGAGGTCAGGAGGCTTGGGCCGGAGTCCACTGGAGGGGGTTGACAGGCGAGAGGCTCGCGAGTATTGTTTCTGAGCCTCCACGGAGGCGGGATGCATGACAGGTGAAGCAAGTGCGAGAGCAGGATCGTCCGACAGGACGAACCGGGCGGCTTCTCTCTCCCCGAGAGCGGCTCCAGATCCGGAGAAGGAATCCTACGGGGTTCCACATATGAGTGAAGTCCACTGGACTTCACAGCCAAGCGCAAGCTTGGATCGAACGATACTGACATCGACCCCTTGGGGTTGTG
>NZ_SSNX01000006.1 GCF_004801415.1 Deinococcus sp. KSM4-11 | reverse complement strand
CGCCTGCGTTTCTGACGCTTCTCTGCAGTCTTGAAGCCAACAACTTGCCACAACCCTCTGGAGTCCCCGTGAACCGCATCCTGCTGCCGACCATCCTCGCCGCCCTGCTGGCGTCCTGCGCACCCTCCATGACCGGCATCAGCGCCAGCCCCATCCGCGAGGGTCAGGTCTGGACTGTCACCGTGAACGACCACGTCACAACCCTGACCGCTGGGCCCACCACGTCCGGATCCACTGGCACCGTCTTCAACAACGGCGCCCTGCACGCCGACGGTGCCGCCAGCGTGAAAGACACCTTCGCGTACTCCCGGAAGACCGAGCTGCCCGCCTTCATGATGGTCGGCCAGTCGCGCGTGCAGGGCGCCGCACAGTCCGCGATCTGGTGCATCGTGCGGACGCCCACGGACACCCTGAACGCTGCACTGCCCGGCCTGTACCGCGAGGCGACACCCGCCGACTACGCGAAAGGGGAGGACGCGGTGCTGGCCAGCGTCTCCGACGGCATGTTCGAGTACGTCCTGGACAGCAGCCTCGCCCCCGTCAGCCCCTGTACCGTCACCCGTATCAAGTGAAGGTTCTGCTCCGTGGTGCGCTCCTCAGCGCCCTGCTCGCGTCCTGCGCGCCCACCCTGGGCGGCGAACCGGGCCTCATCCTGGTGCCCGGCCAAGTGTGGTCGGTGGCCATCGACGGCCACGACACGGTCACCCTCACCGTGGGATCCGCGCAGCGCAGCGTAAACCCACGGGTATCCGGGTACCTGCACCTCGCCTCGGCGGCGGACGCATCGGCCACGGTGGACACCTTCGCGGAGGGCGGCGCGGGGAACCCGGCGGCGTTCATCACCGCCATGCAGATCTGGTCGGACGGAATGGCGTCGCACGCGCTGTCGTGCACGGTGCGGTTCCCGTCTGGTGTGCCCGGAACAGCGCAGGCGGGCCTGGCGCGGGTGGTGGGCGAGGCGGAGTTCGCGAAGGACGATGACGCCGCCACCGATCAGGTGACGTCCGGCGTGGCCCGGTACGCGGCTACCGGCGTCATGGACGGCGGCGTGCCCTGCACCCTCACCCGTCTCAAGTAGCCCCCATCTCCAGTTGCCCTCCAGAGGTTCCCATGAAGAAACCCATCCTGTCTGCCCTGCTCCTCGGTTCCCTTCTCGCGTCGTGCGCTCCGTCCATGGCGGGCGCTGGCGCCCCGACAGTCGTCGCCCCGGGCCAGATATGGACGGTCGACGTGAGTGGCGGCGCCGTGAGCACCGTCACCGTCGGCGCCGCGAAACGACGGGATGGCTCGCAGATCGTCACGTACGTGTCTCCACTGCACGCGGACGGCGCCGCGTCCATCGAGGACAACGTGGGCTACGCCCCAGCCGGAGCCATGCCGGAGTTCATGGTGGTGGGGCAAACCCGCGTCGACGCCGGGAAGAAGACCGCGTTCACGTGCCTGCTCCGCAACCCGGTCGACACGCTCAACCGCCCGGAGATCGGCCTGTACCGCTTTGCCAGCGCCGATGATTTCGCCAAGAGCGAGGACAAGGCAGTGGACTCCTTGACCGACGGCATCTTGTCGTACCTCGAAGGCGGCCCGACGGCCGGCGACACCACCTGCACCTTGACCCGCGTCAAGTAACCCCTGTTCGAGGCTCGAGAACTGTCACCTGTGCCTCGCCCGCTGGTGCTGACAGGGTGCCTGGGCGACGGCGTGTCCAGGTTGGTGCAGACCAGGGCCGTGTTTACGGGTGCTATAGACGACTTGCCATGCTGTGGCGTTTCAGGCCGTTACTCGGGTCACCCCGCTCTGACTCTTCTGCTTGACTCTCTATCGCCAAACATTTAACGTACTGGTTAAATGAGCCAGCTCGATCAGACCTTCGCCGCCCTCGCCGACCCCACCCGGCGCGCCATCATCACCAACCTCGCCCACCAGGAACGCACAGCCGGCGAACTGGCCGCCCCCTTCGACATCTCGCTCCCCGCCATCTCCCGGCACCTGCGCGTCCTCCAGCAGGCCGCCCTCATCACGGCCGAACAACGCGGCAAGTACCGCGTCCACCGCCTCAACGGCCCCGCCTTCGTCGAGGCCACCGAGTGGCTTGAGACCTACCGGCGCTTCTGGAGCGACGGGCTCGACCGGCTCGAAGCGCACCTCAACCAAAAAGGAGCAGCCCGCGATGGCTCACCAGACGACGCCTGAACCCAGCATCGCCGGCGGGATCCTGGGAAACGACGCGTTTGAGATCACCCGGCACTTCACCGCCCCGCCGGAACGGGTGTTCGACGCCTGGGTCGGGGACGCGTGGGCCCAGTGGCTGCCCTTCCCACACGCGGTCGTGGAACGCCTCGACGTCCACACGCACGTGGGTGGCCACTACCACCTGACCATGCGGATGCCGAATGGGCAGCAGATGACGGCCTCGGGGGTCTACCGGGAAGTGCAGCGTCCGACCCGCCTGGTGTTCACCTGGCTGACCAGCCTGAGCGAGCACGCGTCGCTGGTCAGCGTGACCCTGCAGCCCAGTGGGGGCGGCACCCGGATGGTGTTGCGTCACGAGGGCCTGCCGATCCCAGAGCTGCGGGAGAGCCACCGCCGTGGGTGGTTGGGCGGGTTCGAGCGACTCGAACCCCTGCTGCTGACCCCGCAGGCCGCCCCATGACATATACCCGTGGATTCCGGCCGGAGATCAAGGGGCCACCGCAACGACCACAGCACGCGGAGGCTCCCACACGGCCACATTCGCCCCGGTGTGTCGTCCCGAACCGCCCTTTCTTGAGGAGATGACCATGTTCAGACCGAACAGTTCCACGACCACCGTCCTCGTCACCGGCGCGGCCGGGACGCTCGGACAGGCGCTCATTCCACTGCTCCTCGAGGCCGGCGCCACGGTGCGCGCCCTCAGCCGGCGGAGCGGGACGGATCAGCCAGGGCTGACATGGCTCCAGGGCGACGTCACGGATCCGGCAGCCCTGGAGCGGGCCGTTCAGGGCGTCGACGTGGTGGTGCACCTCGCCACCAACGCCCAGAAGGCCGGGGCCGATCTGGCAATGGGCCGGGCTGTGGTCACGGCCGCCAGGGCCGCGCGGGTGCCGCACCTGGTGTACATGAGCATCGTCTCGCTGGAGCGGATGCCGGGCGCGGCCTACTGCCGGGACAAACTCGCGGTGGAGCAGCTGGTGGTGGACAGTGGCGTCCCGCACACCATCCTCCGGGCCACGCAGTTCCACGAGCTGGTGGCGCTGATCCTGGGCATGCTGACCCTCGGGCCGGTGACCCTGGTGCCCAGTGGCGTGGCGCTGCAACCAGTGGACAGCCACGTGGTGGCCCAACGGCTGGCGGAGCTCACGCTGGGGGACGTGGCGGGGCGCGTGGAGGATCTGTATGGCCCGGAGGCCCTCACTTTCGAGCAGCTGGCGCAGGTGTTCCACCGTACCAGGGGGGTCAGGAAGGTCGTGTGGAGCGTGCCGATCCCCCTGCCGCTCTTCCGGGCGTGGCGGGGTGGCGCGGCCCTGCCGACCGGTGGACAGGCGGCGGGGCAATCCTGGAAGGCATGGTGTCAGTTGCAGTGGCCGGGCACCTTGGCCGGGGAACAGCGGGCCTGAAGGTCGTGCTGGAGCGACCTGGGGCAGGATCGACCTGGGGCAGGATCGACCACCTTCAGTGTTGACAGAGCAGACGCTCCTAGATCTCCGTGCGGGGCGCGAATCTGAGCCGCTTACCCGTGGTCGTGGTGAAAGGTTGTTTTGCCTTAACCAGCTCAGGGGAGGCTGACCCGCCGTGATGGACGCCAAGCCCTATCGCCACCGATTCGCAATGACGGTCATCCAGCACGCGATCTGGATGTACCACCGCTTCCCGATCAGCGACCGTGACGTTCAAGAATTGTCGCACCAGCGCGGCAGTCAGGTTGGCCATGAGACGCTCCGCGAATGGTGCATCAAGTTCAGCCCCTTGTTTGCATATGACCTTCGGCAGCGGGAACCCCACCGGGGTTCCCGCTGGTCTCTGGACAAGGTCTGCACGACGGTGGACGGGATTCGACACTGGCTCTGACGGGCCGTGGACGAGCACGGCTGTGTGCTTGATGTGCTGCTCCAGCGGCATCGGGATGCCACGGCGGCCAGAACCTTCCTGACCCTGTGCCTGGGTGAATACGATGTTCCAGGCGTCATTCACACGGATCAGCTGCGGAGTTATGGACCGGCGATCCGAGAGCTGGGGAACTTGGCGGACGTCGATCACCAGCAGGTGATCTCCACGGCGCGCTGCAACAATGTGACCCTGCAATCTCACCGATCAGATCAATACGGCGTCAGGAACGACAACAGCAGGGATTCAAGCGGCGGAAACGAGCCCATGACTTCCTTTGCCTGCACGCCAGCATCGAGAATCTCCACCATCACACCCGAACCAGCGTGCCCGCCTCCATCAGACGAAGCAATCAGAAGCAAGCGTTCCAGACGTGGTCAACGGTCGCGGCAGGGGTGGCCTGAATCTCAGGCCACCCCTGCCCTAAGCCTGCCGTGACGCCGGTTAAGGCAACACAACCGTCTCCGCTCAGTACGAGGCGCCAAGGCGCCCACAGGAACCAAACAGAGTGGCAAAGAGAGGTTCTGGCCAGTCTTGCCTGGTATCACGTGGCGTGGTGCTGAGCAGGCACAGGCAACTTGTTGGTCATGCACATTCTCCATGTCCCGCTGTCAGTGTTCAGCGGGCCTTCACGTTCTCCTGTTACGGCCTTTAGTTTCCTGCATTTCACCCAAACCCGTCCGTTGTGGACGATAACAGTGGCGGATGGCCGCGCCAATTGTCGAACACACGGCCCTGAAGGCCATACTGGAACTCCCCACTGGGACGGAGTTGAGTGACTGCGACTTGCAGACTGAGATTCAGTCGAGGCTGCCAGGCGGCGTGGCCTGTGACGATGTGGCCTCCATCCGCGAACTGGCATGGTACCTGGCCAGCCTGGGCTACCTGATGGTGGCTCGGGAGGAACCCGGCCTGTACCGGGTGCCGTGACCACAGTCTCACTGAGTGGCTGACGGGCCGGGCCCGATTCCCCAAGTCGGTTCGGCCATTCTGCTCCCAGTTGCCGCTCGCAGTGAAGCCAGGAGAGGGTCATCAGGCCCACCCGGCACTGCCCTGTTTCGTCGGATCCACCCAGAGATGAATGAAGGCGGACATGCGCCCTGATGTTCCACCAAAGCGCATAGCCGGTGGGTGGCGTGGTCTTCAGGGTCACGACGGTGGCCCGATCCAGGCTGGCAGTGGCTTCGCGAACCTCAAGCGTGGACGTCACCCGCGGTCAATCTGCATGGTTCCCCTGGATCATGGCTGGACGCCTGACATGGTTCACGCATTGCTCCATATCAGGTGTGTGATTCACAACGACATGCGCTCTGAAGGGCCCGGCTGCAGGTAGGCCCGGATGCCTTCGGGCGTCCAGATCTTCTCGGCCCTCACCCGGGCCAGGAGCAGGCCAGCGCCGGCGCAGGCCGCGGCGGTCACGGGATCGCCGGCGGTGTCCTCGAATTCAATGGCCAGCACCGGCTGGAGTTCCGGGAGCGCCACGACCACGTAATCCACCTGCCGTTCGCGCAGCCGGGCAGTCGTGGCCTTCTCCTGACGCGGGCTGTGCGTGGTGGTCACGAACAGGTCGTCCAGCCGGACGTTGCGGAACACCCGGTACTCTCGCCCCAGCGCCGCCTCCAGGCTGACCAGGAACCTCTGCTCATTGCCCGACAGGAAGTGCCGACGGCTGCGCACGGGGATGTGCTCGGACATGCCGCTCAGGTCAGCCGGACTCCGACGTGGAGCCCATGAGTTCAGTGACGCAGGCGGCTTGGGCTGCACGGATTGTGTACGGGGCTGGGCGTGATGTGGACGTGGTCGGATCCGGACTGTCGGCCCGAGGAGTGGGGGGACGAGTTCGGGTCGTCTCCGACTGCGTTTCATGCGCCGCCAACTGGCCACGAAGCCGCACACGAGAATGGTGAGCAGGATCAGGGTGGTGGGCAGGGTCATACCTCCACCATCGCCGCTAATGGGCGTTAAACCTCGGATAGCCCCAGTGGGTGCAGGGCGTTACAGCATGAACAGGCCAGGGCACAAGTCAGCCAGTGGGGGGCACGCTGGGGAGCTAGTAGTACGGTCAGCTGTGGTCTATACCGGAGTCCTGTGCCGGTCGCCACGATGCTGTGGGCACACCAGTGGCAGAAGGAACACTGGTGTGCCCGGATCTAGGCTCAGGGCTCGATAGGGTGGCCGGAGGCTGGATTGGCCTTCGTGTACTGCACGCTTTCTCTGACAACAGCCGCAGTCAAACGATGTTGTCGTCCGGGAAGTCGCTTCTGCAGCCGACATGATGTCCTGTGGAACCCAGGGGCCGTCTGTGCCATACCTGGGACGTGCGCCAGCCCCATTACGTTGCTCCCCTCCGCACCACGCGCCTGAACGCCACCCTCGGTATCGTCGTCAATCTCGTGCTGCTCGGCGTCCTGATCGCCAGGGCCGAGAGCGTTCTGGCGGTGCTCCTGGGTACCGCCATGGTCGTGGTGGTGATGCTGCAGGCCGAGCGTCAGGGCTGGGGGCCACTGACGCGGATGGCTGCTGGTGTCGCAGCGGGCGTTTTTACCTTCCTGGTGCTCAATCACTGACCTCAGCCCAGGCCGGAGTCCACACTCAATCGAGCGGGTCAAGGCTTGGCTCCGGCAGGAACTGGCCTTGTACCCGGACGGCCACTGCGAAGACCGTCCACCCCCAAAGGCAGTACAGGGTGGGGCATCCAGGTGGACGTAGCGCCACACCACCTGCAGGTTCGCGCCGTGGTCGGTGTTGAGTACCCGCAGCGCCATCTGTCCTCCAGCAGGCGCCCTTGGCACGTCGACAGCAACAGGAGAGCAGGGCCGGAACTGGTCGCCTGTTCGACGCGACCGGCCAGGTTCACTCCACGATCTGACGGCGTGGGGTGTCAGTCCTGTTCAAGGTCGTCCAGGGTCAGGCCGGCCGACCGGGCCGCGTCCAGCACCGCCGCCCACTGCCGGGGGATGGGCGACTCGATGGGTTGCCCATCGAAGTGCTGGCCATCCGGCCCGAGAATGCTCAAGGCGCCAGCGGCATCAATATCGACCGTGAACCCACGGGTTTCCAGGGCCTGCAGGTGGGTCAGAAGAACCTCCGACACCTGGCACATCATGGGTCACCGTAGCAGGGCTCCAGCCATGACCGGCATCATCAATCCTCCATCTTGCGGGGGAGAACCACCGTCATGGCGCCTCTAGTTCAGATGCTGGCGGCGTTCAGCCGAGCAGCAGCACCACGAGGATCACGTACGCCAGCACCAGGGCCATGACCCTCAGGTCGCGGAGCGCGGTTTGGCGGGAGGTGTGGGCAGACAAGGCCTCCGCAGACCGGCGCGAGATGACGCGGGATCGTCCCAGCGTGCCCCGCCGTGGGGCCACCTTCCAGGGTGCCGGCATGCGCGGTTCAACCACCGCCTCGGCGCGCTGCTCTCCAGCATCCTTCATGATCCCTTGACGGTATCCCACTGTTCGGCGGGTCACCATACACTTCTTGGTATTTCATTCAGATGCCCCCGGCGTATTCCCGTACCGTGCACCGATGGACATGCCCAAGGCAGGCTGGGAGGTACTGCAGGGCGTATACGCCTGGGCCACTGCCCACCCGCGTGTGGCGGTCACGACGGCCCATTTGCAGGATCTTGCGGTCGTGGCTGCGTTCGGGTTGACCACCAAGGAGTTGACGGGTCAGCTTCGGCTGCTGGAGTGCCACGGCCTGCTGGAAACCCATGCGGGGGCGTCAGAAGGACAGTGGCATCTCACGCCGCTCGGCCGCCGCACGATGGAGCGGTACCGGGACGAGCGGAATGGCGAGGGTAACGGCCGCCGCCGTGATCCTAGCCGAGCGCCAAGCTGACACAGCAGCGGCAAGGGATGGGATGTACCGCATAAGGGTGTATCGGGCAAACCTGAAGGTCAGGGTTCGAGGGGGCCACCTCATACGCGAAGCCCGGCCCTACTTCAATGTCTTTGCAGGAACGCAGGCATCCAGTCGTGGTCGGGTATCAATGGAGAACGGTCTCCTCACCAAGGCGAACCTTCCGTTCCTGCATCAGCTCACTGTGGTGCCAGTGCCGAGCCAAATCAGGGTGTCTTCCGGATCGCGTCAACCAGATTCAGAGTGAGCCTCGTGGCGGTGGACGGTTCGGCTCCATAAGCCTTGCTGGAGCTACAGACAAACTTGTGCTACAACAGAATACATCTTGGCAAAGTAGCTGAGAGGCAATCTGGAGAATTCAGCCGCCCTGTACCGGAGAACACGGATATGCCATCGGAGCCATGGCCAATCGTCCAAGGTTCATCGCGACACTCCGGATGACGTACAGCCCCGCCCTTTTGCCAGTTCGTCAGGAGTGCTTATGAATGGCAGCCGCGTCTCCAATTTCTCCTCGGCCGACGGCACGACCATTGCCTACGAGTGCCATGGCACGGGGCCGGCGCTGATCAGGGTCGACGGTGCCCTTCAACGCGGGGCTGGAACCGCGGCAAGCGCCGAGTACGCGGCCCTGCTCGGTTCCTCCTTCACCGTGGTTTCGTACGACCGACGCGGTCGCGGTGCCAGCACGGAGACTCCGGCCTCCACGGTCGAGCGGGAAGTGGAGGATCTGGAGGCCCTCGTCGAACAGGTGGGCGGGCAGGCCTTCGTGTGGGGGCACTCGTCCGGCGCGGCCCTGGCGATGCACACAGCCGTCCGGCTCGGCGGGAAGATCAGGAAGCTCGTGATGTACGAGCCACCCTACAATGACGATCCCGCCGCCCGGCAGTCGTGGCGAACGTACCGCGCGCAGCTGGATCTGGCCCTGCGGTCTGGACACGCTGGGGACGCGGTCAAGCTCTTCATGCGGAAGGTGGGCATGCCTGACGATCAGCTGACGCACCTGAGCCAATCCCCTGGCTGGGCGCACCTCGAAGCGGTCGGGGCCACCCTCGGGTACGACGCCGCAGTCATGGGCGAGGACGCCGCCGTTCCCCAGGCGCTCGCTGCCCGCGTTCACTGTCCCACCCTGATCCTGACGGGTGGCGACAGTGCCCCATTTTTCGCGGAGTCCGCCCGGAACCTGGCGAAGACCATCCCGAGGGGCGAATGCCGCACGCTGACAGGACAGGCTCACAACGTGTCGGCCACCGTGTTGGCCCCCGTCCTCACCGCCTTCTTCCTGGGTGACGAGCCGTCCAGCCGGGTGGGGTAGAAGGCCACGCTGTAAAGGGGCACCGGCACCGCTTTTCATAGAGAAGCCAGTGGTCACGTGGATCTGGGCGGTCGGCGTCGCCATCCGTTGCTGTGAGCTGGAGAGCCTGAGCGGTGCATCGGCCGCCGGGAAGGCCGTGTCCACGTGCTGGACGTCCAGCCAGGTTCGATCGCATATGGAAGGGTGGCCGTCACTATCGAACGGGAATTTTTCGCCAGGATCGGCCCCGACACTACCTCAACCCGCTGACGTGCGTGAATGTAATCAAGCCGATCGGCAGTGGGTGGGCAGGTCGAGTGCTAAGCAGGTCGCCGGACTTGCCATGCACGGGGCGACGGTCGCGCTCGGTGTTCTGCTGGCGGGTGCATCAGGTTCAGCATGAGATGGCTGAGGGAACGTCCGTGTGGCCTCGTGGCCCCGAACGGAGTCGTATGGTGGGCAGAACGTGAAACCGCGGGAATTGCGGGAGCTGATCACCGACGAACTGGCCCTCACCTGGCTGCAGGTGCCGGGCCACACCTTCTCGCCGGTCGCCTTCGCCCGGACGCAGGGCGTGAGCGCCGTGGACGTGGGTCGGGCCCTGCTGCGCCTCCAGGACGCGGGCCACGTGCTCCTGAGTCGGTCCGCGGGCGTGTCCGGCGTGACGGCAGTGCTGACCCCATTCGGGCAGCGCGACTGGGTAAGCGGGCTGGCCGCGTCGAGTCTGGCGGGTTCACGGGCCCAGATGCGCCAGGCCTACCAGTTCGTGCAGGCGGCCCAGCCGGTCACGGCGCAGGACGTGCAGGAACATCTGGCGTTGCCAGCCGAGCGGGTACATCAGTTGCTGCTGATGCTGCGCAGCCTCGGATCGATCCAGGCGGCGGTGGATGCGGAGGGACGGTTTACGGACGTCCGGGTGCATCCGCGCCTGCTCCGGCACCTCCTGGATGATCTGGTGGAGGCCTTGGAAGGTGAAGCGGATCAGGGATGATCGGAGCCGATCACGTCCTGCAACGGCCACCGTCAGGCGACCTGCGGTTCAATGAACCTGAGCTTCTCCAGGCGTGGTAGCCATCACCCTGGGCCGGCACTTTGCTCGTCGTGACTGGCGGGTGCGGGCCCGTAGGTCAGGAGCATCACGCCAGCACCGAGATCCCTTGACGAGACGAGGGTCAGCGGCAGCCTGTCTCCTCCCATGAAGAGGCGCTTGCCGCTTCCGAGCACCAGCGGAAAGACCATCAGCCGGAGTTCGTCCACCAGGCCATGTCGCAGGAGCGTCTGGACGAAGGTGCCGCTGCCGTACACCAGCAGCTGCCCACCGTCCTGCTGTTTGAGTGCACGCACGGCGGCGACAACGTCCCCGACCAACGGGGTGGCGTTCCATGCCAGCGAGCTCAGGGTGGTCGTGGCCACGTACTTCGGCAGGCTGTTCATGCGGTCGCCGAACGCTCCGGTGGCGGTAGGCCAGTACGCGGCAAAGCCCTCGTACGTCACGCGGCCCAGCAGCAGGGCGTCACTCTCGAACAATTCGTCTTGCTTGAACTGACCGTCATCTGGACTGTAGTCCCGGTGCCACGGGATGGAGTCTTCGTACACGCCGTCGAGGGTCAGGAACTCGGTCACGATCACCTTGCGCATGCGTTATCTTTCCACCGCCCGACATGAGACACTTCCTGCCCAGTCACGAGGTGCCTGGTTTCCCGGATCAATCGAGGAAGCCTGCTTCGTCCACAGCAGGGAAGGGTCAATGACGCAGAGATTCCGGGTCTCAATGGCCTGTGGGCAGATTTGTTGCGGCACGAGGTGCCGTTCGGCGCGACCCAGAGCCTGCTGCGTCACGCCAGCCACAGGTGTGATCAGGGCCGTTTCAGCAGGTAGACCGTTCCCAGCGGGTGGCGGGAGAGGCTGAACCCGCACCCTGACAGGCCATCACTTCAGCGCGGCCTCTTCCGTCGTGAAGCGCTGGACGGCCTGCTCGACATCAAGGTGCAGCAGGACGGCACTTCCCGTCCGGGAAAGGGGTCTCCTCCGCTCAGCGTGAGCCGAACCCCCGCCGCCGCCAGGGTGATGCAGCCGCGCATGCCCGTCGAGCCGATCAGCAGGCCGGTGCTAGGTGGCCGAGAACACTTCTATCAGGACGACTCTGGCCAGGTCATCGATGGTGGGCTGTTCCAGCGCGGCGGGGTCGAGGTCGCGGCCCAGGTCGCGTTGCAGGTCGTACAGGAGCTCCACGCTCATCAGCGAGTCGAAACCCAGGGCCACGAAACTCCGGCCCATGTCAAGGTCGGTGTCCAGGCCGCCGAGCTGGCGGATGGCCCTGATCTGCTGTTCCAGGTACTCCGTGAGTACCCTCGTCCGCCCGGTGCTGTCGAGGGGCGTCAGGGCGGCGAGCAGTTGCCCGGGAGTGGCGCTGGTGTTCAGGGCGGTCCAATCCGGTGTGGTGGTCATGGGTCTCCTGTGGAGTTTGTGGTTGTGGACTTGTCGCTGAGGATCTGGCTCAGTACCGGAGCAGCACGCTTGCCCACGACAGGCCGCTGCCGAAGCCGCTGAAGCACAGGAGGTCGCCGCGTCGGACACGACCCAGCGCCACCTGCTCGTGCAACAGCAGGGGAATCGAGGCCGAGACCGTGTTGCCCACCTGGGCCAGGTGACGCGGAAAACGGTCGTCGGTGAGGTGCAGGCGGGCGCGCAGGCCGTCGAGCACCATGTTCGACGCCTGATGGAACAGGTACTGCTTCACGTCGTCTGGCTGGGTGTCGTGGGCGCTCAGCAGGGCATGGATGTGGGGCGGCACCATCTGGTAGGTGAAGCTCAACATGGTCTTGCCGTTCATGTAGATGTGGTCGCGGGTGCGGCGGTTCGGGCCGTCCTGCTCGGCGGGAAGCGGTTCGGGCGGGGTGGGCAGGCGGGCGGCCCCGCCGGGCACGCAGAACGCTCCGTTCAGGGTTCCATCGGTGCCCCAGGCGCTGCCGAGGATGAACGAGGACTCGTCGCCCGGCCCCAGCCAGGTCACGGCCGCGCCGTCCCCGAAGAGCAGGCGGGTGGAGCGGTCGTCCGGGCTGATCAGTTTCGTGTAGGTGTCCGCATTGACGATCAGGACGTGTCTGGAACTTCCGGCGTGGATCAGCCCGGCAGCGACGGTCAGCGAGTACGTGAACCCGGAACACGCCAGGTTCACGTCGAAGGCCGCCACCGTCCGGGGCAGGCCCAGGCGGCCGTGCAGCACGCAGGCGTTCGGCGGCAGGCGGTGATCCGGTGTCTGCGTGCAGAAGATGATGGTGTCCACGGCCTCGCGGGCCTGCGGGTGCTGCGTGAACAGCTTCAGAACCGCCTGCTCGGCCAGGTCGAGCGCCGTCTCCCCGGGCGCGCTGATGTGCCGCTGCTCCACGCCGGTATGCCGGGCCGCTTCGGGGACGTTCCAGTCGGGGTGCTGGGCGTGCAGGTCGTCGTTCGTCTCCACGTGCGTGGGCAGGTGGACAGACACCGCGTGAATGCGGGCGCGGATCATGGCGTGGCCGCATTCACGGCGGTGGGCGGCGCGCCCTTGAGGTGCGCGATATGCGCCTCGGTCAGTTCCTCCACGCGCCCCTGCATCAGGGCGGTCTGCAGCAGCGGCACGCGGTACGCGCCCTCCGGCGTGAGGTGAATGGCGTGGTCGTCCACGGTCACGAACCCCAGGTCCTGGGCGGCCTGCCAGATACCGGGGAACTCGTCCAGCACGTCCCGCCCGAAGTTGGCACGGTAACTGGCGCGGTCGACGTGGAGGGACTGCAGGTTGCGGAACAGCGAGGACAGGCGCATGTCGGCCGCCTCGCGGGCGAACCCGACCTCCACTGGGAGCGTCCCGGCGTCCAGCGCGGCGTAATACCCGGTCAGGGTGCGGGCGTTCATGAAGGTGTGGCCACCCTGGGCCCGCCAGTGGTCGGGAAAATCGCTGATGGCGGCGTAGCCCCAGCCCCAGACGTCGTGCGCGTCGAAACTGCGGCGGCACTCCTCGTAGACGAAGTCGGTGCCATCCCCCTTCTGGAAGTCGTAGGGTGTGAGCTGCCCGTACCCTCCCGCGAGCAGGAGCTCCCGCGCCAGGTGGTACATCTCCCGGGTCAGCTCCGGGCTGGGCAGTTCATGGCGGCGGTGCAGGGCGAAATCGGTCACGCCGCCCACGTTCAGCTCGTAGTGCGTGATGTGCTCCACGCCGGTCGCCATCAGGTCGCGGATGTCCCGCTCCAGATGGGCCAGCGTCTGCTGCGGCCAGCCAAAAATGAGGTCCACGTTGCAGCCCAGTCCCAGTTCCTGCGCCCACGCCACCGCCTGAACCACGTGCTGCGGTTTTTGCTTGCGGCCACTGAGCAGGCTGAGTTCCAGGTTGAGCTGCTGCGCGCCCATGCTGATGCGCGTCACCCCGTGTTCCCGCATCACCGCCAGCTTGTCGCGGCTGAACAGCTGCGGAATCCCCTCCAGCGTGATCGGCGTCCCGGCCCGCAGGTTCGGCAGCAGGTCGTGGATCAGGCCCAGCAGGCGCGGGTACTGCTCCACCTTGAGCAGGTTCGGCGTGCCCCCACCGATGAAGATGCTCACCGGCTGCAACGCCCGCCAGCGGTCGCGGTAGAGTTCGCCCTCACGGGCCAGGTAGTCCAGGTACACGTCGAGCTGATCGGCCCGCCTGTACTCCTCGGTGGGAAACAGACAGTACCCGCACTGCGACGGCTCGGTCGTCAGGCAGAAGGGCAGCGCCACGTACAGCTCACAGCTGGGCGCGGCCTGCACGGCGCCGGTGGCCGACAGCGTCCGGACGTCCAGCGGCGTGTGCTGGGTGGCCCGCCAGAACCGCGGCGACGGGAAACTGTGGAGCACCTTGTTCACCTGCCGCTGCGCCACCTTCGTGTCCATGAAGCGGCGCGCCGCGCTGGCCGTACTCAGATCAAGTCGGGACATCCACACTCCTTTGCCCGGGGGCCGTCAGCGGAACCGCAGCGGGCCGGTCGTCTTCGCGTGCCGCGCCGCGTGCAGGTCGAGAGTCTTGTCCGGGAACAGCATCATCAGGGTGCAGACCTTCGGGATGGGCACGAAGCCGCACGCGGCGAAGGTGGCGCCGTGTCGCCAGTCGGAGGTCGGGGCGATGCTCACCCACGCGCCCCTCGCCGCACTGGCGTGGGCCGTGGCGTTCAGCAGCGTGCGGCGCTGCTCCGGGTTCAGGTCATTCATCAGCAGCAGGTCGATCACCTCGGCGGGAATGACCCCCCGGCTCCGGAGGGGCCAGGGGAACGACGTGCTGAAGCCCCCCACCCGCTCCTGCAGCGGGAAGACCAGCGTGTGGGCGCCGGTCAATTCGGTGCGGAGGGCGCCGGGCTCCCACAGCTGCGCCACGCTGGAGTGCAGCGCCGCCCGGTCGAGCAGCAGGTGCGCCGCCACCGCGTCCGCCGCCGTGAAGGGGCGCACCCCGCAGCGATCCTGTGGCGGCCGTTGCAGCACCGACAGGGCGCGCAGGCCCAGCGCCTCGGCCGCGTGATCCATGACCGCCGCCATCCGGCGGGGCTGGAGGAAGCGCATCCAGAAGCCCACCGAACGCAGGGTCGTGTACTTCGTGGGGAAGGCCTTCTCGAAGCGCGACCAGAACTGGTACGCCGGCGCCGAACGGGACGAGTTCACGTAGCCCAGCATGAACGCCAGCGCCTGCTCCCGGTGCGCCCGCTCCAGCGCCGCCAGCAGGCGGCGGGCCACCCCACGCGCCGCGTACTCCGGGTGAACGCTGAAATAACTGCCCTGACTGCCCCGCCACGCCTGCCCCGCCACCCGGAGCGTCACGTGATCGGCCAGGAAGCACCCCACCAGCCGCGCGCCGTCCCACGCCGACAGGTGCAGGCTGTGGTCGGGAACCCCAAGGACCTGCCACTGCAGGCCGGGGCCGTCATACACGGGAATCAGGTCGCGGGCCAGATACCGCCCCTGCCACGACGCATTGATGAGCGCGGCCAGTTCCGCCGCATCACCGTCGAACGGCCGGATCTCAATCATGCGGGACGCTCCTGGTCACGCGAAGGCCCCGTGCGCCTGCATCGAGGTGAGGCTTTCGCGCAGGCCGTGAATGATCTGGTCGGTGTCGGCGGTGGAGTGGGCAGCGCTGAGGTCGACGGTGGGCAGGCCCTCGGCGTAGACGCCCTGCAGGCGCAGGTAGAGGGTGAGCAGGCGGGCGGCCCGCACGTTGCCCAGGGTGAAGCGGCGGAAGTACGCGCGGGCGGGGTTGGCGGCGTCGGCGGCGCTGAGGCCGGTGGGATCCGGGGGATCCACGTTCACGCTGAGCATGCTGTACAGGCGCGGGTGGCCGTCCACGGTCACGGGCAGGCCGAGGTCGGTGGCCACGGCGTTCACCGCTGCCCGAATGCGCTGGTGGTGGGCGTCGATGGCGCAGAACAGCGTCTCGCCGCCCGCCTGGATGGCCCTCAGCTGGTGCAGGGCCGCCGTGACGCTCAGGGCGTTCCCGGCGGTGGTCGTGCTGATCCACACGCGGGAGCTGACGTAATCGTCGAGCAGGCCCGCGGTGCTGGCCTGCGTCATCAGCTCCGCCCGCCCGGCCACGAGGCTGATGGGCAGGCCCAGGCCGCCCGTGATCTTCCCGAAGCAGTGCAGGTCGGCCTCGACGCCGAAGGCCTGCGCGATGCCGCCGGGAGCGAGCCGAAAGCCGGTGACCACCTCATCCGCGATCAGGGGCACCTCCAGCTCCTGCGTCACGGCGCGCACCTGCCGCGCGAACTGGGCCGCGCCGTCCAGGTCGTTCATCATGAACCGTGGCACGGGGTCGAGCAGCACGCCCGCCAGCTCGTGTGCGTGGTCGCGGATGAGCTGCAGGGCCAGCGGATCGCCGTAGGGCAGGATCAGGAATTCATCGCCGTGCAGGCGGTTCATGCCGGCGGTCGCCAGTTCCGGCGCGATGGCGTGCAGCGGCCCCTGCGCCATGCGGCCCGCCCAGGTAGGCGCGGTGTTCACCAGCCCCGGCTCGTGCCAGCCATGGTAACAGCCCTCGAACTTGGCGATCACGCTGCGCCGCGTCCGGGCGCGGCACAGCCGCACGGCCGCCAGAACGGCGTCTGCGCCGGCGTGCAGGAAGGCCGCCCGTTCGGCGCCTGGCACGAGCTGCTGCACCAGCTCGGCCAGTTCCACCTGCGCCGGCACGAAGTACCCTGCCCCCGGCGTGCTGCCCAGCGCGGCCGCCACGCCCGCCACGACCTGCGGGGGATTGTGGCCCAGGATGCCCGCCGTGTAGCCCATGTGCACGTCCACGTAGTCGTGGCCGTCCACGCAGGCGATCCGCCCGCCCTGGGCCCGGGCCACGCACAGCGGCAGCACCGGGCTGAAGTAGGGAAGCTGTGAGCGCCCCGCACTTGCGCTCTCCAGGCTGCGCGCATGCCACTCCAGCGACGTCCGCTGCCTCACCGCCACCTGCTGCACCACGCCCATGACCGAGCGGTTTCCTGCACAGAGCGTCGCCAGCGCCCGCCGCTGCTCCCCCGTGACCACCAGCGGCGCGGACGTCATGGCATGCTCCCACCACGGATCGACGTGAGGTCGTTCCACGTCCGGCCTCGACAGCCAGGTTGGGCGATCGCTCCGCAGGTGGCGAGCCGGCACACTTTGCCAATCATGCGCGTGCTCCTGGCTGTGGGAGATACCCGCTCTGCACCATGCCGGTCAGGTAGACCCTCAGCAGGTCGTCGTCCAGATCGGGGCATACGAGGGCCTGGGGGGTGAGCACGTCGCGGGCGCCCGCGTCGTCGAAGTGCGGTGGGCGCAGGCCGGTGGCCTCGGCGATCCCGAGGTGCGCGATGATGGGCAGCAGCGTGTACAGGACGTTGTCGGATCCAGCACGCCGGATCCGCTGCTGCCAGTCCCCGAAGTCGGTTTCTTCGAGGCGGTAGCCGAAGCGGCGCAGGCCGTCCAGCAGGAAC
The DNA here is from genome assembly GCF_004801415.1 of Deinococcus sp. KSM4-11. Classification (NCBI taxonomy): domain Bacteria; kingdom Thermotogati; phylum Deinococcota; class Deinococci; order Deinococcales; family Deinococcaceae; genus Deinococcus; species Deinococcus sp. KSM4-11. The sequence goes on along the minus strand of NZ_SSNX01000006.1, from coordinate 242,859 downwards.
TGCACCTCCGTCGGCCGGGCGTTCACGAGATGGTAGACCCGCCCGTCCGCCTGCGGCCGGAGGGCGAGCTGAACGAGTCCGGCGCTGGCATAGTCAGCCGTCACGACATTCAGGGCGCTGCGGATCCTGGGAACGTACCCGAGCTGTACGCACCCCTTAAGCAGGCGGCACAGCGCGTCGTTCTCGTTGCTGACGCCATTGCGGGTATCGCCCCCGATGATGCTGGGCCGGTACACGGTCACGGGAATGCCGCGACCGCGGGCCAGCGCGGTGATGCCCTCGGCCACCCAGCGGCTCTGGGCATAGCCGCCCGTGACGCCGGGCAGGGCCGCGACGTCCTCCTGCTCGCGGAGGACCGGACGGCCGAGGAGCCGTGAACTGCTGAAGAGGTGGATGCTGCTGACGAACTGCACCGCCTTGAGCTTCCCGCGGACAGCGAGGCGGAAGAGTTCCTGGAGGGCGTCCACGTTGGTGGGTTTCAGGGTGGCGTAGGCGTAGGCGAAGTTCACGCTGGCCCCTGCATGGAAAATGGCGTCCAGGGTGCCCGACAGCTGCCCGTAGGTGCGGTCGTCCAGCCCGAAGTGCGCGGCGGTGAGGTCGCCCGTGTGGACGCGCAGCCGGGCGGCGTCCCAGACCTGGGGCCGGCCCGCACAGAACTGATCGTGGGCGGCCCGGACGCGGGCCAGGCCGGCCTCGGGAGTGTCGGCCCGCACCAGCAGGTGCACTGTCCAGTCGGTGCGGGCCAAGAGTTCCGCCAGCAGGTGCGCGCCGAAGTACCCGGTGGCTCCAGTGAGCAGCACCTCACGCCACTGCTGTGGTGGGGTCGCCCGGGCATGGAGCGCGGGCTGGATGTCGGCGTCCAGGGTCACGTCGGGCTGCAGGGCACGGGTGGGCCGCTCCAGTTCCAGCTCGGGGTCGTCCAGGCCGAGCAGATCCAGCGGGTCGCCTGCGAGGCCCGTGTCTTCCGTCGGAGCGGCCGGCGACGGGCGGGCCAGCAGCAGGGCCTGGATGCTGCTGGCCAGACCCGCCACGGTCGGCGCGGAGAAGGCCAGGGCAATGGGCAGCGTGAATTCCAGCCGTTTGCCCAGGGCCACCGCGAGTTCTGTGGCAAGCAGCGAATCGCCGCCCAGGATGAAGAAATCATCGTGGATGCCGATCTCCTGCCGGTTCAGCACGGTTCGGAAGGCCGTATGAACGAGGCGTTCCAGGTCGCTGCGCGGAAGTTGTGGGCTGCGCTGCACGCCCTGGGTGGGGTCGGGCAGCGCCCCGACATCCACCTTGCCGTTGCGGGTGTAGGGCAGGGCGTTCAGTACGGCGTACTGCCGGGGCACCATGTACTCCGGCAGCTGCCGTTCCAGGGCCGCCTGAACCTGGGCGCGCAGGTCGCCCTCCGCCCAGGTGGCGGGCGCGGTGAGGTGCTGCCCGGGCAGCAGGGCGTGCAGCAGGGCCCGCTGTGCGGGCGTGAGGCTGGCGTAGTCGCGGCTCATCCTTCCCCCCCGAGCGTCCGCAGGGCGGTGGCCTCCTCGTCGCTCAAGGTCGCCACCCGTTCCAGCAGGCGCTCCACGCGGCGTTCCGGGCGCAGGTCGGCGATGCCGGCACTGGCGGTGGCGTTCGTGCGGTCCGCCTCCAGCCGTCCGCCCACCAGGGAATGCAGCAGCAGCTGCGCCGGGCCGAGCCCCAGGGCCCGGCGAACCGCGTCCTCGTCGACCTGCCCCACCTGACACACCCCGAGGTCTGTGCCCGCGGCGCCCAGTTCCAGCAGGCCGGTCATGAGGCCCGCCTCCAGGGTGGCGAAATGCCGCGTCAGGTCGCCGTAGACCGGGGCCATGTCGCGCACGTCCACCGTCAGGTACAGCGCGAAGGCGGCCTCATCGAACATCGGGCGGTTGATCAGGGCGTGGTACGCCTCGCGCGGCACGGGCGCGGCGTCCGGGAGGGCGCTCAGGCGGCGGGCGGGTGTGTCCAGCACGTACAGGCCGCCGGGAAGGTCGTGGACGCGGCCGGGCCGGATCCACACGGTGGCGCGCACGGGGTACAGATCGCCCGCCGAGGCGTAGGCATACCGTCCGCTCTGCGGATCGGGGAGCAGGATTCCCAGCCACGTCAGGAACTCGGCCGCCGGGATGGGACTCAGGGCAAACCGGCGGTAACTGCGGCGCTGGTGCAGGCGCTCAAGGTGCGGGCCGGAGGGGGTGGGCAGCGCATACGAGGCCGCGCCGGCCGGGAACCGGGGCGTCGGGCGGTCGCGTTTGAAGTGCTGCCGGGCCTCCACGCTGGTCAGCAGCGCCACGTCATCGTCCAGGGCGGCGTTCCCGCTGCGGTAGGGGCGCAGGGCGTCGGCGGCGCCGGCCAGTTCGGCCAGCAGCGCGTGCTCGGCGGTCACGTCAGGCGTGGGGGGAGATGGAATGGGCTGATCCGGAATCAGGTAGGCGGCCAGGGCGGGTTTGCCGGCCGCTCGCCGGCGCAGCGTGACCAGCGTGTCGCGCACGCCCGGCACGCCGCGGATGGCGTGTTCGATCTCGCCCAGTTCGATGCGGTGGCCGCGTACCTTCACCTGCCGGTCCACGCGGCCCAGCAGCTCGATCGTGCCGTCCGGCAGGGTGCGGCCCAGGTCGCCCGTGCGGTACAGCCGCTCCCCGGTGCGGGGGTGGCAGAAGAAGCGCTCGGCGCTGCGCTCGGCATCCCGCCAGTAGCCCCGGGCGAGGCCCACCCCGCCGATGAAGATCTCGCCAGGAGCGTGATCGGGCGCCGCGTTCAGGCCGTCGGTCAACACCTGCATGGTCTGGTGCCGCATGGCCCGCCCGTACGGAACGCTGTTCCAGTGCGGATCGATGGCCGTGACCTCATACAGCACGGACCAGATGGACGCCTCGGTCGCGCCGCCCATGCTGATCAGGCGCGCGTTGGGCAGGCCGGACCGCACCCTGGGTGGCAGGCCCAGGGGAATCCAGTCGCCACTCAGCAGGATCAAGCGCAGGCGCTGCACCTCGGCCAGCGGGGCGACCTCCAGCAGCATTTCCAGCAGCGCCGGCACGCTGTTCCAGATGGTCACGCCCAGCGTGGTCAGCAGCGAGAGCCAGTGCTGCGGGTCGCGCCGACCGGCGTGATCCGGCAGCACCAGCGCGGCCCCCGCCGCGAAGCTGCCGAACAGGTCATAGACCGACAGGTCGAAGGTGAGGGCCGACAGGCCAAGGACGCGGTCGCCGGCGTTCACGCCGAACCGGTCATTCACGTCCAGCACCGTGTTCACCGCGCCACGGTGGTCGACCATCACGCCCTTGGGCGTTCCGGTCGAGCCGGAGGTGTAGATAATGTACGCCAGGTCGCCCGGATCGATTTCCACCGGCTGTAGCGTTCCCGGTGGCAGGGAGTCCCCGATGGCGGTAACGACCAGACCAGGGGGCCACGCGAGGGTGGCTGCCAGGTGCGGCTGGGTCAGTACGTGGTTTGCACCGCTGTCCCGCAGCAGCGTCTGGAGGCGCGCGGTGGGCAGGTCCGGGTCGATCGGCAGATACGCCCCACCCGCGCGCAGAACTGCCAGCACCCCCACCACGCCGGCGAATCCGCGTTCGCACACGACCGCCACCGGGCGGGGCCGGCCCCGCCCGTCGCGGGCGGCGCCCTCGCGCTGCAGCAGGGCGGCATAGGCGGCCGAGTGTCGATCCAGGTCGCCGTAGGTCAGTTCCTGCCCCGCCATCAGCAGGGCGGGCGAGTCGGGGTGCGTCCGGGCGCGGTTCTCGAACAGGCGGGGCAGGGTGAGGGGGCTGGTCAGCGGATCATGCCCGCAGGGCGCTTCGACCGCCCGGCGACGCGCCAGGTGCGTCGCCGGGGCGAGCGCCTCCTGGGTGGCCGTCCAGGGCTGCGTTCCGGCGAGCAGGCGGCGCAGCAGGGCCATGTTCGCGTCGAACATCCCGTCCAGCACGCCGTTCGGGAACAGGGCTTCGCGGACGTCCCACTGCACGTTCAGGCCACCGGCCTGTTCAAACACCTGGTAATCCAGCGTCACCTGGGGCGTCTGCGACAGGCCGTAGACGATCTCGGCCGGCATGGCTGGGGTGAAGGTGTCGCCGTCCCGGCCGGCGCCCGCCAGGTGGCTGGTGAACACCACCGGATGCAGTGCCGAGTGCGCACCGTGCTCCCGTGCGAGGTCGCGCAGCACCTGCACGCCGCTGTAGTGGCGGTGCTCCAGGTCGGCAAACAACTGCGTCTGCACGCGGGCGGCGCGGGCCGCGAAGGGCTCGCTGGGCGTCAGGTCGAATTCCAGCAGGGTGATGCCGGTGAAATCCCCCACCAGCCTCGGGACGGCCGGGTGCAGGGGCAGACGGTTGAAGATGGTCAACGTCAGCGTGAAGCGCCGCTCGCCGCTCCACGCGCTGAGCACCTGCCCGAAGGCGCTCAGCAGCACGGCCGCTGGCGTCAGGCCGCGCGCGCTGGCAGCGCTTTTCAGGGCCTGCCAGTCGGTGGGCGACAGGCGGGCCGCGCGGCGCGTGAAGGTGCGGCCCTGGGCGCTCTCCGGGGTGGGGACGTCCGGGCCGCGCCGCCGGGGCAACTCCGGCGCGGGTGGCAGGTCGGCAATGCGGGCCGTCCAGTACGCCCGTGACGCCTCGGCCAGAGGGGTTCCGGCCAGCGCCGCCTCACCCAGGCGGTAATCCCGGAAGGTGATGGGCAGGTCCGGCAGCGCCGCGTGTTCGTCCTGGTACAGCGCGAACCATTCCTCCAGCACGAGCTGGAAGCTGCGCAGATCCAGGATCAGCATGTCGAAACTCAGGCACACCCGCGTCAGCGGGGAACCGGAGCTGAGCGTGAACGTCCGCAGGTCGAACATCGGCCACACCTGCGGGTCGTAGCGCCGCGCCCGCATGGCCTCACGGATCCCGAGCAGGGTCGCCTGCCGACCGGGTTCATCCAGGCCGCTCAGGTCGGCGTGAGCAATGGCGTAGGGCGGCACGCTGTCCAGTACGCGCTGGAGGCCGTCCGGCTGCACCACGGTTCGCAGCATCGGGTGACGGTCGATCACCGCCTGCCAGGCCCGCTGCATGCGCCCGTGGTCGAGGAGCGGCAGGTCGAGTTCGCTGTAGATGTGCGCTCCCACTCCGCCGAGTTCGAGGCCGTCGCTGCGGCCCAGCCAGTAGGCATGCTGCACGTCCGTGAGCGCGAAGGGGGCGTGCGCGCCGTCCGGATCCGGTGTGACGCCAGGTAGGGAAGATGCAGCCCGCGCTGGCGCTGAGACTGACGGCCCCGCGCGTTCCTTCAGGAGTTGGCGCAGCAGTGCTCGTTTCTGCTCGGGACTGAGCCCCTCGGTCCGGGCCTTTGAGGTGTCGGTGGGCGTGGTCACGGTTCCGCCGCCTCACTGCCCAGCAGCTCGGCCAGCAGGGCGTCCACCTGCTCGCCCGTCAGGGCGTCCACCTCGACCCCATCCGTGGGCGGCAGGTTCACCGGCGCGGGCGCCTCGACGGGCACGTTCAGGCCATCCAGCACGAGCGCCGTCAGGCCGCGCAGGGTGATGCCGCCCACGAATTTCATCGGCGAGACCTTCACGCCCGTCTCCGCCTGGATCTGACTGCCGAGTTCCACGGCCATCAGGGAATCCACGCCCATCTTCATGATCGCCTGGTCGTGATCCAGTTTCCCCGGCGAGGTGCCCAGGATGCGCGCGAGCTGCTCGGCCACGCGGCTGCTGAGCCGCTGTTCCCGTTCGTCGCCCCCCAGGGCCAGCAGCGTGGCCAGGAAGCCCCCTCCCTCGCCGCCCGCCTCGCCGGGGTCGGCGCCCTGCAGGTGCGCCAGCCGGGGAGGCAGGGCCGTTCCGCGCGACCTCGCCAGGAGCGGCCAGTGCAGCGCGGCCACGCCCAGCACGGGCGGGGTGGTGTCGCGGGCGGTCACGGCGGGCCACAGGCGGCCGAGGGCCGCGAGCAGCTGCCGCACCGGCACGGGCGTCACGCCTACGGCCTCCAGGCGGTCGGCGACCGCCGCCGCGCCGGTCAGGTAGCCCGCGTCGGCGACGGCGCCCCAGTTCACCGTGAACCCGGCCAGGCCCAACGCCCGGCGGCGGTCGGCGAGGGCGTCCAGGACGGCGTTCGCGGCGGCGTAATTGGCCTGGCCCAGATTGCCGATCTGCGCGCTGACCGAGGAGAAGTTCAGGAACACGTCCAGGTCGTCGCCCAGGGTCTGCGTGTGCAGGTTCCACGCGCCCAGCACCTTCGGCGCGGTCACGCGGGCGTAACGCTCCGGGGTCAGCACCTCCATGAGGGCGTCGTCGATGACCATCGCCGCGTGGAAGATGCCCCGCAGCGGCCCCATCGCGCGAGCACGGGTCAACACGTCCGCCACCTGCGGCGCGTGGGTGATGTCGGCCCGCACGACGTCCACCACCGCGGCCTCCTCCCGGAGGTGCTGCACGGCCTGCTGCGCTGCCGGCGTTCCGGCGCTGCGGCCCACCAGCACGAGGCGGCGCGCGCCGTGCTCGGTCAGCCATGCGGCCAGCGCCAGCCCGAAGCCGCCCAGGCCGCCGGTGATGACGTAGACGCCGTCTGCGTGCAGGTGCAGGGCCTCGGGGACACGCAGCACGCGCTCCGGGGGCGGCACGGTCTCGGCGTCCAGGCTCAGAACGACCTTCCCGGTGTGTTTGGCCTGCGCCATGAAGCGCAGGGCGCTCTCGGCCTCCAGGTACGGGAAGGCGCGGTAGGTGAGCGGCGCGAGTTCCCGGCGGGCGAAGAGGCCCATCACGGTGTCCAGCAGCTCGCCCATCAGTTCCGGTCGATCCACCCACATGCGGTCGAGGTCGACGGCGAAATACGACAGGTTGTTGCGGAAGGGGGCCAGGTCAAGGGGGCTGTTCTGGTAGATGTCGCGCTTGCCGATCTCGATGAACTTGCCGTATGGCGCGAGGGTCGCCAGGCTGCGCCCGATCGCCTCGCCGGACAGTGAATTCAGCACCAGCGTGACGCCCCTGCCCGCGGTGACGTCCCGGATCTCCTCGGCAAACGCCAGCGAGCGGGAGTCGAAGACGTGCTGGACGCCCAGGGCGCGGAGCAGCTCGCGTTTCTCGGGCGTGCCGGCCGTGGCGTAGATGGTCGCGCCGGCCCGCTGACACAGCGCGATGGCCGCCAGCCCCACGCCCCCGGCTGCGGCGTGGATCAGCACCCGGTCGCGCGCGTTCAGGCCGCCCAGCGTGTGCAGCGCGTAGTACGCGGTCAGGAAGGCGATGGGCAGGGTGGCCGCCGCCTCGGCGCTCAGGTGTTCCGGGCAGCGCACGACGAAGCCCAGCGGCACCGTCCGGTAGGTGCTCAGGGCGTCGGCGCCGCACAGCACCACGCGGTCACCCACGGCGAAGTCGGTGACGCCCTCTCCCACGCGCGCCACGGTGCCTGCTGCCTCCATGCCGTAGGCCCGCCCGGTGAAGCCGCCCTCCAGCGCCTCCTCGGGCAGCATGCCCAGCGCGACCATGACGTCCTTGAAGTTCAGGGCCGCCGCCTGGATGCGCACCTCCACCTCGCCGCGCTGCGGCGCCACGCGCGGACGCTGCTCGAAGGCCGCGCTGCCCAGCACGCCGGGACGCGGCACGGTCAGCCGGTACGCGGACGTGGCGCCCGACTCCGCCGAACCCGTCAGCGCGTTCACGCTGGGCCGGCGCAGCCGATGCACGAAGCGTTCGCCGTGACGGTAGGCCACCTCGTCCTCGGTTGAACCCGATACCAGTTCCTGAACCAGCAACGCGGCGGCGTCCTGCGGCGTGGCGCGGGCGTCGAGGTCGATCACCCTGGGCTTCAACTGCGGGGATTCCACGCCGATCACCCGCGCCAGGCCCCACAGGGCCGCCTGGAACGGCTGCACGGCCTCGTTCACGTGCACCGCCTGCGTCCCGCGCGTGACCACGGTCAGCGGCGGCGCGTCAGTCAGCCCCGACAGCGCCTGTGCCAGGGCCAGCACGCTCTGACCGCCGATGGATTCTGCGTGCTGCACGTCCGTCAGCGACGGTTCGGCGGGCGGATTCAGCCCCCAGGCGAACACGACGCCCTGCCAGGACGGCCCCGCCAGGGCGGATGTCACCAGCGCGGTCGCCGCCGTCCGGTCGCTGGGCCTGAGCGGCCGCGCGCCGGGCCAGGTCTGACCCTCGGGGCAGATCACCTGAACGTCGCCCAGCTGCGCCTGCAGGGCAGCGGCAACATCGGGATCGTCGGCAAAGACCAGCCAGCGGCCTCCAGCGGGCCTGCGGGCGATCTGAACGCCAGCCGTGCCGGTCTCCGGGGCGTCGACGCGGCGCCGACCCCACACCACCACCCGCAGAGCGGACTCGGGAGTGGGGGAGTCCGGCAGGGTGCCCACCTCGTCCAGGCCCTGCAGATCGGCCAACTGGAACGGCGCCTCGGTCATCACGCCCGGCACCAGCTCCAGCCACGCGGGACGCCGCACCGGCTGGTTCAGCAGCAGCACGCCGCCGGGGTTCAGCAGCCCGGCCAGCGCGGACGGCTCCAGGGCATCCTGGCCGACGATGATGTCGAAGTGCAAGTTGGGCAGCGGCACGCCCGGATTAAGCAGCAGCGTGGCGGGCGCCGGACTGCCGAACTGCGCGGCGGCGCGTTCCAGGGCGTCGGCCTCCGCACCGGCCAGCGTGATGGTCAGGCCCGGCCGGTTCAGCAGGCTTGTCAGGTGCGCGCCCGCCAGGCAGCGCTCGGCATTCAGCACCAGGACGCTCCCGGTGCCGTCGCCGCCCAGCAGCACGTCCCGCAGGGCACCATGCAGGAGCGTATGCCCCACGCGGGAGGTCGGGGCGTCGGTGTACAGGTGATCCAGCGCACCGCGCAGTTCGCCCTCCTGCCGCGTGCCGGCGTGGTGCAGCAGCTGCAGTTCCGCGCCGTACGCGGGGAATCGCGCCCACATCGCCCGCCACTGCTCCTCGGTCGGCTCCGCCGGCTCGGCGTGGGCGTACCGCTCCGCCAGGCGGGCGCTCTGCTCCTCGAACTCGGCCCGGTCAGCGCCAAGGCGGCCCAGCAGGTCATCGCGGGCCGCGCTCAGGCGGGCGCGATCCGGCAGGGGAAGCGGGGCCGAGGCCGCGTGCCCGGCGTCCAGCGGCTGGCGCTCCCAGGTGTAGGCGTACAGCATGGTGTCCAGCCCTGCGCTGCCCGCCTCGATCGCCTGGCAGCTCAGGCCGTGCACCTGCACCAGCACGTTCCCGGCCCCGTCCATCAGGCGCAGGTCGCCAGACACGCGCAGGCTGTCTGCCTGCGTCAGGGTGGCGTGCGCGTGCAGCTTGACCCTGTGAAAGTCCACGGTGCCGGGCATGAACACCAGTTCGCGGATCTGCACCGGCAGGTACAGCCGATCCTCGGAGACGCCGGGGAGCGAGGCCAGCGCTCCCAGCAGCAGCTGGAAGCAGGCGTCCAGGAGCTGCGGCGGGAGCAGGCCGTCCTCGTGTGCCAGCACTGGGCGCAGGGTTCCCAGCGCTTCACCGCGCCCCAGCCGCACCTCGCTCAGACCCCGGTAATGCGGGCCGTACTGCAGGCCCAGGCCATGAAACCGGGCATAGAAGGCGGCGGTGTCATACTCGCGCGGGCAGCGCACGCACAGCTCGTCCAGCGGCTGTCTCGGTATGTGGCGTCCGGCAGCGGGGCGCACCGTGGCGCGGGCGTGCTGCGTCCACTCGTCCAGGCCATCGTCCGTGGGGTCGGGGGCGTTCGGGGCGCGGCTGACGATGCGGACGTGCTGCCGGGCATCCAGCAGGGTCTGCACCACGCGGCCCTCGCCGGGCGGCAGCAGCAGTGCCTCGGCGAACTGCACGTCCTCCAGCACGATTCCGCCGGTGTCCACGGCCTCTGGCTGCACTTCGCGGGCGGCGGCGAGCATCATCTCGACGTACCCCGCGCCGGGAAAGACGGTCAGGCCCTGCACCACGTGGTCGCGCAGATCCGGCGTGCTGTAGGCGTCCAGGGCGTTCTCCCAGCCAGTCTGGGCCGAATCCAGCGGCTCGCCCAGCAGCGGGTGGCGTTTCAGGCCCAGGCGCTCACGCCACGCGCGCGGCGCCTCGTTCCAGTGCCGCTCGTGCTGCCACGGGTACAGCGGCAGGATCAGCTCGCCCTTGCGGACGCGGTTCTGGTGCAGCCTGTCCCAGTCCAGCGGCACGCCCAGCGCGTACAGCTGGCCCACCGAACCCAGCAGTGTCACCCGTTCCGGCTCCCGGCGGCGCAGCGAGGGTACCACCACGCTCTGCGTGCGCGTCTGCACCTGCTGGCTGGCGGCGATGCAGCGGCCCATGCTGGTCGCCAGCACCGGGTGGGCGCTGATCTCGATGAAGGCGTGCGGCCCCAGCGCGAGGATCTGCTCCATGCCCTGCTGGAACAGCACCGACTGGCGCAGGTTGCCCCACCACAGCCGCACGTCCAGTTCCGCGCCCTCCACAAAGCGCCCGGTGGTGGTGGACACCATGGGAATCACGGGCGGCCGGGGCACGAGGCCCTGCATGACCTCGAAGAATTCGCGGCGCACCTGTTCCATGACCGGACTGTGGAAGGGCACCTCCACCTGCAGGAACTGGTTGAAGGTGTCCTCGGCGGTCAGGCGCGCGGCAATGGTCTCCAGGTCGGCGGTCACCCCGGCCAGGGTCACGTCGGTCGGACTGTTGATCGCGGCGATGGACACCCGATCCGGGAACTGATCCACCAGCGCCGCCGCCCGTTCCGGCGGCATGCTGACCGCCAGCATCCGGCCCTGCCCGGACGTAGTGTGTTGCAGGCGGCTGCGCTGGTAGATCAGGTGCACGGCGTCTAGCAGCGTCAGGATGCCCGCCACATGCGCGGCCGCGACCTCGCCCAGGCTGTGACCGATCACCAGATCGGGCGCGATGCCCCAGCTCTGCCACAGCCGCGCCAGACCCACCTGCACGGCAAAAATCGCGGGCTGTGCCACGAAGGTCTCGTTGATGCGCGACCCGTCCTCGGTCTTCAGGAGTTCAGCCAGCAGCGACCAGCCGGTGTGCTCCGCCAACAGTGCGTCGATTTCGGTGATGGTGTCGCGGAACACCGGCTCGGCGGGCCCGCCAGCCATCCCCAGCAGGTCGCGGCCCATCGCCCACCACTGCGGTCCCATGCCCGAGAACACGAACACCTTCGGCACGGTGGGCGTGCCTTCTGGCAGGATGCGGCCCTGTGCCATGCCGGGCCGGGTCTCGCCGTCCAGATAGGCCTGCAGATGTTCACGCAGCTCCGGGACGGTGCGGGGTGCCACACTCAGCCGGTACGGATGGTGTTCCCGCCAGCGGCCCAGCGCGGTCGCCAGCGACGACAGGGACAGCTCCGGCTGCCCGTCCAGAACCGCCAGGTAGGTTCGCGCGACGGCGTGCAGTCCGTCGGCGCTGCGGGCCGAGAACGGCACCAGTTCGGCCCTGGCACCGGCGTCCGGCGCGGAGGTTGGCCGGTCGGGATCGGCCGGGGCGCGGTCTAGGACGGTGTGCGCGTTGGTGCCGCCGAAGCCGAAGGAGTTGATGCCGGTCAGGAAGGACTGCGTGCCGTCGGGATCCGTGGGCCAGGGCCGGGGGGTGTCCACGACCTTCAGGCCGTACTGCTCGAACGGAATGGCGGGGTTCGGCGTGCTGAAGTGCAGGTTGGCGGGCAGTTTGCCATGGTAAATGCTGAGGGCCGCCTTGATGAGCCCCGCCAGGCCGGAGGCGGCCTCCAGGTGCCCCAGGTTGCTCTTCACCGAGCCGATCAGGCACTCCGGGTCGTCGGCCTGGTGGGCCGCCCGCAGCACCTGTCCGATGGCATTCACCTCGATGGGATCGCCTACCGTGGTGCCGGTGCCGTGCGCCTCGACGTAGCGCACGCGCCGTGGATCCAGGCCCGCGCGGGTGTACACCTCGCGCAGCAGACCAGCCTGCGCCTCGCCGTTCGGCAGGGCCATACCGCCCGTGCGTCCGTCCTGGTTGATGTCCGCGGCGCGGATCACGGCGTAGATGCGGTCGCCGTCGGCCTGCGCCCGGCCCAGGGGTTTGAGGATGACCGCCCCGGCCCCCTCGGCGCGCACGTACCCCGAGGCGTCGGCGTCGAAGCTCTTGCAGCGGCCCTGCGGGGAGAGCATCTGGGCCTTGCTGAAGCCGATGGTGTTCTCCGGGCGCAGGATCAGGTTCACCGCGCCCGTCACCGCCACTCCGCATTCTCCGTTCCAGAGGGCCTTGCACGCCTGGCTGATCGCCACCAGGGACGACGAGCACGCGGTATCCACCACGAAGCTCGGCCCGTGGAAATCGTAGTGGTACGAGATCCGGTTGGCCGCGATGCACGCGCCCACCCCCAGGTTCGTGAAGGAATCGATGCTGTTCCTGGCTGCGCTGGCGGTCTGAATCCCGGCGTAGTCCGAGGTGGACACGCCCATGAACACGCCCGTCCTCGACCCGGCGAGCGTATCCGGCGGCAGGGCGGCGTCCTGAAACGCCTCGTCCACGACCTCGAGCAGCAGGCGCTGCTGCGGATCCATGCGGGCCGCCTCACGCGGGGAGATGCCGAAGTACGCGGCGTCGAACTGGTCGATGTCCCGAATGAAACCGCCCCAGCGGGCATACGTCCGTCCGGGGGCGCGGTGATCCGGGTTGAAGTAGGCCTCCACCCGCCAGCGGTCGGCCGGCACCTCGGTCACGGCGTCCTGACCGCTGTTCAGGAAATCCCAGTACGCCTGCGGCCCATTCGCCTCGCCGGGAAACCGGCAGCCGATGCCGATGATGGCGATGGGTTCCGCCGCCGTGGTGGAAGATTCGTGCTGCTGGGAACTCGCGCGCGCCTGACCGTCCACTCGAACGTCCGTCACGAAATGCTCCTCAGATGCTCCCCGCTCCCCTGAAAACTTCATGAGTACGCGGAACGATAACCATGAAGGCAACTTTCATCCGCAGGATAGCGAAGTTATTCCTGGAGCTTTGCACCGAGTGTACGTCAGGTCATCGCGAGAGGAGACGGCCGCTGTCGGAGAACGGCAGTCGGCACGGCAGGGTTCGGGAATGACGTGGCTGGATTGGAAATGGGGATCGATCGTGGCTACGGCGCGGTGAACGCGAGGAGGCCTAGTCCGCTGTCCAGTTCACTTTGTATCGAACGAAGCAGGCGCACGATAACGCATGACGCGCGCCCGCTACACCGTCGCCCTGCGTGACGACCAGCGCCAGCAGCTCAGGAAGATCACGCGTGCTGGACGCTCCACCGCCCGTGAAATCACCCACGCCCACGTGCTGCTCAAGAGTGACGCCGGGCTGAGTGACCAAGAGATTGCCGAGCAGCTCTCGATCAGCACCCAGACGGTAGTGCGTGTCCGAAAGCGTTTCGCAAACGAAACGCTGGAGGCAGCGCTGACCCACCGCAGGCCGAGCGCCTATAAGCCCCGCAAGGTGGACGGGCGGCTGGAAGCGCACATCATCGCCCTGGCGTCCGGCGATCCGCCGGACGGTCGCGCCCACTGGAGCTTGCGCGTCCTGGCTGACGTGCTGGTGCAACTCGAGCATGTGAGCAGCATCTCGCCAGAAACCGTGCGCCAGGTGCTAAAAAAAACGAACTCAAGCCACACCTGAAACGGCAGTGGTGCATTCCACCCAAGCACAACGCCGCGTTCGTGTACGCCATGGAAGATGTACTCGACCTCTACGAGCAACCTTACGACCCATTTCATCCGGTGGTGTGCTTCGATGAACGTCCTTGCCAGCTGATGGGTGACGTCCGGACTCCCCTGCCGATCAAGCCTGGCAGTGCCAGGCGGGTGGACTACGAATACGAGCGGCATGGCATGGGGAACGTGTTCGGGTACTTTGAGCCCTTACGCGGTTGGCGGGAGATGGAAGTCACCCAACGGCGCACGGCCATTGACTTCGCCCGCTGTCTCAAACGCTTAGTGGACGAGCTCTACCCAGAAGCCATAAAAATCCGCGTGGTGCTGGACAATCTGTCCAGCCATACGTTGGCCCCGCTGTACACGGTGTTCGAGCCCGCTGAAGCCCGGCGGATCGCACGCAAGCTGGAACTGCACTTCACGCCGAAGCATGGCTCGTGGCTGAATGCCGTCGAGATCGAGTTTTCTGCCCTCTCCCGGCAGTGCCTGGATTGTCGGGTCGGGAGCCTGACTATGCTGCACGACGTCGTGAGCGCGTGGACACGGGCGAGAAATCAAGAGCCCCAGGCATTGAACTGGCAGTTCCGAACCCCAGACGCGCGCGTCAAGCTCGCCCGTCTCTATCCATCAATCTGAACTGGACAGCGGACTAGGTGGCTGCGACAGGCGATTGGCACGGTTTGGGCTGGGTCATGTACCGTCCTGGCCTTCTCCGACCTCCTCCAATGCCCTCCAGCGCAGGAGTGGCCTAGAGGTGTCGTCCTTCCGCTCCGCCACCACGGCGGCATGGATCTTCGGCGCGGGGCGCAGACTCCACCCCCACCACTCCCGCCGATCGCCGGCGAGAGATTGCCTGACTTCGATCTCCTCCCCGGCAACTTCGACCGTGATATCCAGCAACGGCACCGCGAGGCCCTGCCCGCAGGCTTTCAGGTACGCTTCCTTGGCCGTCCAGAGCGAGTAGAACCGCAGTGGGCCATCCAGGGTCTGCCGCTCCGCTTCAGAAAACGCCACCTGGGCGACACCCCGCCAGTCCACCTCCGGCCTGATGCGCTCGACGTCCACGCCGACTTCACTACCCTGAACCATGGCCAGCACCAGCACATCTGCCGAATGGGCCAGGTTGAACCGCCAGTCCAGAGGGTTCTGAGCTCGGGTCACCGACGGTTTTCCTCCGGCCGTCACCTCGAAGGCCACGTCCTCGGGGGCCACGGCCAGCACCGTACTCAGAACGTGCCGCCGGAACCACACGCTGGCCTCGTACCAGCGGCGGAGGTGGGGCGTGGCGAAGGCTGCCGCGCGTGTCCGCTCGGACGTGGTGACTGCCGCTGGTGGCGTCCAGCCCGGCGGGATCTGCCAGAACCAGACGGTCACCTCGCTTGGGGAGAGTGTAGACATTCTCGTTGCACCATAAACGCCTCTCCCGCTGTCGGTGGCATCACCAGCTTCGTCCATGGCCGGGCCAGGCCACTCCGACATCCGGCACTGGCGTTCGCTGCTAACTGCTGTTCGGTGGGCAGGGCGCCAGCTAAGCAAGCTGCCTGCCGACACTTCGCCCACCATCCTCGATCAAGGAATGGTGCTGGTACAGGCTGCGCGAATGTGCGTATGATCTGTGCATATGCTTCCACTTGAGCGACAAACGCGCATTCTGGATCTAATGGACGCGCACGAGACTCTGCTCACGCAGGAGATTGCCGAGAAGGTCGGTGTTTCTGAGGCGACCATCCGGCGCGACCTTCAGGGCCTGGCCGAGCGCGGCCTGGTCTCCCGTACGCACGGCGGCGCCATGCGTCTGGAGCGGAATATCGCCCGGGAGCCCGCCTTCGCCGCGAAGTCCGTGCGGATGCCGGCCGAGAAGATGGCCATCGCGGATTACGCAGCGTCACAGGTGCCCGACGGCGCGACCGTCATCTTCGATGCCGGCACCACCATCCTCGAGGTGGCGCGCCGGCTGGCGGGCCGCCCCCTCACCGCGATCACGCTGGACCTGCCGGCGGCGCAGGCCCTCGCCATCGGGGAAACCGAGGTGCTGCTGCTGGGGGGCCGGGTGCGCAGCAACAGTTTCAGCATCACCGGTCCGTGGACGGAGGAGCATCTGCGCAATCTGCGCGCCGACCTGTTCCTGATGGGCGCGCACGCCGTGGACGAGCGTGGGATCTCGAATGCCGTGATCGAGGAGGCGGTGGTCAAGCGCCTCGCGGTCGAGGCCAGTCACGCGACGATGCTGCTGGCGGATCATACCAAGTTCGGCTGGCGCGCCATGACGCAGGTCTGCGCCCTCGACCGCATTGGGCGCGTGATCAGCGACCGCCGGACGAAGAAATATGACTGGTTGCGGGAGGCGGGTGTCACGCTGAACGTGGTGTGAGCGCCGCTCAATGATCAGAACGGCGCACCTGGGATCAGCGCTGCTGCCAGCGACCGTGTTCTTGTGAACGAATTACGGCCCGCGGGTATACCGGTCGATGACCATCGCGCCGATGATGATCAGTCCAGTCGCCAGGAGCTGGTAGAAGGCCTGCACGCCCAGCAGGGTCAGGACGTTCTGCAGCATGCTCAGCAGCAGGGCGCCGAGCAGCGCCCCGACCACGTTCCCCTTGCCGCCGGCCAGGCTTGTGCCCCCCACCACGGAGGCGGCGATGGCGCTGAGTTCCCAGCCACTGCCGAGGATCGGCTCCGCGGCCCCCAGCTGCGCGATCAGCACCAGGGCAGCGAACGCGGCCAGCACGCCCGAGATGACGTAGGTGAGGGTGATGAAGCGGCCCACGTTGATGCCGCTGAGGCGCACGGCCTCCGCGTTACCGCCGATCGCGAGGATGTACTGCCCGGTCTTGGTGTAGCGCAGGATCAGCGTGAACGCGCCGACCAGCAGCAGTGCCGCGATCAGCGGAATCGGGAGGCCGAACACGTCCCCGCCCAGGGCATTCTTGAAGCCGTCGGGCAGCGACAGGATCGGCTGCCCGTTGGTGTACGACAGCGCCAGCCCCCGGTAGAAGGTCATGGTGCCGAGCGTGACGATGAACGGTGCGAGTTGCACCCTCGTGATCAGCAGGCCGTTCACGAGGCCAGCCAGGGCACCCACGCCCAGAGCGACCACCACCGCCAGCAGGGGCGGCAGCCCACGCTGCATGAGGTCGGCACCGATCACGGCGGACAGCGCGGCGGTCGAACCGACACTGAGGTCGATCCCACCGGTCATGATCACGTAGGTCAGACCGATGGCGACGATGGTGTTGATCGCCGCACTCAGTCCGATCCCCGTGATGGCGTTGTCGACGGAGAAGAACGAGGGAACGGTCAGGCTGAACACGACCGCGCCGAGCAGCAGGATCGCCAGGATGCCCGCCTCGCGCAGGCGTTCGATGACCGCCGC
This sequence comes from Deinococcus sp. KSM4-11, assembly GCF_004801415.1. Lineage (NCBI taxonomy): Bacteria > Thermotogati > Deinococcota > Deinococci > Deinococcales > Deinococcaceae > Deinococcus > Deinococcus sp. KSM4-11. The sequence continues at coordinate 225,905 of NZ_SSNX01000006.1, read as the reverse complement.
GCGGCTGGCGGCGTTAGGCGTGGACTGGATTTTCTGCATACGCATTCGCTCCGGTGGCCAGCGCCAGGATGCGCTCCTCGCTGGCGTCTTGGCGTGAGAGTTCACCAGCGACCCTGCCCTCCCGCATCACCAGGACGCGGTCGCTGAGCCGGAGGACTTCCGGGAGTTCCGAGGAGACCATCAGAATCGCGACGCCCCGCGCGGCGAGATCGTCGATCAGGGTGTAGATGTCGGCCTTGCTGGCCACGTCGATGCCGCGCGTCGGTTCGTCGATCAGCAGCAGGCCGCAGCCGGCCGCGAGCCAGCGGGCCAGGATCACCTTCTGCTGGTTGCCGCCCGACAGCCGGCGGATCACCTGCTGCGGGTTGTTCGGCCGGATGCCGAGTTGCGCCATCTGTGGCTCGACCTCGCGGCGCATCTCGCCCTGCTTCACGCCTACCCGGCCCTTGGCCCAGCTGGTGAGCATCATGTTTACGCTGACCTTCGCGTCGGGCACGATGCCCTGCTGGCGGCGGTCTTCGGGAATGAAGCCGGTGCCGCGGCGCATCATGCTGGCCGGCGTGGGATGACCCACCGGCTCGCCATCGAATTCGACCTGTCCGGCGTTCGCCGCGTCTGCGCCGTAGACCGCGCGGAGCACCTCGGTTCGCCCGGAGCCGATCAGGCCCGCCAGGGTCACAACCTCGCCGGAGCGGACGCTGAAGGACACATCCTCGAAGGCGCCCGCACGGCCCAGCTGGGTCACCTTCAGGCGGACAGCACCGGGAGCACGCTCGGGTGGGGCATGCTGCGCCGCGAGTTCCCGGCCGACCATCATGGTCACGAGCTGCTCGCGGGTAACGCTGCGCTGCTCGACTGTGCCCACATACTGACCGTCGCGGAGCACCGTCACGCGGTCGGCGAGTTCTTCGATCTCGTCAAAATGATGGCTGACGTAGATGATGCCCACGCCGCTGGCCGTCAGTTCCCGCACCACGGTGTACAGCTGCTCGATCTCCTGGGTGGTCAGACTGGACGTCGGCTCGTCCATGATGATGATGCGGGCCTGCCGGGCGAGCGCGCGGGCGATCTCGACCATCTGCTGCTGGGCAATGGTGAGGCGCTTGACGGGCGTGCCCGGCGCGACCTTCAGGCCCACCCGGTCGAGATACGGCTGCACCCGGGCGTTCATCTGCGGGTAGTTCAGGCGTTCCCGGCCCTCATTGCCGAGCAGCACATTCTGCGCGACCGTCAGTTCTGGAATCAGCGCGAGTTCCTGGTGGATCATCGCGATGCCCCGGTTCTGTGCGTCACGCGGACTGTGCAGGATCACGCTCTCGCCGCTCACCGTCAGGGTGCCGCTGTCCGGCTGGTGCATTCCGAAGAGGGTCTTGAGCAGGGTGCTCTTGCCGGCCCCGTTCTCACCGAGCAGGGCGTGCACCTCACCCTCCTGCAGCGAAAAGTCGACGTCGCGCAGCACCTGGACGCCACTGAACGACTTGTTGATGTGCTGGGCGTTGAGCAGCTCTGCCACGACACCCTCCTTTGCTGGGGAATGATCAGCGGAGGCCCGGCCACAGCTGCACGGGGCCTCCGACGCGATCCGGGCTTATTTCTTGAACTGCTCGTACTTGGCCATGTTGTCTTTCATGACCAGGGCCTGTGGCGTGGCGACCACGCGCGGCAGCGTCTGGCCCCCGAGCAGCCGCACGGCGACCTCGACCGCCACCTCGCCCGTCAGAATCGGGAAGGAATCCACGGTACCCGTCAGTTCGCCCTTCTTGATGCTGTCGTAGGCGGCGTTGATGCCGTCCGTCCCGAAGACCAGCGTCTTGCCCAGGCGGCCGGACGCCTTGACGGCCTCGACCACGCCCAGCGCCATGGTGTCGTTGTTGCAGTAGAAGGCGACCAGGTTCGGGTAGCGGCGCAGCAGGTCGCGGGCCGTGGTGAAGGCCTTCTGGCGATCCCAGTCGGCGGGAACGCTCGCCACGATCTTGAGGGCCGCGTTCTTCGCCAGGGTCGTCTTGAAGCCCAGGGTGCGCTGCCGCGCGGCGTATACGCCGGCCTGGCCCTCGATCACGGCGAATTCTCCGCCTTTCGGAAAGGTCTTCAGCAGGTAGTTCGCGACGCTCACGCCGTTGTCGTATTGGCTGTTGCCCACGAAGTGCTGTGCTGAGGGCGCGACGGCGTCGTTGACGTTCACGACCAGGCTGGTCTTGCCCGCCTTCTGGATGCCGGGCAGCAGGTTCACGTCGCTCTGCGGGGAGATCAGCAGCGCCTTGTAGTCCTTGCCGAGCATGGTGTTCATCATGCTGAGCTGCCCAATCTGGTCACTCTCGTTGCTGGGCGCCTGGGCGTCCACCTTCACGCCGTACTTCTCGCCGCCCTTCAGGTATCCGCTGCGCAGCAGCTGCCAGTACTCGTTGGAGAGGGCCTTCATCACGCCGCCAAACTGGGTGCCGGCGGGCAGCTTGGGCACAGGCCCGAACTTCGCCTCCAGCTGAGAGGACTCGATGCGGCTCTTCTCGGTGTCGGGCGAGAAGGCCTGCGCGGTGGCGACGCTGGCGACGGCGAGCAGGGCGGACAGAATGGTCGTTTTCATGATGGGCCTCCTGAGGCGGGCGAAGGGGTGAGGGGACAGGGGTCGGCACGCGCCGTGGATCACGGAGCAGAGGGATGCTTGTGCAGGAGCTGGACGAAGTTGGCGGCGGAAGCCACCGCGCGCCGAAGCGCGTCCGGCAGGGACGCTCCCAGCGCCAGGTGGCCGGCCAGAACACCGACGAAATGATCACCGGCTCCGTGGGTCGAGCGGGCCTGGACGGCCGGGGCGAACAGGTCTGTGGTGAGCAGACCATCCGAGTAGTGCAGAACGCCGCTTCCACCGAGGGTGACCACGACGCTGGAATGACCGAAAGGAAGGTGCGTGGCCCTGACCAGTGGATCGGTGCCGATCCACGCCAGCGCCTCCACGGCGTTCACGACCACGTGATCCGCCAGGGCCAGCGTCGCGTGGTAGGCGGGATCCGCGTGCCAGGGGGCGGCATTGAGCAGGGTCGGGATGCCCGCCTGCCTCGCGCTTTCCAGCAGGCGGTGAAGGGTCGGGGCGGCGGTTTCCCACTGGCAGACCAGCAGTTGTGGCGGTGACGCCCTGAACGTGGAAGCCACCCCGTCGACCTGCAGGTCGATGTTCGCTCCCGGCAGCACCACGCCGACGTTCTCGCCGGCGGCGTCGAGCAGGGCCACGCTCGACCCCGTGGCGAGCGTCGCGCTGACCTGCAGCGCAGGCAGCACGCCCAGGCCGGTCAGGGTTGCCGTGGCCCGGCGCCCATCCGCATCGTCGCCGACACAGGCTGCCAGCGTGGTACGGGCATAGGGTGCGGCCGCGACCGCCTGGTTGGTGGCCTTGCCTCCGAGTTGAGACCAGCTGCCCGTGGCGATGACCGTCTCGCCGGGCACCGGCAACTGCTCGACCTGCACCATGTGGTCGACGTGCAGACTGCCCACCACGAGCACGGCCGGCTCAGACATGCACGCGCTCGGGGAAGAGCAGCTTCTCGACGACGGAGGTGACGTTGAAGGCGTCGTGTCCCGCGCCGATGCGGGAATCGGCGGCAATGTCCTTGGCCAGGGTGAGTAGGCGCTGGGTGACGCGGATGTTCCACTCGCACTCGCGCACCGGATCCTCGCGGACCGGGAAGGTGTCGAAGTAGATGGTGCCCGGATAGCCGCCGCGTTCGACCAGCACGAGCAGTTCCAGGGTGGTGACGAGGCTGGCAGTACCGACCATCAGGCCGTCGTCCTGACGGCCGTACCCGTCGTTCAGGTGGACGCCGAACAGCTTCTGATGCCGGAGCGCCAGCGCGGCCGCCTTCGGGGCGTGTTCGTTGGCCATCTGGGCGTGGCAGTAGTCGAGCACGACGCCAAGGTTGTCGGCACCCACCTCCTGCACGACCAGGAGCGCCTCGCCCATGTTGCCGATCAGCGAGTATTTGCGCGGCTCCCAGGGCTTGTACTCCAGCCCCACGCGCATGGCTGGGTCATGCGCGGCCAGCTGCGCGAATCCCTCGACGGTATGCGCGAACATCCGCTCGTAACTGTCCTGAAAGGGGTAGTCGAACCCGTCGAAGCCTGGCCAGACGATGACGTGGTTGCCGCCTAGGGCGGCGCAGGCGTCCAGCGCCTGGCAGCTCAGGTCGATGGCCTGCTGGCGGACGGCCGCGTTCGGATGGGTGAAGCCGCCGTCTCCGAAGGTGTCGGCCGGATAGCGGATGTTGAGGCTGTCGACGCTGAGGCCCAGCGCCTCGATGGTGTCGCGGGTCGCGCGCAGGGTCGCTGACGTGAAGTGCTCGGGGAAGTTGAGGCTCAGGGAGTTCAGGCCCTGGATGTGGGCCGCCCGCCTAAGAAGGTCGTCCGTGCCGACCGATCCAGGTTCGAAGAACAGTTCCGGCCTCGACTTGAGTGAATTGAGACGCGTGGCAAACAGCATCCAGACCTCCTGAGTCAGACGCCTGCGCGTCTGTGCGTGTTTTAAATTTCGACTCTGCCAGTATGCGCAGATACAGCCTGTTCTGTCAAGCGTTTGTGATCATATGAGCGTAAACGATCAATCCCGGTCGTGGGTCGGGTCTCGGTACCGCTGGTGTCATCCCGAGCCTGTCCCGCTGGACGAGCCTGAAACACCAGGACGCCAGTTCGTGGTGCAAAGGGGTGCAAGACACTCCTGCCTGTGCCGCGACAGGTGGCCGCGCAGGTTCGGTCGCCTCGTTGTTGCGCAGGCTAGGGTCAGGTGCAGACTGGCCGGGAGCTCAGGTACTGGCCTCGTCGTGTGGCGGCACAGAACTGCAGGCGGCCTGAGATTCAGGCCGCCTGCAGTTCTGGATTGTTCCTGCTTTACAGATGCCAGCTGCTCGCCATGAGCTTGCTTCAGCCGGACTATTTCAACGTGGCTGGTCTGAGATCGTGCACCTGCTCGGTTGTCTTTTTGGCGGCGCGTTCTGCTTTCACTTCGTCGGCCGTGTAGGGCTTTTGCTTATCGGGCAACGCGTTCTTCCAGCTGGTCGAGACCTCGTTGAGCACCGCCGCGATCTCGGCGTCACTCAACTGTGCGAACCCCGGCATGACGCCGTTGTACGTCTTGCCATTGACCTTGATGGCGCCGTTCAAGCCGTTGAGGACCACGTTGATCGTGTACTTCCGTCCATCGGCTGCCAGAATCTCCGAGAAGTGTCCAGCGAGTGGTGGAAAGGCTCCGGGAACGCCCTTGCCTGTCGCCTGGTGGCAGGCTGCGCAATTGGCCGTGTAGAGGCTTTTGCCATTCGGGGCCGCCGCCGGAGCGGTTGGGGCCGCCGAGAGCGCGTGGGGAGCTGCCGTGAGGGCGAGACTGGCGATGAAGGTCGGGAGCAGATATTTCATGGCTTCTCCAGTGCGGAGGGCTAGGACGGGTCGGGTGCGCGACTGCTGACTATCGGCATTATGGAACAGAGCCAGGGCTTTCGAACTACAGATGCCTCGCTGAACACACTGTCTCCGTCCACCTCAAGTCGTGTGGCGCTGCTCGCGCGGCGGATCGACAGGGCGTGGACGTTGGCCCCTGACTTCCGGGAGGTTCGCAACGGTGGCAAGCCGGCCACCGGAGCTGGCAGCAGGGGAACCAACGCTCCGACTTCAGATCAATCGGATGCCACCGGCGGGGATCACATCAGAGAACCGGGCTTTTTGACATACCGGTTGACGATGGCGTCGGCCAGGCGGTAGGTGACCGCCCCGACCGTTCCAGTCGGGTTAAACCCGCTGTTGTGCGGGAACGAGCTGGCCCCCACCACGAACAGATTGGACACCTGATGGTGCTGCATGTAGGGATTGACGACACTGGTCGAGGGATCCAAGCCCATGATGGCCCCGCCCTGGTTGTGGGTGCTCTGGTAGGGCACGATGCTGTAATGCTCGGGAAGGGCGCGCCCGGTGACATTTTTGGCACCCATCTCGGTGAGGATCTTGGTGGTGATGCCCGTCAGGTAGGCGCTGCGTTTGCTCTCGTTCCCCCGATAGTCGAAGGTCATCCGCACGAGGGGAAGGCCGTAGGCGTCGCGGTAGGTCGGATCGAGGTCGAGATGGTTCTCGCGGAAGGGCAGCGAGGACACCTGCGCGCCGATGCCCACCGACGTGTTGTAGGCGGCGGCGGCGGCGTGTTTCCAGGCGCTGCCCCAGGCCGACCCACCAGGATTGCTCTGAATGGGTCGCGCTCCACTGGACGACGCCGAAATGGAGCCGCCGTGAAGGAAACCCAGTCCGGTATGGTCGAAGTGATCCCCGTTGAAGTCGTCGATCACCACGCTCTCTGCGCCTGCTCCGGCGAACACCTTGAGATCCTTGCCAGTGATGGTGCCGCCCGCTCCGGCACTCAGCTGATAGGTGTAATTCTTCCCGACGGTGCCTTTGTTGGTGGTGGGATTGTAGATCTCACCGATCCCGGACACCATCAACAGCTTGACGTTGCCGAACGTGAAGCTGGTCAGGAAGATCATTTCGGCGGGCTGCTCGATCTCCTCACCGGTGATCAGATCGATGTAGGTCACGCTGACCGCCCGCTTGCCACTGCTGTCCATATTGACCCGCACCACATTGGCATCGTGGCGGATCTCAAACTTATTGGTCGCCAGCGCGGTGGGCAAGACGGTGTTGTTGGGACTGGCCTTGGCGTTGTAATCGCAGCCGAAGCGCTCACAGAAGCCGCAGTACATGCACGCCCCGAGCGCCTGGCCATCGGGGTTGGTATACGCCTGGGTCATGTTGGCCGATGGGCCAGGAAACGGGTGGTACCCCAGACTCTGGGTGGCGGTCTGGAACAGGTCGCCAAGTTGCGAGCGCTTCATCGGCGGGTTGGGGTACGCGCGGGCCCGTGGCCCTTCGAAGGGATTGCCCCCGGGCTGTACCTTGCCCTGCAGGTTGCCCGCGGTGCCGCCGATCCCCGCGGTGTACTCGAAGCGGTCGAAGAAGGGCTCCAGCTCCTGGTAGGTCAGGCCCCAGTCCTGAATCTGCATCCCGTCGTCGATGGCACCCTTGCCATACCGACTGACGGTCTGGCTGTAGATTTCAAAATCGTAGGGCGTCCATCGCCAGGTCTGGCCGTTCCAGTGGGCGCCCGCGCCGCCCGTGCCGTCGCCGAGCAGGAACGAACCCAGCTGGCGCATGGGCAGCGCCGTCTGCTCCGCGCTGTTGCGGAAGGTCAGGGTATCCCGGCTGACATCCTGCGCCAGACCGAAGCGGATGCCGTATTTGAGCTCGTCGCGAATCCGCGGGAACGCGAAGGCCACATTCGAATCACGGTACTGGCCGCGCTCCAGGCCGACGACCGACAGCCCCGCCTTGGTCAACTCGGCAGCCAGAATCCCGCCGGTCCAGCCCACTCCGACCATCACCGCATCTACCGAAGGAAGCTTTTTTGCCATTTCAATTCTCCTTGAAGGGATGCAACCTCGGTATCAATGCGAGTGGGACAGATCATCGGTAAAGCTGGCGATGCTGGTGGGCGGCGCGGTGAACGGCGTGTTGTACTGGTCAATGACCTGACTGTAGGAGGGCTGGACGCCGGGGTAGCCGATGAGCTTCCAGCCGACCATCTGGGCGTTGCCGCCGTAGGTGGGATCGGCGAAGAAGCCTTCCTTGGTGTTCTGGAGCAGAAATGCGAAGAAGGTGCGGGCGGGCAGGCGGCCCAGGTCGATCTCGCCCTTTTCCAGTCCCGACAGCACCTTGTCCTGCTGGTCGGCGGTCAGATCGGCGAAGTCGGCCTTGTACTGCTTCTGGGTCGCGGCATTGACGAGTGGAATGCCTGTGCGGTAGATCTCGCTGGGTTTGAGTGGCAGCTGGTAGCCCTGCTGCGGCGTTCCCTGGAGCCAGGGCCCCTGCCAGTACCAGCGTCCCGCCTCTCCATACCAGCCCGCCAGCTGCCCATCGATGTAGTACGAGACGCCCGCCTCCAGCGCTCCTGGCCCAAGGTCATCCTTGGGAATGAGCCGCGCCACGGCCGCCTCGACGAACGCAATCTCGGCGGAGTTGAAAAAGACGTAGGTGTAGGCCGTGGCGCTGTCTGTGGCGGCGGGCATCGCCGGCATGGGAGGCGTGGCGGGCGGGGTCGTCTGCGCCTGGGCGACCGAAGCGGGTGTGCCCAGACCCACCGTGACCGCCACAAGACCGAGGCCCTTGAGAAAGTTCCGCCGTTCGTTCGTATCTGACATGAGGCCTCCTGCGAGGGACAACACTGAGGACAGACCAGAAGAGAACGCTGAATTGTGTATCGAGCTGGTCACCACAGCACAACCATGCCTGGGTCAGCCTCAATTCAGCGGAATTCCAAATGGTGTTATCGACCTGAAACGATGCAGCTCCACGAAAAACCTGGCCCGGCTTTGTTGGAATGCTTAAAATGTACGCAGACAGGGAAATTTCTTGAACCTTACGACTCTGATGAAAGCTTGTCAACGTCGCGTGATAGGTAGATACCTTTGTCTCCGACACTCTGGGGGACGTTCCACCCGATCAGGGACAGCGCTCAGGGACAGGGAGAAGCCAGGGCGGCTTTCCAGTCCAGCGAGGTCGGGGAGAATACGCTGGCACGGAGGCTTTCTCAGACAAGCAGAATTAGTCCTCAGGCCGCACGGTGAAGGTGGCCGCGATCATGGCGCGACTATCGCTGCCCGCTCACAGCAGAACATCGCCCGGCTCCAATCGGGGCTGGCCCTGATTGTCGTAGAAGGTCAAGTCCGTCGGGCCGAGCCGGAAGGTCACCCTGGATGCGGGCGACGCATCCAGGGTGATCGGATCGAAGCCCTTCAATTCGCGTATTGGGCGGGTTCGGCTGGCCTGAAGATCACAAAGGTACAGCCGAACCACCACCTCGCCGCGATTCGCTGCAGCGCGTTCTATTCGGCCGCGCGCACCCGTTCCGGACGGGCGTTGCCCGCTGTGGCGCTGGTGGCGACGATGGCGGTGCCCACCCGCACCTCGTCGTGGTCGGCCCGTCCCAGCCCGTGCGCCTGGTGGAGCTGCCCGACTTTCTCCGTGAGCGTCATCTGCGCCAGCAGGGCCTCGACCTGTGGCGTGGTGGGATCAGTCACGCGGTGCGGGGGGATTCTGGCGCACCGGCGAGGCCAGCAGGTGGGCCAGCGCGAGGGGAATCGCGGCGTCCCAGCCCTGCGGGTGGCACGCGGCAGGGTAGGGCACGGGGGGTGTACCAGGCTCGCGTCCAAAGCCGGCGAACAACTCGCTCAGGCGCGCGTCAGGAGCCGCTCGGGCCGCGTCGAAGAGCGCCCGGGCCACCTGTGTTGCCTCGGCGTGCAGGCCGTAGCGCTGCATGCCCAGGGCCGCGGCGGCCGTGTCGTGCGGCCACACCGAGCCGTTGTGGTAGGACACCGGGTTGTAGCGGATCTCGTGGGTGCCCAGGGTGCGGATCCCCCAGCCGCTCCACAGTTCGGGCCCGAGCGCCGTGCGGGCGACCGCCGCGGCGTACTCTGGCGGAATGATACCGGTCCACAGTGTGTGGGCCGGGTTGCTGACCAGCACCCGCAGGGGCTTCTTGTCACCGTTCAGGCCGTGCACGTAATAGCTGCGTTCGGGCCACCAGAACGCCGCATGGAACTGTGTGCGCAGCTGTGCCGCGCGCGCTTCCCACGCGGGCGCTTCGTGCGCCTCGCCCAGCGCGCGGTACAGCTCGGCGGCCGCGAGGTAGGCGGCGTAGGCGTAGCCCTGCACCTCCGCCACGGCGACGTGCCCGCTGACGTCCACGCTGTCCTCGGTGAACGTCGAGTCGCCCGAGTCTTTCCATACGGCGTTGGTGATGCCACCGGGATCCGGGGTGTACTCGATGAAGCCGTCACCATCCGGGTCGCCGTCGGTCGCGCACCACCGCAGCGCGGCTTCCCAGTGCGGGCGCAGTTCATGAACGAGTGCCGGGTGCGTCCGGCTCAACTCACCCACCAGCCACACGAACAGTGGCGTGGCGTCGGCCGTGGCGTAGTACGGACGGTGAGGGGTTCGTCCGGTGCGGGTCAGTTCGCCGACCCGCAGCTCGTGCGGGATCTTCCCTGGCTGTTCCAGGGTCACGGGGTCGTAGCGCTGGCCCTGATGGGCAGCGAGGTAGCGCGCAACCGTGACGGCCAGGTCTGGCAGGTGCTCCCGCACCATCAGGGCGATGATCATCGAGTCGCGGCCAAAGGGCGCCACGAACCAGGGCAGGCCCGCGGCGGGAAACGGCCCGGCCTCGGTGTGGAACGACAGGCTGCGCAGATCCGAGACGCTCTGCTCCAGCACGCGCTGGTCGAGTGGATCGGGGAGCTGCTGCGCGCCGCGCACGCGGGCCACCAGCGCGTCGTACTCGGCCGCCAGGGCCGTGGGATCGCCGTCTACGGGCTCCTCGTCGCCCTCGAGCAGGGAGACCGCCACATCGATGACCGTGACGTCCCCGTTGAGTGTCCATTCCAGGTGGGTGCCAGTCCAGGTGGGCGCGGGTGTGGCGCGCAGCACTGCCCGGCTCCGCAGGCCGTCGAGGGCAGTGTAGGCGAAGGTCACACCGCGCTCAGTGGGCTGCACGTCCACGTTCCTCTCACCCAGGCCACTGGGCCACCCGCGCACCTCGAACATGTCCAGGAAATCGGCGGCGACCTCCAGAGCCAGTCGATGCACGTCCTCACTGCCATAGCGGGTGACCGTGAGGTGGTCGTGCAGGCCGCCGGCGTGCACCTGCAGGTCGCGGCGGAGGCCGAGCTTCATGGTGTAGCCCACGTCCCGGTTCGCGGCCTGCTCGTGCAGCCAGAAGGGGTAGGGCGCGTGCAGCAGCAGGGCCTGGGGAGCATCGCCGTCGAGCGTCCACGCGTAGCGGGACAGAAAGCGGGTATCGCGCCGGTACACGCCGGCCTCTGCGCTGCCGATGCGGTACTCGGCATCGGCGACCAGGTAGATGTCATTCTCCTTAAGAACGGTTCGGGTGCTGAGCATGGCTGATCCTTGGTTTGACGCCCGCGCCAGGGGGCGGGCAGGAGCGGATATGGGCCGGCGTGGATTCCGGATCATGGGGATGGAGCCGACGGGCCGTACAGCGACCGCAGGGCCACCTGTATTGCTGTGGTTCTCGCAGGGCCAGCGCCTCAGCCCTTCACGGCGCTGTCGGCTCCGGTATCCACAAAGTAGCGCTGGAACACCACGAAGACGATGATGACCGGGATGGCGCTGAGCACCGCGCCGGCCAGGATCAGGCCGTAGTCGCCCTGTCCACCATACGCGGAGCGGAAGTTCGACAGCCCCACCGTCAGCGTGAAGTCGGTGTTCTGCCGCAGCAGCACCACCGGCCAGAAGAAGTCGTTCCATGCCCCTTGGAACTGCGTGATGGCGAGCGCAATCAGGGCCGGGCCAGCCTGCGGCAGCATGACCCGCCAGAAGGTCGTGAACGGGCCGGCACCATCGATGCTGGCGGATTCCTCCAGCTCACGCGGCATGCCCTCGAAGAACTGTTTCATCAGGAACACGCCGCCGGCCGCGACCAGGCCCTGGAGCCACAGGCCCCAGATGTTCAGCAGGTGCAGGTCGCGCAGCAGCACGTAGTTGCTGACAAGGTTGACCTGACCGGGCACCATTTGCACGAACAGCACACCCACCACGAAGATCACGTTCTTGCCGGGAAAGTCGAGCCGCGCCAGGGCATAGCCCGCCAGCGAGCAGAACAGAATGGCGGCCAGCACGCGCAGGGCCGCGTACAGGAAGGAGTTGCCCACCCAGCGCAGGAACAGGCTCTGCCCCGTCTGTGGGTTGGTCGTCTCGTCGAAGGCCCGGCGGTAGTTGTTGAAGGTGTAGCCCAGCACGCCGGGCGTGATGTTGCGGTAGGCGAACGAGCGGTCGAAGTTCTGCTGGTCGCTGGGCGGCAGCGTGCTGGCGGTGATGCGCTGGCCGCGCTGCACGTCCACCTGCAGCGGCGTGCGCTGGAAGACCGGCCCGAGCAGCAGGTATTTGCCGCCGGATTTCACCAGTTCCACCGGCTGGGTTTCCGAGAGGTCGTACTGGTGAGACTGTGCCTGTGGCGTGTCGAGCGTCACATCCACGCTCTGCCCGCCGGGCAGCAGGGCCGTGAGGTGGTCGCTGACTGGGCCGAGTTTGGCTTGCACGACCTCGCCCGTCTGTGTGGTCAGGGGCGGATACGTGACAGTGGTGCGGTAGGTGTGGACGGTGCCGCTCACGCCGGTCTGCTCGGTCTTGACCTGCGCGTAGTCGCGGGCCTGGGCCTGCTTGGCCAGCGCGACCAGGCTGGTCGGCTGGTAGGTGAACAGCGCGACCGACGGCGGGGCCTGGGGCGCGCCCTGCGGCGAATCCACGCTGACGTCGAAGGTCACGCTGCGGCCCGGACGCAGACCGCCGTTCCAGCCGTCGCCGGCACCCTGCACGCCCTGTGTCCACGCGCGGGAAATGGAAGCGGGGCTGAACTGCGGGATGATCAGGCGGGGCGGGTACTCGTTCGGGTTGTCCTTCACGCTGCTGAGCACGCCCATCAGGAAGGGCCCCAGGAAGAAGAAGCTCATCACGATCATGAAGGTGTACAGCCAGCCCGCCCGCGCCCAGCGGCGGCGGGCCAGCCAGCGTTCCTGATCCTGCGGCGAGGTGAAGCGCGCGCCGCTGCGGGGCAGGGCCGGGGCGCTCACACGGCCTCCGGCGCGACGAAGAAGCGGCGTTGCAGGTAGACCATCAGCAGGATGATCAGCGCCAGGAGGATGGCGGCGGCCGAGGCCATGTTCACGGGAGCCGCGCCGGACTTGAAGGTGTTGGTATACACGTAGTACGCCATGGTGATCAGGGTCTCCTGGGGAGCGGCCGAGCCGATCACGGCCACCTGGTCGAACATCTGCATGGTGCCAATCAACGAGACCGTCAGGACGTAGAAGGTCACTGGGCGCAGCATCGGCACGGTCACGCCGAGCAGCTTCTGAACCGGCGTGGCCCCGTCGATGTCGGCGGCCTCATACAGCGTCCCCGGAATGTTCTGGAGGCCTGCCAGGAAGAACAGCATCAGGGTGGGAATGGTCGTGAAGGTGTTCATCACGATCACCACCAGCAGCGGCATGCTCAGGAGCCGCACGTTGCCGATATGCACCCAGGTGTCCGAGAAGTACTGGAAGTCGAAGGGCTGCACGGCGCGGGGGTGGAGCACGCCGAGGACGGCCAGGCCAGCTGTGACGGCCAGCGCGACCAGCGCGCTCGCGGCGGCCAGGGCCGGATCGAACCAGCCCGCCGGCAGCCTTCGGGCCCGTTCGAACATGACCTGCACGACCTGCGCGGCGATCAGCACACCCAGGAAGGTCAGGATCAGGGGCTGATAGGCCTGCCACTGCGTGATCAAGTAGTTCGCTACGCCCCGGCGCTGGAACAGCCACAGGAAGATCAGGGTGATGACCACGGAACTGGTGATGCTCGGCATGTACCACGCCGAACGGAAGAATGCCTGGCCCTTGATCTTGTTGTTCAGCGCGACTGCCATGAGCAGCGAGCCCACGGTTTGCAGGATCGTCACGGTGATCGCGAAGACCAGGGTATTGGCCAGGGCGCGGCGGAACAGCGAGTCGCCCAGCACGTCGAAATAGGGCTTGAAGCCGATCAGGTGCGGAGTGTTGAACAGGTTGTAGTCGGTGAACGAGTAATACACGGCCCGCGCGAAGGCATAGAAGAAGAACACCACGATGGTGATCAGGAACGGGGCCAGGAACAGATACGCCGTGGCCGATTGACCTTTTCTGTGCATGGCAGCCTCCCGCCGGTGGGCGTCAGGGTGAAGGGCGCCGGGGATGGAGGGGCAGTACTCTGACCCCTCCATCCCCGAGCCCGGTGACTCAGCGGCTTTGCAGGGTGTTCATGTCCGCCTGTGCCTTCTTCAGGGCGTCAGCGGCGCTCATCTGTCCGCTCAGCACGGCCGCCAGGGCGGTGTTGATCGGCTTGGCCCAGTCGGGGCCCTTGGGGCCGAAGGCGTAGCCGTACACGGTGCCGTCGGACGCCCCCTGGAACACGGCGGCCGAGTTCTGCGCGCCGGCGTCGGTCTTCTTGAAGAACGCGTTGTTGCTCAGGGCCGAGCGGCTGGGAATGGCGAGGCCCTGTTCGAGCACGTACTGCTGCACCTGCGGACTGGTGAGCAGGTTCAGCACCTTCAGGGCCGCGTTCTTGTTCTTGGTGTTCGCGTTGATGGCCCAGCCGACGGTGTACAGGAAGTTGCCGCGCTTGCCGGTCTTGTCGTTCTTCGGCATCAGGGCGGTGCCATACTTCAGGTTCGGGGCGTTGTCCTTGAGGAAGCCGACGATCCAGTTGCCCTCGATGGCCACGGCCACCTTGCCCGTCTTCAGGCACCCGCCGGACCAGTCCTGCGAGATCTCGCTGGGCTGGATGCCGACCTTGTCCTTGGCCAGGCCCGTGAAGAAGTTAAAGGCACTCTGGAAGTTCGGGTCGAGCAGGTTCGTCTTGCCCTTGGCGTCGAAGGCCTTCCAGCCAGCCGAGAAGGCCAACTGGCCCATGCGGGCGTAGTCGGGCGCCAGGCAGATGCCGTAGTAATCATTGCCGAGCGCCTTTTTCACGCCCGCCAGTTTGGTCTGCAGGCTGGTCCAGGTGTCGTTGTTGTCGGGGTAGGCGACCTTGGCCTCATCGAAGAGGTCTTTGTTGTACACCAGGGTCAGGGTGTTGAAATCCTTGGAGATGGCGTACAGGCGGCCGTTGCGGGTGAAGGTCGTGTTCAGCGTCTTGATGAAGGGGCTGGTATTCACCAGACCGTTGAGCGGCAGGATCTTGCCGGTGGCCACATAGGTATCGAGGGTTTCGGCAGGCAGGTAGAACACGTCACCGGCGGTTCCCGACGCGAGCTGGGTGGTCAGCTGCTGGTTGTAGTCGCCCTGGAGCGGCTCGTAGGTCACCGTGATCTTGTCCTTGGCGAGGGCGGGTTTCACGAAGCGGTTGATCAGGTCTCCCACGATGGCCGGATCCTGGCCGGCGTAGCCGTTGATCTTGATGGTGGTCTGCGCCAGGGCAGACTGGCCGAGAAGCGTGAGGGCGAGCACGGACAGACAGGTGGTGCGTTTCATAGAACCTCCGAATACGGGGTGAAAGGGCCTGAATTGGACGGAACAACGCCGATATGGCGCTATGGTGGCCGCGCCACCGTCTGACCCGGCTGCAGGCGCACGGGCACGTACTCGCCGCGGGGTGGCTCACCGGCCAGCGCCTCCTGTACGAGGCCCAGCGCCACCTCCGCGATGCGGTCGATGTCCTGGGAGACGGTGGTGAGGGGAACAGGCAGCGGCAGCTCGGGCAGGCCGTCAAAGCCCACCACCGACACCTGGCCCGGCACGTCCAGCCCGAGGTCTTCGAGCGCCGCGACCACACCGACTGCCTGCTCGTCGGTCTCGGCGAAGCAGCCGGTGAAGCGCAGCCCCTGTTCCCACGCGCGGCGTACCGTCCGGTACCCGTCAAGGGCGGTGTACCCGCCGGGCAGGGTCGCCACGGCCGCGTTCACCGCGCGGGCGGCCTGCAAGAAGCCCTCCTCGCGGTCGCGGGCCACCTGGCTCTCGCCCGCCCCCACGAACAGGAGCTGGCGGTGTCCGGCCTCCGTGAGCTGGCGGGTGGCGAGGGCGGCGCCGGCGCGGTCATCCGGCGCGACCCAGCTGTGCCGCTCATGGTGCCCGATCATGACCAGGGGCACCCCCCGTTCCTCCAGCAGCGTCAGGCGCGCGTCGCCGTCCTTGATGTGCATCAGTACCACAGCGGACGGGAGCCGGCCCAGCGGCAGGTCGCCGTGCAGGTCGATGAGCTGCACCCCGGCGGGCGAAGTACGCGCCTCCAGTGAGCGGCGAAAAAGCACCTGGTAGGGACTCAGCAGCGGATCTCCCGCCATGGTCGACAGGCCGACCGTGTGCCCCGTCCTCCAGGACAGCTGGCGGGCAGCTGGATCCGGCGCATAGTCCATGGCGCGCATGACCTGCTCCACCTGCTGGCGGGTGCGTACGGCCACGGTGTTGTGTCCATTGATCACCCGGCTGACCGTGCCCGTGCTGACGCCCGCCAGCCGCGCAATGTCATGAATGGTGGGACGGGACATACGCGACCTCCGGGCAGACACGCAGTTTGTAACCGTTTACAAAACATGCGGGCGTAGGGTTCTGACCTGGGCCAGAATGTGAGCGGTTACAAACCTGAGGTCTGAAGAATCGCACCCTGGCTTCTGAGTGTCAAGAACGCGAAGTTGGGCTGTTGTTCATTGAACGTGAAGGGTGCGCAGGCATGAAGCTGGGCGAAGTATGGGCCACAAGGCTGCTGAGAGGGGCGGGAAGACAGGCTGAACCGTCGTGAGCATGGCCTCCCGTGGCGCCCTGAAGGGCTGTGGAATGGCTTGGCCACTCTCCCGCTTTTCGGCAGGCAATACCGGCATTTCCACCATCGCCACATCGCGCCGCAGCTTGTCGAAACTGCTGAACCCCAAGGGCAGATGGTCATTACAGTCTGATGGGCAGGGACACCGGCACGGCGTTCCTCTGAACCTTCGTCGCTTTGCGGCGCGCAGCCAGACTCGACTGGGCCGCCTCCAGGCCCTCGCCTGCCATGTGTTGGGCTGACTGATCCGGGTCAGGCCATTTCAGCGCGGCGGGCGGCAAGCAGGCGCACCGCCAGCAGCACCGCGAACGAGAGCAGCACCATCACGGCCGACAGCACCAGCGCCGGGGCCAGATCGGACTCCAGCGCGCCGTAGATGGCCAGGGTGATCGTCCGGGTGTTGCCCTGGAGCGAACCGGCGAACAGGATGGTGGCTCCGAACTCGCCCAGCGCCCGCGCCCAGGTCAGCACCAGACCCTCGAGCAGGAACGGGAAGGCCAGCGGCCACGTGATGAAGCGGAACACGGCCCAGGCGTCGGCACCATCGGTGCGGGCCGCCGCCTCCACCTCACGGTCGACCGAGCCGAAGCCTGCCTTCGCAGTGCGCAGGTAGAACGGAGCTGACGTGAACAGTTGTGCCATCACCACGGCGGCCGGCGAGAACGCGATGCTGATCCCGGCCAGTTCGAGGGGCGGGCCGAGCAGTCCGCTGCGCCCGAAGGTCAACAGCAACCCCACGCCCGCCACGACCGGGGGCAGGACGATCGGCAGGTCGAGCAGCGTGTCCAGCACCGTGCGGCCGGGAAAGCGGGAACGGGCCAGCAGATAGGCCACCGGCGTGACCAGCGTGAGGGTTAGCAGCAGCGTGATTCCAGTGGTGAGCAGGCTCACCCGCAGGGCGTCGGTGACGGCCGGGCTGCCCAGCGTGGGCAAGAAGTCCGCCGTGAGCCCACGCGTGAGGAGCACCAGGGTCGGCAGCAGCAGAAAAGCGGCCATCAGCAGGCTGAGCAGCAGTGGCAGCGGTGCCATCTGCTGCTGGCGAGCGCGCCTCAAGAGCGGTGGTCCGCCGGAAGCCGCCGGATCACCCTCACTGGCCGCTGGGTGCTAGGAGCACCTGCAGGCTAATCAGGTTGCTCACGCAACGGCCTCCTTTGAGATCGCCCGTATAGGTCAAGCTCTGGCCGGCTGCCGTGTAGGTCGTGACCGGTTCCGGGGCCGGCGGTGTCTGGGCCAGCGTCGCGCCACTGACCAGGGCCACCAGTGCCGGGGCGGTCAGGAAGTGGCGCAAGTCACTCCACCCCGATCATCACGTCGCTGGACTTGACGATCGCGGAGGCAGGCTGGCCGACCGCGAGGCCCAGCCGCTCGGCAGAGTGGCGGGTGATGGTCGAGGTCAGCTCCACGCCGCCCGGAAGTTCCAGGACAATCTCGGCATTGACGTTCCCGAGGGTGATGGATTTGACAGTGCCGGATAGGGTGTTGCGGGCGCTGATCTGCATGGTGGAACTCCTTGGAAGGCGTATGGCTCAGGTGGAGCAGATCACTGCGGGCTGAGGAAGCCCCACTTCTTGAGAATCTTCTGGCCGGCGGCGGACTGCACGAAGGTCACGAACGCTTGGGCCGCCACGGGGCTGGCAGAGCCCTTGAGCACCCCGATGGGATACGAGGCACTCTGGTTGAAGCGGCTGGGCAGGGCGATCACGCGCACGAGCGGCTTCAGGATGGGTGTCACGTCTGTGGTGTACACGACGGCCGCGTCGGCCTCGCCGAGCTGCACCTTGAGGGCCACCTGACGCACGTTGGTTTCCTCGCTCACCACGTTCTTCAGGGTGCGGGCCGAGAAGTCCTTGCCGTAGGTGCCCGACTTGTCGATGGCCGCCAGCATGCGCCGGGTGTAATCGCCTACCGGCACGGTCTTGTCGGCGATGACCAGTTTCAGGCCCGGTTTGCTCAGGTCGTTCAGGGTCTGGAGGGCGAGGTTGTTCCTCGGCGCGATCAGGGTGAGCTTGTTCCGCACGAAGGGCTGCCCGGCCGCGATCAGCCCCTTGGTGACCAGTGGGGTGAACTGGGCGTCATTGGCGCTGGCATAGATGTCGGCCTTCGCACCGTTCTCGAGCTGGGTGCGCAGCGCCTGAGAGCCGGCAAACTGGAAGGTGGTCGTGTTGCCGCTCTGGGCGTCGAAGGCCTTTCCGAGTTCGGTAAAGGCGTCGGTCAGCGACGCGGCGGCGAACACCGTGAGGTTGGCGGCGGCGGCGGCGCTGGCAGTCAGGAGGACGGCGGTGAGGGCAACGGTCTTGAGCATGGGGACTCCAGGGGGAGGAGGCGAGCGCAGTGGGGTTCGGCTTAGCTGGTCGTCTGCCAGTGTTCTCCGGCGTGGGATGGGTCGTAGCCGCCCAGGGACGCGATCTCGGCACGGAAGGTGGGGTGCTGCACGACGCTGAGCAGCGCAGCGATGGCAGGGTGGGTGAGATGTTCGTCCGGGACGGCCAGATCGAAGCGCTCGGTCTGCAGGGAAATGAAGTCCAGCCCCAGTGCCTGAGCCGCCGAGCGTGGGCCGGGGGCCACGTGGGCGTGGCCGGACGCCACCTGAGCGGCCGCGTCCAGGTGGCTCTGGGCTTCGTCGTGATACCCGGGCAGGCGGCGGCGCGCCATGGGCGGGAGCTCGAGTTCCGCCAGCCACGCGTCGAGCAGCACCCGGCTGCCCGAGCCGCGCTCCCGGTTCACCATCCGCAGTTCGGGTCGCTGCAGGTCCTTGATGCCGGTGATCCCGTGGGGATTGCCCCGGGCGACCAGCAGGCCCTGCTCCCATGACCACAACGTGTAGAGGTGAACCCGCCGGCCAGGGAGTTCCTGCTGGACGAACGGCAGGTTGGACACGCCAGACCGGGCGTCCCAGAGGTGGATGCCCGCCGCGTGTGCCTCGCCGCGGGCGAGCGCCTTGAGGGCCTGCAGGCTCGACGCTGACTGCCACAACAGCCGGGTGTCCGGATGCTGGCGGCCCACGTGGCTCGACGCGACCCCTAATGAAGGATCACACCCGATCAAGACGGCCGTTCTCCGGGCCAGCCCCTGCTCGGTGAACAGCTGGACGGACACGTGCCCGGCTGGCAGGCCCGGCGGCGTGGAGATCGTGCCGTCTGCCGGATGGCCCCAGCCGGCCTCACCGGACACCGGGAACGCCAGCAGGCGTTCGCCCACCCACGCGAGCTGCACCCGGCTGCCGTCCAGGGGCGGGGGCTTGAGGACCTGGGCGGTGACCTGATCCTCGACCAGCGTGAAGAGGTCTTCGACCCGGCACGACAGCGCCTGGGCAAGCCGCAGGGAGACGACCGTGTTCGGCGCGTAGACGCCCGTTTCGATGGAATGCAGCGCCTGACGCGTGATTCCGCACTGCGCCGCCAGCTCGCCGGATCGCAGGTGCAGCGCTTCGCGCCGGGCGCGAACCTGGCAATGCAGTGGCACGGCGCTCTGAACCGGGGAGGGCATGCCCGAGGGTAAATCAGGGGTTACGGGACGTCAAGGCAGCGCGACCACCCGATCCGTCGATTTCCGAAGTGAATCACCTCGCCTATGCGAAGTGGGTAGAGCAGCTCACGTGTTCGTGCCCACCGTCTGGAATGAGAACCAGGTGCCCTGGTTGGATTGTCCCTCCGGAGCATTGCCGGAAGGAGCAAGTCCGGGCAGACCTGCGGGCCACCGGCACTCACTCCATACGACTGCGTCCCAGGGCCTCACGACCCTTTATGATTCACCTGCATGCCTCATTCCAGTGTGTCCTGCGGCCAGCCCGCCATGATGGCGATCCACGTGTGGGGCCGGCGCAGTGCGGCGCTCTGTCTGCTCGGCTGCGTCATGATGGCGTCCGCGCGGTCGAACACCGGCCTTGTCCTGCCGCGTCCTGATCCGACCGGCGTCTCGGGCCCCGTGGCGTGGAGTTCACCCCCCGCGGCCACCGTGGCCAGTTTCATCGGCTGGGTGCCCCTCAGTGAGTGGCTGCCGGTCGGCGACGCCCTTCCGGTGAGAACCTATCTGCAGGGCCTGAGCTTCGATTTCCAGACCTACAACAACTGCGGGCCCAGCGCCCTGTCCTCGGTTCTGGGTTTCTACCGTGTTCACATCGGTCAGGACGTCATCCAGCGCACCACCCGCACCGGTGACGCGTTTATGCAGATCAGCGCCATCGCGCCTGAGCTGGCGCGCTTCAAACTCAAGACCATCGCCGTCCGGCAGGGCCAGCCAGCCCAGGTCAAGCGCCTGCTGTCGCTCGGGATTCCTGTGATCGTCCTGCAATGGTTCGATCGTCCAGGGCACATCAACCACTTCCGGGTGGTACGCGGCTATGACGATCAGGCCCGGGTGTTCTGGGTAAGTGACAGCATGGTGGGGCCCCTGGCGTATCTGAGCTATCACAGCTTTGAGGTGCTGTGGAACACGCAGGCGCGGCAGATGTTCCCGGTGTATCCCGAAGGGTACGACGCCGTAGTGCGCAAGTTGATCGGAAAGTCAGGCTGAGTGGCTGACGCCCGAAAGAACCAGCAGTGTGAACGCGATGACGAGGATGGCCACCCGGAGGACGTGAAGGCGGTCCCATCGTCCAACCTGCTCCCGCCAGTTCGCCGGGGCGCCCGTGGATGACCACTGCGCCACCTGTGAGTTGATCGGCACCAGCAGCATGACCGACAGGACGACGCTCACCACCAGCAGGGCAGCGGCCACCACCACGGTCAACGCCTCCGGACGACCCCAGGTCTGCACGGCCCACCCGACGCTGCAGAGGACGGAGCCGACGTACCAGACCGGCATCACCCGCCCCAGCACCCGGGCGCCGTCGCTGCGGGCAGCCAGGCCGCCGCCATTCGGGAGCCGGTCAAAGGTCGGATTCACGAAGGCCGCGACGCAGACCTCCACGCCCACCATCAGGCCCACCAGAACAAGGGTGACAACCGCCAGTCCTTCCTGCATCCTCCACCTCCCGTAGTTTCTAGCAACGCTAGATTGCTGAGCCATGCTAGTTCTAGCGTTGCTAGTATGTCAAGCGGTGCTAGGATTTCCGCATGACTGTCCAGGAGCGCAAGGCACGTGAGCGCGCGGATCGCCACCAGTCGATCATCTCGGCGGCACGCACCCTTGCCGAGACCGAGGGCTGGGACGCCGTCACCACACGCCGACTCGCCGAACACATCGGGTACAGCCAGCCCGTGCTCTACAGCCACTTCCGCGGGAAGGACGAGATCGTCGGGGCCGTGGCCCTCGAAGGGTTCGCCGAATTGACGGCGGCCCTGCGCAGCGCCGTGTCCAACGGGACGACAGGGCGTGTTGCGATAGCCGCACTGGCCGAGACCTACGTCGCCTTCGCCGGGCGCCACCCCACCGTATACGACGCCATGTTCAGTCTCAGCAGCAGCCTTCCCTTCGCCGATACAGCCACGCCGCTGCCGCTCCTCGAGGCGTTCGCAGCGTTGCTGGACACGCTCGGTGCGGTGGCGGGTACCGCCGATCCGGAGGTCTTCACCGAAGTCGTGTGGGCGGCGTTGCACGGACTGGTCACCCTCACCCGCTCGGGTCGGCTGCCACCACAGGGCACATCACACCGGCTGGCCGTGCTGGTGGATCGACTCGTCGCTGAATGACGCCATCATGGCCGCGAAGTTCACGCTCTGATAGCTCTGCGATGCGAGCCGCCTGCCCGCGTATCGGCGGAAGTGCGGCCGTCATGGCGAGGCGCTGAGGCCCTGTACGATCAGGCTCACGAGCAGAAGCAGCGCCACCACGATGAGGACGATCAGCAGCCACGTGGGCGCGTCACCGAAGGGCGGTGGACGCGGATCCTTCGACATTAACGGATCGTGCCATGCGAGTCCTGACTTGACCAACGAGATCCATGAGGGCCGACGAGGAATTCCGCCTGCATTCTCACCCACGTCAGTGGCCACAGCACGGCAGTTCCCAGGTTCTCCAGGAGGTGATGGTCGACGGGTGGTGCCGCAGAACCTCCAGCGGTGCGATCACCTGATCAGCCTTCAATGCCCCGTAGCTCAGGCGCCAGCCGGGCACGGCGAGGAGATCCGGCCACCTGTGTCGGGTCAGTCTCACGGACACCACCTGACGAGACTTGTGAATGGATGGGCACGCCCAAGCATCGAGACCGGCTGAGGTGTGACACCGGGCTTTGGCTGCCTTGACGTCTGATTTCAAAAGAAGGAGGCTGACCTATGGTTCGACCGCACGCCCGTAGCGACCTCCTCAATGGAGCCCCCTGCATGACGTGGGCGTACCCCTCGCCCGTCCGTTGGGTGGCCGGGATGCCCGGGTGACCCTGCGGCCGGAGCGGCAGGTCTCCGAAACCAACTGGGGCGGCAACGTCACGTACGGCGCGGAGCGGGTTCATCGGCCAGGCACCGTCGTGGAACTGCAGGCGATCCTCGAGCAGTCCGTGCGGGTCAAGGCACTCGGCACCCGGCACACGTTCAACCGGCTGTCCGACACCGTCGGCGACCTGGTCTCCATGGAGCGGTTCAACAACGTTGGAGAGGTGAACACTGCGGATCACACCGTCCGGATCGAGGGTGGGGTGCGCTACGGCGAACTGGGTGCGTCGCTGCATGCCCAGGGCTTCGCGCTGCCCAACCTCGCATCCCTGCCGCAGCTCTCGGTGGCGGGAGCATGCGCGACGGGCACGCACGGCTCCGGCACGACTGCGGCAGTGCTCGCCTCGGCGGTGACACGCCTGGAATTGCTGACCGCCAGCGGGGATCTCAGCATCCTGTCGCTTGAACACACTCCCGAACTGTTTCCCGGCGTGGTGGTGTCGCTGGGGGCGCTCGGTATCGTGACCGCACTCACCCTGGCCGTCGAGCCGACCTACGAGGTGCGCCAGGACGTCTACGAGCGCCTGGCGCTGGCAGAGGTGGCCGAACACTTTGACGCCATGATGACGGCGGCGGACAGCGTCAGTCTGTTCACCACCTGGCAGGACGACACTTTTCATCAGGCGTGGCTGAAACGGCGCATTGACGGAACGGGGCGCCCCGCGCCGCGGACGTGGTTCGGAGCCGCTCTGGCAGAGCACGATGTCCATCCGGTACCGGGGCTGTCGGCGACACCGTGCACCCCACAGGGGGGCGTGCCGGGCCCCTGGTTCGAGCGCTGGCCGCACTTTCGTATGGGCCACACGCCGAGCAGTGGGGAAGAGGTTCAGAGTGAATATCTGATTCCCAGGCAGCATGCCCCCGCCGCGCTGCGCGCCCTCTTCGCGCTGGGATCGCGCCTCGCGCCGCTGCTGCTCGTCTCGGAAGTCCGAACCGTGGCCGCCGACACCTTCTGGCTCAGTCCATGTTTCGGACGGGACTGCGCCGCGGTGCATTTCACATGGCGACGGGATGAACAGGCCGTCAGGGAAGTCCTTCCAGCGATCGAGGCGGCGCTGGCTCCGTTCGGGGCCCGTTCCCACTGGGGGAAAGTGTTCGTCGCGCCGCCAGACCTGCCCAGACTGCCGGACTTTCGCGACCTGATGCAGACGTTCGATCCCGGCGGGAAGTTTCGGAACGCGTTTCTGGACACACACCTCATCGGCTCGGCCTGAAGCACTGGCGGCGTTCCTCTGCGCAAAGGTGAGGTGCAACGGTCATGGCACCCCCGCTGCATTGGCGCCACCTCAAGGTCAGGCGGGGTTGGCGCTGACAGGCAGGCTTTCGTTGCCCAATGCCCTGGGATACGATGCGCGCAGGAACAGCCGTCAGGCCCGCCATGGCGCTCTTGCGCGCCCTGACCTGGCCCCATGAGGAGGTGAGCGGTGCGCTGGAACAACACGCTGGTGATCTACCCGGTGGCCGTGGCGGTCGCGCTCGCCGTCGTGCTGCCCGATGCCGTCCGGGCCCGGTGGAGCGGCGGTGATGCTGGCCTGCACCACGCGCCTCCAGACAACCGCGCGGCCGCACCGGAAGCCACCCAAGAACCGGGCGGGGTGCCCGGGATTCCCGCGCCGCTGTTCCAGGTGAGGCACCACCCGGCTCCACCGATTCCCGCCGCTCCGTCGCCGCGGCCATCCGTCGCCAGCCGCGCGCCGGCCCTCCCCACACCTCAGATCGGCGTGATCCGTCCGGTGAGTTCCGTGCCGCCGCGCACGGCGACGGTTCGTACCCCTCAACCTGCGCCGTCCAGTGCGGCGAACCGGGCGGCGCGTGTGGTGCCGGCACCCAGCCTCCCGGTTCCGGTGGTCGCCGTGCTGCGGCCCCGCAGGCTGGTCGCGGTTCGCTCCACCCACGCTGCAGAGGTTCATCCACAAGCCCTACAGACTGCGGTGGTGCCACCACCGGTTCACACTCCCGCCGCCGCAATACCACGCGCCCCGTCGGTGGCACAGCCCGTGGCCGGACACAGGGTGGTGGGCCACGTCACAGCACAGGTTCCCGTCAGACCTCCTGTGCCGGTGTCCCGCCCGGTCACCGTCGCAGTGCCGGCGTCCCCTCGGATATCTGCGGCCGTCCCAGTGGTGGTCGCGACCCCCCGTTCCACGCCGCCTGCCGCCCAGCCCCCGCCAGCCGAGGTCGCGCACTCCGAGTGGGTGGTCGCCATCGCCGCGCCCTCCGTGGAACCCCACGACCCGGAAGGCGTGGAGCCAAGGCCCATGCCGCCCGTCCCCCCCAGCCCGGCACCGTCACCGCTTCCCGTGCCGGAGCCTGCGCCCACCCCGGAGCCACCGCCAGCGCCCGACCCAGTGCCCACCCCTGCCCCCGCGCCCCAACCGGCGCCTGCACCTGTGCCCCAACCGGCTCCTGTGCCTCAGCCCAGCCCGGCGCCCCGGCCCGATCCTGCTCCGGCTCCCACGCCAGCGCCGCCACCCCCGGTGCAGCCTGGAAAAAAAGACCCGCCAGGCCAGGCCAACACGCCCCCCCCGCACGATGACCGGGGGAAGGGCAAGGGGAAGGGCAAAGGCAAAGACAAGTAGACCGCGCGGCAACCAGAGCAGGGCGGTACCCATGAACATCAGACTTGTCCCGTGATGGCCGACGTAAAGACGCAGCTGAACCTTCGTCGTCACGCGCTCCCTTCTACACTGGGCACCACACATGCCGGCCCCAGACCCACTGCTGTACGGACACCACCCCACGCCGGGCATCGTGTCCGTCCACGCCGACCTCTCGGGACGCGCCCTGGTCTGGCGCCGGGTGGACGGGCAGGTCACCCTGGAGCGGGTTCAGTTCCGGCCGTGGCTGTACGCGCGAGACCTTGCAGACGTCGAACACCTCGGATCCCGGCTCGCGTACGACGATGCGGGGGCGGCCTTCAGCGTGCAGGAATTCCCAGGCCCTGCCGGCAGCCTGCGATACCTGCTCACCGGCGCGGACGGGCGTGCCCTGAGGGAAGCGGTGTTGAGTGGCGCGTCCCGGCGGCTGGGGCGGCGCGTCACCAGCCTGCATGACCTGCGCGGCTACTACGCGGTCGGGGCAACCGAACAGTACCTGATGGCGTCCGGACGCACCTCCTTCGGCGGGATGGGATTCGACGACCCGCACCGCCTGCAGTTCGACCTGGAAACGACCAGCCTGAGCCCCGACACCGGGCGCATCTTCATGATCGCCGTGCGTGACAACCAGGGCTTTCAGACGGTGCTGGAGGCGCGGCGGGCGGCGCAGGAACCGGCGCTGATCCAGCACCTGCTGACGGTCATCCAGGAGCGCGATCCGGACATCATCGAGAACCACAACATCATGGGCTTCGACCTGCCGTTCCTGCTCGGTCGCGCGCAGGTTCACGGCTTGGCGGTGAACTTCAGTCGCCCAGGTGGCCCGCCTGGGCTCTGGCGGGTGCAGGATGGCCGCAGCGCCCCGCACTGGGCCTGCGCGGGACGGGAGATCGTGGACACCATCGACGCGGTGCGCCGCCTGGATCTGCCGAGCGCCAGTCTGAAGATCGTCTCCCAGTTGTACGGCATCGCCCCGCCAGGCCGGGTGTATATCGAGGGCGCCCAGGTGGCCGAGACGTACCGCACGGATCCGAACCGCGTCCGCACCTACGCGCTGCAGGATGTCGAGGAGGTCGATGCGCTTGCCCGGCGGGTGCTCGCGCCGGCCTTTGTCCTGGCGACGATGGCCCCACGGCCCTACCATCGCCTGCCGTATGCGGGTACCGCGACGGGCATGCTCGAACCGATGCTGGTGCGCGCGTACCTGCACGCCCGGCACGCCCTGCCCGGCGACGTCGCAGGCCCGGGCACGCCCCACCAGGGGGGCGCGGTGCATCTGTATGCCGAGGGTGTCCTCCGGAACGTGGTGAAGGCCGACGTGGCCAGCATGTATCCCAGCATCATCCGCCACGAGCGCATCGGCCCGTCGAGTGACCCGCTGGGCGTGTTCCTGCACCTGATGGATCACCTGACCGCCCTGCGGCTGCACCACAAGGCGGCCGCCAGGCGGGGAGACCCCGGCGAGCACGAGGCCATTCACACCGCCATGAAGCTCGTCGTGAACTCCGGCTACGGGTACCTGGGCGCCGGACGTCTGGCCCTCTTCCAGGATCCGGCCGCTGCCGATCGCGTGACCAGGCGGGGCCGTGAACTGCTCGGACAGGTGGTGGAGGCGCTGCGGGTGCGCGGCGTCACGCTGATCGAGGCCGATACGGATGGCGTGTACTTCTCGACTCCGGACCACTGGTCGGAAGCCGACGCCAGGACGCTGATCGCCGAAGTCGACCGCCTGCTGCCGGATGGTGTGGCCCTGGAGTACGACGGCCGCGCACGCGCGATGCTCAGCCACGAGATCAAGAATTACGCCCTGTTGCGGTACGACGGAACGCTGGAAGTGCGCGGCGCGGCCTTCGAATCCAGTCGCACCGAGCCCTACGGCCGGGCCTTCCTGCACCGGGCCTTGCGGTGCCTGCTCGCTTACGATCTGCCGGGCGTGCAGGCGGCGTACCGTGACGCCCGGCACGCCCTGGAGTCCCGCGGGTGCCGCAACGCGGACGTGGCGAGCCGTGTGCGGCTCACGAAGACGCCCGAGCAGTACGCGGCCACCCGCACGGCGCGCCGGGAAGGAGCGTATGAAGCCCTGCATGTCCTCGGGCGCGGCTGGCGGGCCGGGGAGCGGATCAGCCTGTACCACCGCGCCGGACACGGCCTGACGCCACTCGACGTGAATCCGGACGGCCGGGATTACGACGTCCCGCATTACGTGGCGGCCCTGACGAGTGCGTACGCGACCCGGCTGCGCAAGGGGCTCACGCCACAGGATTTCCGGCAGCTGTTCGAGTCCGGCGCCCAGCCGGGGCTGTTTGACCAACCCGTGGACACGATGCGCCCGGTCTGGACGCCGCTCTGAATGGCCCCACCAGCACAGGTGCAGGCGGCCTGGACAGACGGAAGGCCTCAACGCACCAGGAACTGCGCTCGGGAGGAGTCAGGCAGCTATGCAGGTGGTGCATATGGCTGGAAGGGGCGGTGCCGGCTGGGAGGGCACATTTCCGATCGGGCCGTCCAGTTTGACTTTCTGTGAATACCGCTCTATATTTAAGGAATCAAGGCGGCCGGAAGGCCGTTTTTCCATTTTCAAAGTGGCGCCCATCCTCCGGCAGCTTCACCCGTTCCCTCTTCTGGCGTCAGAGCCGGGCCGGTCAGGCCGGAGGAGCGAGCCGCGATTCCAGCCACGCGTTCACGTCACTCAGTTCCTGCGCGGTGATCTCGTGGCCCATGTCGTACTCGCGGTACGTGAAGGTGGCTCCCAGGTCGCTGAGCAGCGCTCGGCTCGCGCGGCCGTGATGAATGCCGAGTTTGGCATCCTGACGGCCATGCGCCACGAAGACCGGCGCCTCCCCGAGCGCATGGGCTGGCGCGAAGGTGGAACGCGCCTCGGGCAGGATGCGCCCCGAGAGCATCACCAGACCGGCGACGAGGTCGGGGCGGGACAACGTGACGCTCGCGCCGATGATCGCTCCCTGCGAGAAGCCCAGCAGAAACACGCGCTGTGGGTCAAGACCCTGCTCCTGCACGAGGCGCGGCAGAACATCGATCAGGGCCGTGCGGCTCGCTTCGGCTTCCTCGGCGTTCGGGACGGGTTCCGGCGTGAAGCGCACGTTGAAGAAGGCAAAGCCGTCGGGTGAGACCTGGAGCGGGCCACGGACGCTCAGCACGGCGAAACGCGGATCGAGGGCGTCCGCCACCGGGAGCAGGTTCCGCTCGTTGCCACCCACACCGTGCAGCAGCACCAGCAGGGGTGCGCCCTGCATGGGGCCGGTGCGGGGCGGCCGTAGCTGAAAGGTCAGGGCACTCACGCAGGCCGCTCCGCGTGGAAGTGCAGGGTGGTGCCAGCCGGGTCGCGCACGTCGAGACTGGCGCCGTTGCGTGTGAAGGCCACCGTCGCGGCGCGCAGGCGGACGTCGAGCGCGTCAAGATCCTTCCGCTCTGGCAGGTGGACGTGCACGCGCAGCAGTTGACTGGTTCCCTGAGGAGCTGGTGCGCCCCCGGTGCTCTGCCAGGTGTTCAGGCCGAAGTGATGGTGGTACCCGCCCACCGAGACGAACAGGGCGCCCGGCCAGCGCGAGACGACATCGAACCCCAGGACGTCGCGGTAGAACCCCTCCGTGGCGGCCAGATCCGTGACCCGAAGATGCACGTGGCCCATGGTGGTGCCCTCGGGCAGGGTGGTGAAGGGCACGTCGGCTCCCGGTTCGGTCATCAGGCTGCCCATGTTGATGGGATCGCCGGCCATCTGCACCTGTCCGGCCTGCCAGCGCCACTCGGAGCGGGGGCGGTCGCGGTAGACCTCGATGCCGTGCCCATCGGGATCCTGCAGGTAAAACGCCTCGCTGACCAGGTGGTCGCTCTGCCCGACACGGAGGCCGAGGCTCGCCGCGTGCTGCACCCAGCGGGCGAGGTCGGTGCGGCTGGGGAGCAGGAGCGCGAGGTGGTACAGCCCAGGCGACGAGGGCCGGGAGGGCTGCGCGCCCGGGACTTCGGTGAGCATGACCAGGGGCCGGTTCGGCAGGCCGAGTGTGGCCGTCACACCGTTCCGATCCAGGAGGTTCATGCCCAGCACCCCCTGGTAGAAGGCGACGCTCCGGGTCAGGTCAGCGGTCGTGAGTTCGACCGGGCCGAACGTCAGGTCGGTGCTGGTCAGGGTGGGGAAGGTGGACTGGGTCATGCGACGTACCTCGTGTGGAATGCGGGAGCGGTGTGGCAATCAGGCCGGTGGGGTCTGGATCAGGCGAGGAACTTCCAGCTGCTGGCGAAGTTCGTGTGCTGCGTGAACTGGAGCTGGATGCCGAGATAGCCAAGGCCTTCGAGCTGTCGGGCGCGTTCCAGCGGCCCCACGTCGATTGCGCGCAGGCCCCCGGCCGTCACCACGGCGGCGAGGATGGCTTTGGCGTCTGCGTCGTTCCCGGCGATCAGCACGTCCAGCGGCTGACCAGCCACCTGCCCGGCCACGAGGGTGCCGGCAAAGGTCGTGTTGAAGGCTTTCACGACGTGGGCACTCGGGATCACGGCCGCGAGTTCCTCGGCGGCGCTGGTGGTGCCGCCGATGGCGAGCCCGCTGAAGTCAGGGGTGAGGGGATTGCTGATGTCTACCACGACCTTGCCGTCGAGCCGGTGTCCGAGCTGCCGGGCGATGTCCTGTGCGTTCGTGTACCACGTCGCGAGCACCACCACGTCACCGAGTGGGTCGTCGAGGGTGCCCGCCCGTACGGCGCTGCCGGCCTGTGCGGTCT
Source organism: Deinococcus sp. KSM4-11 (assembly GCF_004801415.1). Classification (NCBI taxonomy): domain Bacteria; kingdom Thermotogati; phylum Deinococcota; class Deinococci; order Deinococcales; family Deinococcaceae; genus Deinococcus; species Deinococcus sp. KSM4-11. The sequence goes on along the minus strand of NZ_SSNX01000006.1, from coordinate 195,848 downwards.
GGAGTTCGCTGGCGAGGGCCTGCGCATCGTCTGCGCTGCGGTCGACGATGGTGACCGTGTGGCCGCCGCGTGCGGCGACATGCGCGATGCCTCGGCCCATGTTGCCGGCGCCGATGATGGTGATGGTTGGGGTGGTCATGGTGTTCTCCTGAGAGTGTGACGAGAGGTCGGAGGACGGGGCTAGGTCGGTCGAGGTCGCATTACCACTGGAGGTCAGCGGAGCAGAGGGTCGGCGGGTGACTGCCCACACGGCAGTTCCGAGAGCAGCGGCGAGCAGGGCGAGGGTCAGGGTGGTCATAGGTACTCCTATAGGCGGGAACGATATTCGTGATAACGAGTATTGGATCGAGAATGGGCGGTCGGGTCAGGCTCCCTGCGAATTTGCCGCCTCCCCGAGCAGTTCAAGCAGCAATTCCAGCCGCTTGGGCGGCAGATGGTGGAACTGACGCCGGTGCAGCTCCATCAGTGGAGCGTCGAGGCGATCGACGGTCTCTCTGCCCTGTGAGGAGAGGCGGGTGAGCAGCACGCGACGGTCATGTCCACTACGCGCCCGTTCGATCAGGCCGAGCTTTTCCATGCGGTCGAGCAGTCGGGTGACGTCGGGATCCTTGTTGATGAGGCGCCCGGCGATGTCGCCGCAGGTCAGGGCATCGTCGCCCGCGCCCCTCAGGATGTGCAGCACATTGACCTGGGTGCTGGTCAACCCCTCGGGTTTGAGCAGGTGTTCGGTCTCGTCCTTGAGGCGAAGCGCCAGGATCTGGAGGGCGAGGTACGTCTGATGCTCAACGGAGGAAGGGGTTGTGGCGTGCAGCGTCATGGATACCAACTCCTGTAAGCAACGATAGTCGTTACAACGAACAATGTCAAGAAGTCGGCTGCTCCATCGCCCATCACCTTGTCCCGGACTCGGTCGAGGACGGAGGAAAATGGCAACAGGCACAGAACACCCGCTGTCCTACAAGTGCCGGTCACGCGACGTCCGTTGAATCGGAACGGGCCTGGCTAACCTTCCTACGACGCTCCGGCACAGGGAAGGGGTGGCGATTTGAGCCCAATGAGGAAGGGAGTTTGCCAGCCGCGCAGGTGGCCACGGTTCGCTCGCTGCCTGAGTCGTCAACCATGCCGTCGCGCCGAACGATCTTTTTCCGGTGACGACCACCCGACGCTGGGGAAATCAGGCGACCTCCGGGTCGCTTGCTTCGATTGACCCTCCTGCCTGATCCCAGTCCGACCGGTCTCGACATCGGCGGAGACTCCATGCGATGGCACAGCCCCAGCTCCGTCCCGCGCAAAGGGCGTCGAATATCAGGCAACAGGAATGCCGGGAACTTCCAGCAGCGTCGCCACCGGTCATAGCTCGCAATGGCCAGCTGGCGAGCATGTAACCAAATGTAAACGATGACCACAGTAGGCCTGGAATTGATCGCGGTCTGACCACAGAATGCCGGAACGTGAAAGGTTTCTGAGCTCAGGTTCCCGGACGGGTGAGGGTGCCGCGTGGGCGGCCGGAGGATGAATGACGGAGCACAACCTGGCCTCCGGATCGGCAACAGGCCGCACGAATAAAGACATCAGGGCGTCACGGTGGCGACAGGCCGCGCAGGTGGCACTGGGTCTGCTGGCCATGACTGCCTGCGGCCACAGTGATCCTGCAGGGCCGGGTGGCAGCTCTCCGGGCGCCGCACACCTGGACACGCTGACGATCGATCCGGGCGACAACACGCTGAGTAATGAGCCGTTCGTCGCCGTCAGCAACGGCTGGGGCCCGGTGGAACGCAACCGGAGCAACGGCGAGACCGGCGCGGCCGACGGTCACCCGCTCACGGTCGACGGTGTGGTCTATGCCCGGGGATTCGGCGTCCATGCCGCCTCGTCCATGACCTTCGCGGTGCAGGGCATGTGCCGAACCCTCACAGCGACCATCGGGATCGACGATGAGGTCGGCTCCCGGGGGAGCGTGGTCTTCCAGGTCTACGGCGATGGCGTCAAGCTCTACGACAGCGGCCTGCTGACGGGAGCCAGTGCGGCGAGGCCGCTGACCGTGGACATCAGCGGCCGCTCTGAACTCCGGCTCGTGGTCACGGATGGGGGAGACGGCAACGCCTACGACCACGCCGACTGGGCGGGCACGATGTTGAGGTCGTGCACGTCGGCACCTGGCCCGGTGCCAGTCGCGTCCGGAGCGGCGCTGCGCCTGAATACCGGCGGGCCCGCCCAGACCGTCGATGGCACACCCTGGGTTGCCTGTACCGCCGTCACGGCGTGCTCCGGCTACGTGACCGGGGGCGCGGCGTCCACGCCCGTGCCGGCGCCGACCATCACCGGCGTGACGCCGCCGGCGAACCCGACCATCTACCAGTCGGCGTGGATCGCGGCCGACACTCAGGCACTTCCCGCCGGTTCGTCCGCCTTCAAGATTCGCGTTCCTGTGGCCAACGGGCGGTATCAGATCCGGCTGCACTTCGCGGAGTGGATCAAGACCGCTGCCGGGCAGCGGGTGTTCGATGTCCGGCTGGAGAACAGCGTCGTGCTCGACCATTTCGACGTGTTCAGGGAGGCGGGCGGGGCCGGGCGGGCGGTCGTGCGCTCCTTCGACGTCACCGTGCAGGACGGTGCGGTCGACCTCGACTTCCTCCGCGAGGTGGACACGGCGAGCCTGAATGCCCTGGAACTCCAGCCGCTGGGCCTCGGCTGGACGAACCGCGCCGCCGCCCCCAGCACGCTGTACGAGGCGCAGGGCGCGGCCGTGAATGGCAAGTTGTACGTGTTCGGCGGGTTCTACACGAATCTGAACGGCACGAAGCCGGCGGCCACCCGCAAGGCGTGGGTCTACGATGCCAGTGCGGATCGGTGGGCGCCACTGCGCGACATCCCGGACGCCGTCACGCACGCCGGAGTGGCCGTGAACGGCACGGACATCTACCTGGCCGGCGGCTTTCTGGGCAACCACCCTGGCCCGCAGACCGATCACGTGTGGCGGTACGACACGCTCACGGACACCTGGACGGCCCTGCCGCCCCTGCCAGGCGCAAGGGGCGCGGGCGCACTGGTGCTGCTGGGCCGTGACCTTCACTACTTCGGCGGCACCGAACGCACCTCTGGAGGCAGTTACCTGAGGGACGACGGCGACCACTGGACGCTCTCCCTGGACGCGCCGACCACGTGGCGTTCCCTGGCGCCACTGCCGGTGCCCCGCAACCACCTGGGCGGAGTGGCGCTGGGCGGTCTGATCTACGCGGTGGGGGGCCAGCACCTGGGGGATGAGGCGCACGGGGACCTGACGGACGTGCACGCCTACGATCCCGCCACCAATACGTGGCGGGCTGTGGCACCGCTGCCCTTGCCGCTGGGCCACATCACGTCCTCCACGGTCGCGTGGCAACAGCGGGTGGTCGTGGCGGGCGGCGTCACCCTGGCAAAGACCAGCGGCGCCATCGAGGGAGCGGAATCGGACACGATGCTGTCCTACGACCCGGTCACGAACCGCTGGTCAACCCGGACGGCGTTGCCGGCGGTGCGGCAGTCTCCCGTGGCCGACGTGATCGCCGACCGACTGGTCGTGACCACCGGCTCGAACTCGGCGGGCCCGACAAATACCACCTGGCAGGGCCAATAGCGCTGGTAGCGGCGCCCACCGCCTGCCCGTCGTGGGCGAAGCGCTGATTCCCCGGTCATTGCCTGTCACACCCCTGTCAGTGGTCACTCCCTGGGGCAGGGACATGACGACTCACCGTGAGGGTGGACGCGACGAGTCCGCGCCCTGGGGTGCGAGACCGTGCAGGGCTTCCTGACCGGCGGTCCGGAGTTGCCGGACGCCGTGGTAGAGCGCTGGTCGTCCGCGCTGACCGCCACCCGTCTGCTCTCCAGGGTCGGACTCCCACAGGCCTCCTGACACGTTGATGCTTGTTCTCTGAACCACGCGGCCTGTCACAGTGGAGCCATGCGCTTCCGGCACCACGCTCCCCACCCGCGTCTGCGCGACCTGGTGCAGGGCTACTGGGAGCTGGAGGACATGCTGCTGGCGTGGCCGGAACAGAACTTCAACCTTCCGGAGCGCACCCTGCGCCTGATGTTCTCTTCAGAAACAGCGCTGCTCGGGCCGAGTCTGGACGCACTGCGTCCCATCTCGCCCGTCGTGCTGACTCCATTCAGCATTCAACCTCAGCGCACGGCAGGACGGGGTCGGCTGCGCGCGCTGGTGGCCGAACTCTACCCCTGGGGCGCCCGGCAACTGCTGGGGTGGACTGCCCAGATGGTACCGGACGCGCTGGACACGGCCCTCAGCGCCAGCGCCTGGGGCCGCGAGGTGGTGGCGCTGGTGCAGCACGGCGAGTGGGAGACCGCCCGCGAGGCGCTTGAGGAGTATCTGCTCCTCCTTGCCGACCAGTCGAGCGAGCCGGGCGCAGGGGTGCAGGCGGCCCGCCAGATCTACCAGTCGTTCGGCAAGGTGCGGGTGGCGGAGCTGGCCGAGGAGCTGAACCTCAGCCCGCGCACCCTGGAGCGTCAGTTCGCGCAGCAGGTCGGGGTGAGCGCCAAGACGCTGGCCCGCGTGGTGCGCTTTGATGAGGCGAACATCCGGATTCGCACGAACCCGGGGGTACCGATGGCTGACCTGACCTTCGAGCTGGGCTTCTTCGACCAGGCGCACCTGATCCGTGAGTTCAAGGCCCTGTCCAGCATGACCCCCGGCGCCTTCGCCTCCATCGCCGCCCGAAGGCGGCACCGCGTCGACCTCGATCTGTTGCGGGTCGGCGGGGATCAGTACCTCGACCTGGCCGTGCCGCCCGAGTTCGAGCTGGGCCAGGCCTGAACCTGTCGCCTTGTTTTCCGGCGTTCCGTCCGCTCAGGGGATGAACGAAGGCGCATCGTTCTGGATAACTTACCCCTGGGACGCAGCGCCGCTCGAGCGGTAGAAGTATGGATCGAGCACGCTGACCAGCGTGATCCGATCCACGGGCAGGCCAGTGCGTTCGGCGGCCTGCCGGATGGCCTCGGGCGAGGGGCCGTCGTAGACGCAGTAGGTCTTGCCGTGATCCTCGGACACGTAGGAATGCACCCAGGTCACGCCCACATCGGCGTTTCTGTCGACCACGCTGAGGCAGGCGGCGGCCCCCTCGGCGGTGCCGGGAATCTCGAGACCAGTGGGGAACGTGCGTTCGATCAGGTAACGGGGCATGGTCATCCTCCTGGGTGGCGGGCCGTGGGCCACGCGGTGATGGGCGTCATCGGGGCGGGCTTCCCTGGCAGGGAAGGGTGGAACAGCACGTCGTATCCGGGCCGGATGCAGTCATGGTGCGCTCGGAGGGCCGGGGCCCGCATCGGCGGAACGCCCCAGATTGGACGTGGCGACGCCCTACTTCAGCGCGCCCAGCCCCAGGCGGCGGGCGGCCGCCGCGGCTTCTCCCCGGGTGTTCAGGTCGAGCTTGGCCAGGATCGCCGAGACGTGATGGCCCACCGTCTTGACGGACAGCTCCAGGTGCCGGGCGATCTGCTTGTTCGACTGGCCACCGGCGAGGAGGTCGAGCACCTCCAGTTCCCTGGTCGTCAGGCCTGCCGGATTAGCGAGGGTGGATGGCCTCGGCCCCCGCGTCACCCCCCGGACGCCCAGCGTGCGCAGTTGCCGGGCCACCCGCTGGGCCATGGGGCGCGCGCCCAGCCGTTCGAAGACGTCCAGCGCCTCCTTCAGCGGGTCTTCCTCACCACTGTCCGCCAGGGCCCGGGCGGCCTCGTAGGGGCAGGACAGGGCCTGCCACGCGGCGGCCGCCCCCGCCCAGTCTCCCCGCATCTGGAGGGCGTATGGATGCGCGGCCGCTTCCGGAACGGCCCCCAGATCACCGGCCTTCCATGACCAGTACGCCAGTTCTCCCACGAACCAGGGGTGCCGGTGCGCCGTGGCCAGCTGGTAGGTCGCCCTGGCGTCCGACGCGGCGGGATGGCCGGCACTGGCCAGGTGGGCCGCCTCGGCGCGGGCGGCATGCACGGGCCCCAGGCGTTGCAGGGTGCCGGTCGTCGTGGCGAGGGTCAGCGCCTCGTCGAGCACTGGCCAGACTTCAGGATCCCCCCGGCGGGCCCGGACCCGACCCAGCGCCACCAGCGCCATGATGCGGCTGATCGCCGCCACCCTCGGCTCGCGGAGCACGCCCGCTGCCGCGCCCGCCCCCTCGGCCCAGCGGCCCTGGTGCACCAAAGACAGCGCCCACCACGCTTCCATGTACAGTCGGCCGGCATCGAGATCACGCTCGCGGCAGTAGGTGATGCCCTCGGTCAGGTACCGGTCGGCCTCCACAAAGCGGTACATCTCGCCATAGCCGCTGCCCAGGTTGACGTAGGCGGTCGATGCCCGCCCATCAAGCCCCGCGTCGAGGGCGAGGTGCAGACTCTGTTCCAGCAGGGCCCCGCCCCGCTCGAAATCGGCGGACAGGAGTCGCGAGGTGCCCAGGGTGTTGTAGGCGCCGATGACGACCGGCAGGTACTGCCACTGCTGGGCCAGTTCCAGGGCCTGCTCTGCCAGCAGGACGGCATCTGTGTGATCCCGGTTGAGCATGTGAAGATGGGCCTGCATCTGGTACGCACGGGCGTGTTCCACACCGGGGGGCAGCGCGCTCAGGACGTCCAGGGCCGCCCGGATCGCGGCCTCGCCCTGGGCATTCTCGCCCGCGTTCAGGTACAGCCCGGACAGATGGCTGAGGTTCTCGCCCACCTTCAGCCGGTGTCCCTCCTGCCGCCACAGCGCCGCCGCCCGGTGCCGCGCCTGAATGGCCTCCTGGAGGTGATCGATCAGGGCACACTCGACGGCATATGCCTCCAGCAGCGAGGTCATCCGGCTGGTGGGCACGTCCTGCGCGAACCGCAGGGCGCGGGCATACTGGGCGGCGGCCTCGCGGTGGGCCCCCAGCCCGGCGGCCCGCTCCGCTGCCCTGGGGGCGAACTCGAGCACGGCCGCGCCGTCGCCGGCCGCCTCAGCATGGTGGGCCAGCCGCGCCAGGTCAGGTGCTGCGGAAGCCCTCAGGGCGTCCAGCACCAGCGCCTGCATGACCGCCTGCCGATGGGGAGCCAGGGTGCTCAGGACGGCCTGCCGGGTCAGTTCGTGCCGGAAGGTGAAGCCGCCCTCCTGCGCCACCAGCAGGCCCACCTGAAGACAGGCGTCGAGGGCGTCCAGCTCGGCCCCCACCACCCGTGTGAGCAGTCGGGCGTCCACCTGCGGGCCGATCACAGCCGCCGCCCCGAGCACGGCCTGAGCGGAGGAGGACAGGCGGGCCACCCGTGCCAGCACTGCGTCTCGCACGCTGGTGGGGATCCGCCCGTTGCGGGCGGCCAGCACCTCGGTCACGAAAAAGGGATTGCCGCCGGTTTGCCGGTACAGGCGCGCGGTGTCCAGATCGCTGCCCTCGGCCAGCTGGGCCACGGCCCGCTCGGACAGGGGCGGCACAGACCAGTGGCGCACGGCCCCCGACGTGGCCAGATCGCCCAGCATCACCTGCATGGGATGCTGCGGGCCGACCTCGTCGTCGCGGTACGTGGCGATCAACAGGGCCGGCAGCGAGCCGATCCGCCGGCCGAGAAACCGCAGCAGATCGAGGGTCGCCTCGTCCGCCCAGTGCAGGTCTTCCACGATCAGCAGCGTCGGCTGTGGGTGGGCCGCGAGGGTGGACAGCAGCGACCCGTACAGCTGGTCGCGGTGGCCCGCCAGCCCGAGCGCCCCTGGGCCACCCAGCGCGTCGGCCATGTCCAGCAGTGGGCCCAGGGGCCGCGGCGTCGAGAGCGGATCACAGTGGCCGGTGGCAATCCGGGCAGACGGTGCGGTCATCCGGCCCAGCTCCTGAACGAGCGAGGTCTTGCCTACCCCGGCCTCCCCACCCAGAACGACCATGTGGCCGCGCCGCGCGGTGGCCTCCGCCAGCAGACGGACGAGGTCATTCAGGATGGGAGTGCGCTCGAGTAGCGTCACGCCATCACTGTAGGTGAAGGAAGAACCCGTCGCACAGGGGGATTCCTGGTGGTTCGGTCACGCTGCCGGAGGCGTTGAACCGGTCGGATTCCCTCCCACACCGTCGGGCGTATTCCTCACCCGGTTCGCCCTCGCACCCTACCCAGGTTTGCGGGTTCCTGTCCGGCCCGTCCGTTCCTGACGCGTGGCCTTGACGTGGTACATCCGCTGGTCGGCGAGATGGAGCAGGGCGCTGCCGGTGGACGCTTCGTCCGGGAATACGGCGCCGCCGCCGCTGGCCCGGACATCGGGGAACCCCTCGTACCTCAGCAGTTCCAGCGTCCGTTCCAGCCGCGTGAGGAGCGTCGGGATGCTGTCCTCGCCCACGGCGGGCAGCAGAACTGCAAATTCGTCTCCCCCCAACCGGTAGCAGCGGTCACCCTCCCGCAGCACGGCCCGCAGCGCGGCGGCGAAGGTGCGGAGCAGCTCATCGCCGCGCTCATGCCCCTGCGTGTCGTTCACGGCCTTCAGGCCGTCGATGTCGGTGATCAGCAGGCCCAGCGGCCCCTGCTGCCGCTCCGGGCGGCTGAGCGCATCAGCAAGGTCCTGGTCGAACGCGCGGCGGTTGGGGAGCCGGGTCAGGGGATCGGTCAGCGCCGCCTCCTCAAGGTCATGGAGGTGCTGGCGCCGCGCCTGTAGCACCGCGATGCTGCGGACGGCCGCCTGCAACAGGGTCTGCTCCTGGAGCGTCCAGGGCGGCCCCTCCTGAAGGCGGTACGCGCACAGCAGGGTCGGCGTGTCGGCCACTCCACCAGGCAGCGGCAGCACCGCGATACCGGTGACGCCCAGCGCACGGAGCGCTGGCGGCACCTCCTCATCTGTCAGGTACGTGCCGCCTGCCGTGCGTGTCCACCGCAGGGCGGAGGCAGTGGCCACGCCCTGCCGGGCGTACGCGCTGACGGCCTCCGGGAGAGGGCCATACCACGCGGTGGCCCGGTACTCGCCGTCTTGGGGAGCCCAGAGGATCAGGAAGTCGAGCGGCATGAAGTCCGCGAGGGTCTTCAGGGCGGCGCTCAGGGTCTCGCGCAGGGTGGGCCGCGAGTGGGCTTCGTCCAGCATCTCGGACAGCCGCAGCAGCGCCTCGGCCTGCCGGGTGGCCTGCACCTGCGGCGTGATGTCGATGGCGACGCCGGTGATCCCAATCTGCTGCCCGTCCGGTCGGAGGAGGGGCTGGATCACCAGTTGATAGTGCCGATCCGCGCGCATGTACGTGCCCGACACGACGCCACCGTCGAAGGCCCGATCGATCAGGCTGCCGACGTCACCCCATGGTGCCGTGCGACTGCGGATGTTCTGCCCGACCATTTCATGCGGGCGGATGCCCAGGGCGTGAAGGCCCTGCCCGGTGGACAGGGTGATGCGTCCATCGAGATCCGTGGCGAACAGGATGACCGGGGCGTGCTGCAAGACCAGGCTCAGGGACGCCACGTCAGCCACATCCGCCGGATCGGGGGACATCGTTTCATGTTAACGCGGAGGTCAGGACAGCCACAAGAATGGCGGCGTGATCCCACACACCGGCCATCCCCGACGTGGAATTCCAGACGTCCGATGTGTGGACGTGAGTGAACAGGGTGGTGCGGGGGGCGGCGCGGCAGTCTACTGGGCCTGCTGGTGGCCGCCCAGCCCATGGCCGCGTGCCCGGCTTGTGCGCGGCGCTGCTTCCCTGCATGGCCCACCCCGCGGGGCAAGGGCTCGGAAGCGGGTTCCCGTAGTGTGCGCCTGCCAGGTCTGGCGCGCCACTGCCCACACCCTTGACCTTTCCCCACCGTGCCTGGCCGCGCGCGACGAAAGGTCGGGGGCGCGCCCTGGGATGCTCAAGCTCCGGCACGTCCAGAGAGGACGGCCGAACGCCGGTTACCAGTCCCGCATGACCTTCCCGGCCCGTCCGCCGGAAATCCGGACATAGGATCTCGTGACGTTGATGTCCGCGTGTCCGAGCACCTCTGCCACCGCCGCGAAATCGCCCAACGCCTCGTACAGGCGTGTCCCGGTGGCCTTGCGGAACGCGTGGCAGCCCCGCCAGTCGGACACGGGTCGCCCGGAGGCGTCCACTTCGTCCCGCTCGAACAGGGGCCTCAGGAGATTCGCCGCCGCTGCCCGCGTCCGGAAGGGCAGCACCATCGCCGCCGCATGCGACCGTCGCCGCGGCAGTGCCCGGTAGGTTCGCAGGGCCGAGGTCAGCCGGTCGGACAGGCCCACGTCCCGGCTCTTGCGACCCTTGCCGGAACGCACCGTGATGAAGGGCTCGTCCTCGTCCAGGTGCACGTCGGCCCAGGCGAGGTCGAGCGCTTCCTGAATCCGCAGCCCCGTGTGGGCCAGGATCAGCAGGAGCGTCCGGGCGCTGAGCAGCCGGGTCCGTTCCCGCCCGCGGGCCAGCGGCAGCGCCTCGTCCACCCGCCCGAACACGCGGCGCAGCACGGCGGGCGAGTACGGTGGGTTCTTCGTCAGCGGATGCTCGTGATCCTTGGGCACGCGTACGCCCGAGAAGGGCGTGACGTCCGTCGCGCCGGCCCAGCGCAGCGCCTTGTACAGGGCGGCGGCGGCGGCCACCTTGCCGCGCACTGTGGCGATCTTGCGGCGTTCGAGCAGGTGCAGGGCGTACGCCTGGGCGTCGTCCAGGCTGGGGTGAAGCACGTTCAGGGCGCGCTCCTGGGCGTAGAGGACGTACTGCGTGACGCCGGTGCGATACGCGCTCAGGGTATGTGGACTGACCAGGATGCCGCTCGCGCCATACAGGCCCAGGTGCGCCTCCGTCAGGCTCCACAGGGTTCCGGCATCCTTCTGTGCGCAGGCCTCCACGGCGCGTCGGCGGCGCTCGTCTGGATGAAGGGCCAGCCAGCCGCGCGTCCGGTCGCCCAGCGCCGAGCGGTAGACGTCCAGCGTCATCGGGTCGCCACCGCGCTCGACGTGGCCACGCCAGGATTCATGGCCGTCACTATAGGGTCGATCGGCCGCCGCTCCGGCGGGGCATGCCAGTGAGGCTGGACAGACGCCCAGACGTCTCTCGGGCGCGTCAGAGCAGTTGGGGAGGTGGCCGTCCAACGCGTCATTGGAGTGCGTCTGTCGAGACGGTGTGCGCCTTCTGTGCAGCCAGACCCACCATCTTGACAGACCCCTGGCCGGAGCGTACAACTTACTTAAGTCAGTAAATTAAGTAAGGAGGAGCGGATGCGCTCACTTCGTGGAAACGATCAGAGCGTGGTGCGCGTTCTGAACCGCAATGCCATCTTCAACACCCTCCACCGCGAGGGACCGCTCAGCCGCGTGCAGCTCAAGGAACGCAGCGGGCTCAGTGGCGCGGCCATCACCGGCGTCGTGGGCGACCTGATGCGCGACGGTCTGGTCGAGGAACGCGAGGGCGGCGTGAGTTCCGGCGGACGCCCCCCCGTGCTGCTGGCCGTCAACTACCGGGCCCGTTCCGCCGTCGGCATCAAACTCATGGAACGCCGCCTGGAGGCGGTGCTCACCAACCTCGGTGGGGAAGTCCAGCGTCACCTGCAGGTGGGGTTGCCCGATCACCGGCCTGAAACGGTGGTTCGCACCGTGCAGAGCGCCGTCGAGGCCCTCCTGACCCAGTCCGGCACCCGCAAGGAGCAGCTGATGGGACTCGGCATGGGCCTTCCTGGCGTCATCGATGACCGGCGGGGCGTGTGTGTGCACTCGGATTACCTGCAGTGGCACGAAGTCCCGATCGGCGCCCTGCTCGAGGAGGCCGTCGGTGTGCCCATCGCGCTCGACAACGACGTGAACGCCTTCGCGGTCGCCGAGCGCCTGTTCGGTCATGGCAAGGCCACGTCCAACCTGATCGTCATCACCGTCGGGCGCGGCATCGGGGCCGGGCTGGTCGCCAACGGGCAGCTGGTGCGCGGGCGCGACGGCGGCGCTGGTGAGTTCGGCCACGTCGTCAGCGAGACGGGCGGCCGCCGCTGCGAGTGCGGTAAGGCCGGCTGCCTGGAAGCCTACGCCAGCGAGCCCGCGCTCGTGGCCCGCGCCCGCGAACTCGCCAGCGACCTGGAGATCACGCAGGCGGACGACCTCCTGCACCATCTCGATGACCCCCGGATCGCCGGACTGCTGCGCGACGCCGGACAGCGCATCGGCATTCAGCTGGCCAACCTCGTGAACCTCCTGAACCCCGAACTCATCGTGGTCGGTGGCGAGGGCGTGCGCTTCGGCGACCCGCTGTTCACACCCATGCGGGAAGCGCTGCGCGAGCACAGCTTCGCGTCCCTGGCCGTCGACCTGCCCGTGGTGATCGAACCCTGGGGCGACGAGGTCTGGGCGCGCGGCGCGGCGAGTCTGGCGGTCAGCCACGCCTTCGACCTCGACCTGCAGGAGGACGCATGTACGAGCGCGGACTGAACCGGACGCTTACCCTGGCGCTGTTCCTGGGCCCGGCGCTGGTCGGGGCGGCCCTCTTCCTGGTGGGCCCGATCCTGGCTTCCCTGGTTCTGGCCTTCATGCACTGGGATCTGCTGACGCCCATGCGCTTCGCCGGGCTCGCCAACTTCCAGCGCCTGCTGCACGACCCGGACTTCTGGGGCGCGCTGCGGCACACCCTGACCTTCATCGTCGGCTATGTGCCGCTCGTGATGGCCGTGGGATTCCTGGTGGCCCTGGGCCTGAACGCCCGCATTCCGGGCCGGGGTCTGCTGCGCGCCCTGTACTTCCTGCCGGTGGTCACCAGCTGGGTCGCGGTCGGGCTGGTCTGGAAGTGGCTGCTCAACCCGCAGTACGGGCTCCTGAACAATGCGCTCGGGGCTGTCGGCATCCAGGGACCGGCGTGGCTGTTCGATCCGCGCTGGGCGATGCCCGCCGTGATCCTCACCAGCCTGTGGAAGGACACCGGGTTTGTCATGACCATCCTGCTCGCGGGATTGCAGAACATCCCGCCGGAATATCAGGAGGCCGCCGCCATCGACGGGGCGAGCGGCGCGCAGCTCCACCGCTTTATCACCCTGCCGCTGCTCGCCCCGGCACTGTTCTTCGCGCTGACCATCAGCCTGATCAACTCCTTCCAGGTGTTCGACCAGGTCTACGTGATGACCGGTGGCGGCCCGGCGGGCGCGACCACCGTCCTGATCGAACGCATCGTCAAGGGCGCGTTCTCGTACAGCCAGATGGGGTACGCCGCCGCCATGTCGTGGGCGCTGTTCCTGCTGGTCTTCGGCACGTCCTTCGTGATTTCCCGCCTGCGCGCACGGTGGGAGCCATGACCGCGCAGCTTCAGCAGGTGCACGACCGGCCACGGTTCGCCCGCCTGCGCCGCTCCCGCGCCAACTGGCCCGCCTTCGTGCTGCTGGCCCTGGGGGGGCTGGTCATGGTGCTGCCCTTCCTGTGGATGGTCAGCACGTCCCTCAAACCGTCCACGGACGTCCTGACCCTGCCGCCCCGGCTGATCCCGGCGCAGCCCACCACCGACGCGTACACCCAGGTCGCGCAGAGCTTCCCGCTGTGGCGGGCGCTGCTGAACTCCTGCGTGGTGGCGGCCCTGACTACCCTGGGGCAACTCGTGATCAGTTCCATGGCCGGCTACGCCTTCGCCCGCTTCCGCTTCCGTGGGCGCGACGCGCTGTTCACGGTCTTCCTGGGTACCCTGATGGTGCCGTTCGCGGTGACCATGACGCCGCTGTTCATCATCGTCAAGGAGCTCGGCTGGACGAACTCCTACGCAGGGCTGATCGTCCCCGCCATGTTCAGCGCCTTCGGGATCTTCCTGATGCGGCAGTTCTTCCTGGCCCTGCCCGTGGAGCTCGAAGAGGCGGCCGTGCTGGACGGCTCCAGCACCCTCACGACCTTCTGGCGCGTGATGCTGCCCCTGTGCGGCCCGGCGCTGGCCACGCTGACGGTGTTCTCGTTCATGGCGTCGTGGAACAACTTCCTGTGGCCGCTGCTGATCGTGAGTACCCGCGACCTGATGACCCTCCCCCTGGCCCTGGCGACCCTCCAGGGTGTGTACCCCGGCCAGACCCAGTGGAACCTGATCATGGCCGGCACCGTCGTGACCGTCGCTCCCATGATCCTGGTCTTTTTGCTCGCCCAGCGCTGGGTGGTCGAGGGCGTGACCACCAGCGGTCTCAAGGGCTGATCCCATGCACTCCCCGCGTCCCAAGGAGGACACCATGAAGAAGTTGCTCACGCTCGCCCTGCTGACCGCCACCTCCGCGCTCGCCCAGACGACCCTGACGTATTCGTCCTTCACGACCGACGCCACGCACCTGGACGACATGAAGGCCTTGATCGCCGCCTTCGAGAAGGAGAACCCGGACGTCAAGGTGAACCTCGTCACCGCGCCCTTCGACTCGTACTTCACCAAGCTGCAGACCGACATCGCCGCCGGCAGCGCCCCGGACGTATTCGACCTGAACTACGAGAACTTCGTGACTTTCGCCAGCAAGAACGCCCTGCGGCCCCTGGCGGCCAGCCTCGCCCCGGCGAACACCTTCTACCCGGCCGCGCTGAACGCCTTCAAGTATGGCGGCAAGCAGTACGCCCTGCCCATCAGCTTCAGCACCGTGGTGCTCTTCTACAACAAAGATCTCTTCGACAAGGCAGGCGTGAAGTACCCCACCGCCAGCTGGAAGTGGGCGGACGTGCTGGCCGCCGCGCAGAAGATCAACAACCCCACGGCCCGCGTGTACGGCATCCATCAGCCCATCCAGTTCTGGGAGTTCTACAAGGTCGCCCAGCAGGCGGGCGGCGGCCTGAAAGTGGGCGACAAGGTCGAGATCGACACCCCGGCCAACCGCACCGCGCTCCACTACCTGGTGGACAAGGTGCGCGTCCAGAAGGTCATGCCCGACGCCGCGCAGATGAGCGGCGTGGCCAGCGAGGACATGTTCCTCAACGGCCAGCTCGGCATGCTGGTCAGCGGGGTGTGGATGTTCGACAAGTTCTCGCCGGCCAAATTCAAGTGGGACATCGCCGTGGAGCCCGGCAACGCCAGGAAGGCCACGCACTTCTTCTCGAACGCGGTGGCGGTCAGCGCCACCAGCAAGAACGCGGCCGCCGCCGAGAAGTGGGCCAAGTTCCTGTCGAGCAGCCCCACCGTCGCCGCCCGGCGCATCGCCTCGAACTGGGAACTCCCGGCCCTGTCCCTGTCGCAGCGCACGCTGATCGCCCCCTACCTCGCCCGGCCGCTGCCCAGCAACCGTGAAGCGGTCTTCGATTCCCTCCAGTACGCCGTCACGCCGCCCGTGGTGGATCAGCAGTCGCAACTGCAGGACATCGTCAACCAGGAACTCGAGGCTGCCAGCCTGGGCACCAAGACCGTCGAGCAGGCGCTCGCCAGCGCCCAGCAGCGGGTGCAGGCGCTGCTCGGCAAGTGAGCCCCGATCTCCGGGCCCTCGCGGCCCCGCTGCTGGAGCACCAGGCGCCCAGCGGCGCCTTCCCGGCCTGCCCGACCTTCTCGCAGTACCCGTATTCGTGGCTGCGCGACAGCACCTTCATCGCGTACGCGCTCGACCGGGCCGGGGAGCACGCGGCTTCGGGCCGCTATTACCGCTGGGCGGCCCAGACCATCGCGGAGCGAAGTGAGCAGGTGTCGGCACTGGTTGCTCTGCGGCAGCGGGGCGAGGCCATCCCCGAGCACGCCTTCTTGCCGTGCCGCTTCGCCCTGAACGGCGAGGCGCTCGACGATGGCTGGCCGAACTTCCAGCTGGACGGCTACGGACAGTGGTTGTGGGGCCTGGGCGAGCACCTCAGGGCGCAGGGCCTCCGGGCCATGCCCGAGGTCTTCCGGCCGGGCGTGGAGGTCACCCTGGCCTACCTAAAGGCGTTCTGGCGCGAGCCCTGCTACGACTGCTGGGAAGAGTTCCCGTACCGCTGGCACACCAGTACTCTGGCCTCCCTCGCTGCCGGCCTGCGCGCCATGCAGCCGTTCATGCGCGGCCTCGAACCCGTCACCGCCGACGTCCTGGCCTTCATCCGTGACCACCTCGTGCAGGGCGGCCAGCTCGTCAAGTTCGCCGGATACCCTGACGTGGATGCCAGCCTGCTGTGGGTTGCCGTACCTTTCGGCGTCCTCGCGGTCGATGATCCCGTCTACACCCGGACGGTGCAGGCCATCGAGCAGACCCTGCTGCGCGGCGGCGTCCACCGCTACGCCCGCGATACCTACTACGGCGGCGGCTCCTGGGTGCTGCTCACCGCGTGGCTGGGTTGGGTGTACGCCCGCCAGGGTCGCCCGGAGGAGGCCCACGCGCTCCTCGGGTGGATCCGGGATCAGAACCGGGGGCGTGGCCTGCCCGAGCAGACCACCGATGGCGTGCTCAATCCCGTCTATGTCGATTACTGGCGCGGCCAGTGGGGCGAGAGTGCGCGCCCCCTGCTGTGGTCGCACGCCATGCACCTGATCCTTGAGGCCGAAGTGGCCGCCCACGCCTCGCCCCTCCCTGGAGTTCCCTCTTGACCACGTTGCAGCACACCCCCCACGGCATCGACGATCCCTACAAGATCCTGCCCACCGAGCGTCACCCCCGCGACCCCCAGCCCGGCGAACGCGTCCACGTCGGCGTGCAGGCCGGTGATCAGGCCCGGGTACACGTGGATCTCGACCATGACGGCACGGTCACGCGCCTGCCCGCGCAGGCCCTCGGCGGCGGTCACCACACGGCGGATCTCGGCGCCGTCCAGACCGGCCACTACGCGTACACGTTCGTCCTGGAGGACGGTTCGTCCTCCGAGCGCCACGACTTCACGGTGGGTCGCTGGCAGGCCGTGACGGCCATCGACGGCGTGCAGGTCACCGACACCGGCGTGATCCTCACGTGTCTGACAGGGGAGCGGGCCGCGCCCGCGTACATCACCGTGGCTGTCCCGGCGCCCGGTGTCTGCACGGTGACCTTTGATGCCGATACTGCGGTGGTTCCCGAGGGTCTGGCGTGCCAGGCCCACATCCAGGGCCGGACGACGGTGCTGACGGCTGAGAACATGACCGTGACCCTCGACCTGGACGGGCTGAGTATCAAGGTGGCGGGGCACGGATCGGTGGCCCGCGCCTCGCTGGCCGTCCGCTGGCTGGAGGGCGGCAGCGATCTCACCCGGATCGAGGGCCGCTTCGGCCTGGGGGACGCGCCCCTGTACGGTCTGGGCGAGCGCTTCGACGCTCCGGACAAGCGCGGGCGCAGCCACGACGTCCGGGTGTACGAGGAGTACAAGGAGCAGGGCGCGCGAACCTACCTGCCGGTTCCACTGGTCGTCTCTGCGGAAGGTTGGGGAGTCTGGCTGGAGGCCGACGAGCCCAGCGACTTCGACCTGCGCGGCCCGGACGGCGTCATCCGCGCCCAGAAGCTGCCGGACGCCCCGACACGCCTGGTGCTGCACCTGATCGTGGCGGACACCGCGTATGGCGTGACCAGCGCCTTCGTCGGCCTGAACGGGGGGCTGGCCGTGCCGCCGAAGTGGGCCTTCGGGCCGTGGATGAGTTCCAACGACTGGAACAATCAGGCCCGCACCGAGGAGGTCGTGCGCCGCACGGTGGCCGAGGACATTCCCGCCACCGTGCTGGTGCTGGAGGCGTGGAGTGACGAGCACACTTTCTACATCTTCAACGATGCCGGCTACACGCCAAAAACCGGGGCCGAGGCGTTCCGGGCCTCGGACTTCCAGTACGCCGGCCGCTGGCCTGACCCCAAGGCCATGATCGACGAATGCCACGCCCACGGCATCCGGGTGGTGCTGTGGCAGATCCCGGTGCAGAAACACGTCCCCGAGGAGCACGCCCAGCACCACGCGGACGAGGCGTACATGCTGGACCAGGGCTACGGAGTCCACGACGCCGACGGCCGCCCCTACCGGTGCCGCGGCTGGTGGTTCACCGACGGCCTGGTCATGGACTTCACGAACCCCGCCGCCCGCGAGTGGTGGTTCGCCAAGCGCGCCTACCTCTTCGACGACCTCGGCATCGACGGCATGAAGACCGATGGGGGAGAGCACCTGTGGGGCCGGGGCCTGCGGATGCACGATGGCCGGCGCGGCCTGGAGATGGTCAACGCCTACCCCAACAGCTATGTCGGCGCCTACCACGACTTCATCCAGGAGCGTACCCGGGGCGACGGCCTGACCTTTTCCCGCGCCGGGTACACCGGCGCTGGCCGCTACCCCGCGCACTGGGCCGGAGACGAGAACAGCACGTGGAGCGCGCTGAAGTCCAGCATCCAGGCGGGGCTGTCCGCCGGGATCAGCGGCGTGTCCATGTGGTCGTGGGACATCGGCGGGTTCAGCGGCGAAATCCCCACCGTCGAGCTGTACCTGCGCTCAGTGGGCTTCGGGGCCTTCAGCCCGATCATGCAGTACCACAGCGAGTGGAACCCGGCCAGCGAGAACCGCGACCGCACGCCCTGGAACATCGCCGAACGGCATCAGGACGACCGCGCGCTGACGGTCTACCGCCGCTACGCCCAGCTCCGCATGCGCCTCCTCGACTACCTGCACGGCGAGGCCCTGGCCCTCAGCGCTGAGGGTCTGCCCATGATGCGCTACCCCGGACTGGAGTTCCCGATGGCGCGCGCCTTCCTGGAAGAAGACCCCCACGCCTACCTGTTGGGCCGTGACCTGCTGGTGTGCCCGGTCGTCGAGAAGGGCGCCCTGGCCCGCCCCGTCCACCTGCCGCCCGGCGAGTGGGTCAACCTGTGGAGCGGCGCCCATCTGAGTGGACACCGAACGGTGGTGGTTCCATCACCGCTCGACACCATCCCCGTGTTCGTCCGGGCGACCTCGCCCCGTCTCGACCTGCTCCTCGCCGCTGCAGCGCAGTTCTGAACGGCCAGGAACGGTTTGCCCTGCAAGTTGGCGCTGGATCGCGTGGCGTTGACGAACCGCCTCGCGCCGAACGATCCGGGTTGAACTCGACCTCCTCGCCCGGACTTCTACCTCGACGGTGCGTGGAATCAGTCGGTGAACGGCAGAGCCGACCTGCCACATCGCACGCCTGGCCGTTGAGCCGATGACGCTCCACCCTGATGCGCGGTGGACGCACCCACGAGACTCAGGACGCCATCAGCGCGGCAACGCACCCAACTGATCCGCAAACCGCAGCAGGCGTGCCACCCCACCTGCCCTGGCGCCGATCCCCCCGGGCGTGAGCGCCAGGGCGGTAAAGGCCGTGACCAGCGGGTGAAGGGCGCCTGCCTCCGTCGTCACGGTGCCCGTGGTGCGCCACAGGGGAACGGGCAGGGACTCGGTGCGCAGGCCACGGGGCAGGGGCGTGACCACCAACCTGCTCAGGATGGTGAATCCATGGCCTTCGGCCACGAGCCCCAGGGCGACGCCCGCGTCGTGTAGCCGGATGGCGGGGTGGGGGGCCCGGGAATGCCGGGCGATGTGGGCGGCGACGTAGGGCGCGCAGTCTTCCTCGCACACGATGAACCGGGCCGCGTGCAGGTCGTCCCAGGTGCGCAGCGGCGGCGCAGTGGCGGCGTTGACCAGCAGGTACTCGTCGGCCACCAGCGGTGCCGTGATCAGGCCCTGGGGCATGGGCAGGCGTCCCAGTCCCAGGTGTACATCCCCACTGCGCACGAGGTGGGCGACCTCGTCGTGTTCGCCCCGGGTGTCGATCACCACCACCTCGACCTGTGGGTACGAGTCGTTGAAGGCCCGCAGGGCCGGCGCCACGACATGGGTCAGGATGCTCCGGCACGCGGCGAGCCTCAATGTGCCCCGGAGTTGACCGTGCGCGGTGAGTTCCATGGCCTGGATCGACAGTGCGGCGTGGCGGGCGTGCACCATGACGGCCTGACCGGCGGGCGTCAGCCGGGCGCCGCGCCGTCCGCGTTCAAAAATGACGACCCCAAGCGCGTCTTCCGCCTGTTTCACCGCGTAGCTCAGGGTGGACTGGGCGAGGCCCAGGCGGGCCGCCGCCTCGCTGAAGCTGCCGGCCTCGGCCACGGCCAGCAGGGCCGACAGGGGAGTCCGGAGCAGCGCAGAGGGCCCGTGACTCCGGGAGTGGCGGGAGGCCATGCCGTGATTCTATCGATCCGCTCGATAGGTCGGTCACGGCCATCCCGCGCCTGCCGTTGTGCGGGCGGCCGACCCGCTGAATACTCAGCTGAATGACGACAGTAGCGTGCTCCGGCCGGATCGTCCTTACCCGGCTGTGCCGGGTTCTCCTTGCGGCTGTGGGTGTGGCGACCTGCAGCAGTCCGGTGTCGGCCGGTGGCGGCGGCCCGGCCCCGCTGTTCCCGCCACCGCTGCCGAGGGCGCCCGTGCGCGAACTCCGGCTGGCCGCCGCCCCGAACGGTGACCTCATCCTGGCCACGCTGGTCGACTCGGTCCGGGCCCACAGCCGCAAGGGCGTGTTCACGGCGCGGGAAGTGTTCGCTTCCCGCTGGACGGCAGGGCGCTGGGTTCCGCTGGGGGGCGCGCTCAATTACGACCGTCCCAGGCCGGCGTCGACCCTCGATCTGGCGCTGGATCGACGTGGAACGCCAGTACTGGCATGGAATGAGAACTATGGCGACAACGACATCATCGTCTTCCGGGCCTATCAGGGCGGGCACTGGACGGACTGGCGGGCGCGCTACATCGGCGATGACCTGCCCTACGCGGCCCGCACCCGGGGCGTCGCGGCGTGGAACGGCGAGCCGGTGATCGCCTTCGGCGAATGGCTGCGCAAGCCCGACGGCAGTCAACTCACGGTTCGCACGTGGCAGACCAACACGTGGCAGCGCGGCCCGCGCTTCAACGATGTCCACGCCTTTTCCCGCTCGCCCGCGATCGCCCTGGACGCCGCGGCACGGCCAGTCGTCACGTGGATTCAGGGCGACGTCCTGAGCAGCAATCTTCTGGCAGCCCGCTGGACGGGGCAGGCCTGGGCCCCGCTCGGCGGCCCGCTCAACCGCCGCGCCCGCACCTACCTGGCCAGCCCGCGCCTCGTGCTGGACGCCGGCTCCAGGCCAGTGGTCGCGTGGATGGAAGACCAGGGCGGCCAGGACACCCTGTACGTCTCCCGCTGGACCGGTCGGCAGTGGCTTCTGCTGGGTGGCGCCGTCAGCCAGGGCTTCTCGTCCG
Organism: Deinococcus sp. KSM4-11; assembly: GCF_004801415.1. Lineage (NCBI taxonomy): Bacteria > Thermotogati > Deinococcota > Deinococci > Deinococcales > Deinococcaceae > Deinococcus > Deinococcus sp. KSM4-11. The sequence continues at coordinate 174,850 of NZ_SSNX01000006.1, read as the reverse complement.
CGCCGTCTCTGGCGCTCGATCCGCAGGGCCACCCGGTGCTCGCCTGGGTCGAGGAGCACGGCAATCTGGGCCGGATCCGCTGGGCCCGCTGGAATGGTCGGGCATGGCAGGGGAGCGCCGTACAGAACCTCGACGCCCAGCATGACGCGCGTTCCCCCGCCGTGGTGGTCACGCCGACCGGCCGTGTCCTGCTGGCCTGGCGTGAGGATGTGGGCGGACGCTATCAGGTGCAGGTGCGGGCAGTCCGCCCCTGAACGAAGCGGGAACCGTAGACGCGCCAACTGGCCGCGCCTTCAAGCGCGCAGCAGATCCATAGTTCCTGTCGATACGTGGCGGCGCAGCACCCTGTTCCGGCGTTGTTCACAGGGGTGTCGTGGCGCATCATCCGTGGTGTGAACCTGCCAATCGACCGTGCCGTCCGGCGATCGTGTGTGGCCATTTTGCTGGCCCTGTGGTGCGGGCCGTCCGCCACCGCCGGCGGAGGCGCCGGCCCGGCGCTCCTGCGGCCCCCGGCACTCTCCGCCGATCCCGTCCGGGAACTCAGGATCGTCGCCACGCCCTCGGGCGACCTGCTGCTGGCCACCATGCAGGACCACGGCGGTGGGCACAGTTGGCGCGGGAAGTTCAAGGCGAGGGTGCTGCGGGTGTACCGGCTCTCGCAGGGGCAGTGGCACGCGCTGGGCGGCATCCTGAACTACAACCAGCCGAGACCGATCTCGAACCTCGATCTGGCCACCGATGCCCAGGGCACTCCCGTGGCCGTCTGGAACGAAAATTACGGCGACAACGATGTGGTGGTCTTCCGGGCGTATCAGCAGGGCGCGTGGACGAACTGGCCGGATCGCTACCTGGGCGTCAGCTCCCCGGCGGCCGCGCGCACCCGCGCCGTCGCGGCCCGGGCGGGCGAACCCGTGCTGATTCACGGCGAGTACCGTGGCAATCCGGATCGTCAGACCTGGCTGACCTACCGCGCGTGGGATGCCGCAGCCCAGACCTGGTCGCGCTCGGTGCCCGTCAACGACCTGACCCAATATTCCCGCAGTCCGTCCGTGGCACTGGACGCCCAGGGGAGACCGGTCGTGGCCTACCTGCAGGGGGACGTGCTGGGCAGCGCCGTGCTGGTGAAGCGCTGGACCGGCACGGCCTGGGAGACCCTGGGTGGCCCGCTCAACCGGGGCGGACCGCGGTACCTCGCGTCGCCTGTCCTGACGCTCGATCCGGCGGGCCGACCGACCGTCGCCTGGATCGAGGATCTGGCCGGCATGGACGCCCTGTACGTCTCCAGCTGGAATGGTCAGCGGTGGACGGCGCGGGGAGGCCGGCTGAACGCCACCTCCGCCACCCAGCCCACGCTGACCCTCGACCGTCATGGCCTCCCCGTCGTTGCGTGGGTGGAAGACACGGGTTCCATCGGCCGGGTGAACGCGGCGACGTGGGCTGCGGGAGCGTGGCGCCGCCTGGAGGCGAACACGGCGCACGACCGGGACGCCCGGTCACCGTCCCTGACCAGCAGCGCCGCCGGTGTCATGCTGGCCTGGCGCGAGGACAGCGGCGGACGGTACCGGGTTCGCCTGGCCCGCCTGGACTGAGGGCGCGCCAGGCCCCGATGCCCATCTTCATCGGGGACGTCCACGCTGGCCGGGGAACCACGGCGTGGCCGGATGCGGTGAAGTGTGAAGCAGGCTCCAGGGGCGCCCTTCATGGCGTGATCACCGTGGCCCCCTACCGTGCAGGTGGTTCCCACACTCACGCCCACGCTGGACAAGGAACCGATCGCCGTCGACGGTCGCCTGTCTGTCGAACCCGATCCGGGCGCTGGAGGGAACATGCTCAACCCGGTACGGAATGCCCTCGCTCGGCCACTGGCCGCCGCCCTCGGTCTCACCGCCCTGCTGATCGGGTGCGCCCAGACGTCGGTTCCGGCCCCGACACCGCAGCTGTTCACAGTCGAGAACGTGGACAGCGGTTCCGACGGCACCCGGCTGGTGTTCAACCGCATCGGCGCGCTCGCCAGTCCACCAGCTGTGGGCGTTCACAATCGCGGCACCCTGCGCCTGCACAACACCGGCACGGACACGCTGCACCTGAGCAGCCTGGGCGTGGACGGCCCGTGGACCGTGACCTCCACGCCTGCCCTGCCCACCGACGTGACGGCAGGCGCCTCGGTCGATGTGACGCTCACCTTCACCGCCGAGGCGACCCTGACCACCCCGACGACGCTGTTTGCAGGCACCCTGACCATCAACTCCGATGACCCCGGCGCGTCCGCCTTCCCCGTCACCCTGAGCGGACTGTGGCAGCCCTACCCGGAACGCGATCCGAACGGGCAGTACACCGAACCCACCCTGCAACAGATTCACGACGCCATGGGGTGGACCTTCGCGCTCAACACCGCCTCGGACGCTGCGGCACTGTCCGGGGTCAACAACGGCAGCAATGTCCCGATCAACCAGCGGGGCTGGGTGCACGCCCAGGGGGACGAGGTGCTCTCCGCGTACTGGCAGGCGGCGGATGCCGCTCAGCCGGTCACGGTTCAGGAGGTCGGCGCGTGGTCGAGTTCCGACGCGTCCACCCTGTATCGCTACGCGCGTGGAACCTCGACCCTGGTGAAGGTGCTCACCCATTCGGCCACCGACTACCAGTCGCTGTTCCCACACGCGGACGGCTCCACCACCAAGTTTGCGCAGGCCAGTTTCACGCCGTCCGGAGCGTTCGGGTTCAACATGGATGGGTACGAGTACAGCGACCCGGCCAACAACGATCAGGCCAAGGACAGGGCGAACGGCTGCCCCGGCCCGTGTGGGCAACACCTGCGCTTCTGGCCACTGACCGCCGGCGGACAGGTGATGCCCGGCGCGTACGTGATGGGTGTCGACTACCAGAGCATGAACGACGATTACCAGGACGACCTGTTCATCATCCGGAACATCACGCCCGCCACCCCCTGAATCCAGACGGCCTGCTCGCTGAAGACGCAGGTTCTTACAGGGGTAGGGTCTCCTGACCCACCGCGTCGCCGGAATCGTTGCGGTGTGCTCACGTGCCTGTTCCTGAGCCACCCATCGACCCGGCACGCGCGCCACTGCGTCTATGGGCAGACGTACGGTTGACGGTTCAGGGTGACCTTATCGTGTTGACTTCCCGGTCACGCAAGCCGGGTACCGCCCCATTGTGCGGTCGAGGAGCGTCATGAAACGTACGTTGCTTCTGCTGACCTTGATCCTCGCCTCGTGTGCGCCGCAGTTCGTTCCCCGTCCGGATGCCACGTTATTTACGGGCTACGTGGCGCTCGGCGACAGCATCACGGCGGGGTACCAGTCCGCCAGCCTCACTCCGGCGTCGCAGCGGGCGTCGTATCCCCATCTGCTCGGTCAGCGTGCCGGACTGGACGTGCCCATGCCGGAGATCGGCGACCCAGGGTGCCCGCCGCCCGTCGGTGTGATGGGCCAGCCGAACTGCGAGCGCAGCCACCCGGACATCATTTCCCCGGTCGTCGCTGTGCCCGGCGCGAAAGTCCACGACGTCCTGGCCACCACGGATACGCAGGTGGTCAACCCGGATCCGCAGCTGTACGACGCCCGCCTGTACCGCGCCATCCTGGGCTCTGGCACCACGCAACTCGAGGCGGCCATTGCCCGGAAGCCGGTGTTCGTCACCGTCTGGATCGGCAGCAATGATGTTCTGCTGCCCACCCTGCGCGGCGACCTGAGCAAGGCCACGCCGGTGGCCGACTTCCAGGCGGACTACACCACGGTGGTCGACCGTCTGAAGGCGGCGGGCGCGCACCACCTGGTGTTGATGACCGTGCCGGATGTCACGCGGGTGCCCGCCCTGGTGCCGGTGCGGCTGCTGAGAGTGACCGGACTGGTGGACCGTTCCTGCGACGGCCAGGACACTTATTTCGGTACCAGTACCATTGCGACCGCCAGCCAGGACAAGCCGTTGTCCTGCACGTCGCCCGAGGCGCTGACCAGAGACGAGTACGTGCAGGCGCAGGCGATCGTGGAGCACTACAACGCCGCCATCCGGGCCATCGCTGCGTCCCACGGCGCGGTGGTGTTCGACGTGAATCCCGTTCTGGACTCGTTGCCGGGCCGACCGCTGATTCCCACGACCGCCTCACCCTTCGGCCGGACGTTCAGTCTGGATGGAGTGCATCCCAGCAGCTTTGCGCACGACCGCTTCGCGCGGGCCCTGGCCGCGTTCATGAATGAGCAGTTCGGCACCAGCATCGACCCACGCTGAGCGCAGGTGTCGTCCGGTGGCGGGTACGCCCGGTCAGTCACGACCTGCGGGCAGGTCAGCTGAACCGCCATCGTCTGCCCGGTGAGTCTCGGTGCCGACGGGCTCAGGGCAGCAGCACCACCTTCCCGAGTACCGTGCGGGATTCCGCAAGCTCCATGGCCTGTGCAACGTTCTGAAGGGGAAACCGCGCGGCGATGTGTGGCGTGATGGCTCCCTCCGCCAGGAGCGACAGCACCTGCGTGAGATCCTCGTGCTGCTTGCGGCGAAATGCGCGGGGCGTAAGGGTCTTGCCACCCCAGAAATCGTAGAACGACGCCCGGCGGCGGACCGGGAGGGCGTTCCAGACGATGATCTGACCGACCATCTTCCCGAACATCGACAGCAGTGACCCGCGTTCATTCAGGTCGGCCGCCATGCCGTAGGCGACCAGGGTGCCGCTGCGGGCGAGCAGCCCGAACGACCGCCGGGCACTGGCCAGCCCCAGGTGATCGAAGGCCGCGTCGACCCCGTCCGGCGCGAGCGTGCGGATCTGCGCTGCCAGATCCGGGGCGGCGTAGTCGAGGGGTTCCACCCCCAGGGCACGCAGGGCGGCATGATGCCGGGGCGCGGCCGTGCCGATCACGCGGATGCCGGCATGGCGGGCCAGTTGTACCAGCACGTTGCCCACGCCGCCGTTCGCTCCGTGCACCAGGATCGTCTGGTCGGCCCGTGCGCGGGCGTTGCGGTGCAGCATCTGCCACGCGGTGATGCCGTTGACGATGACCGTCTCGACCTCTGCCGGGTCGAGGGCCGCTGGAACAGGCACCAGATCCACGGCTGGAACGAGGGCATGGGTGGCCCATCCACCGGTTTTCGTGGCGGCGGCGACCCGTGTCCCGATCAGCGCTGGATTGACGCCGCGCCCGACGTCCTGCACGGTGCCGACGAGGTCATAGCCAGGCACGAAGGGAAACCTCGGCTGCCCCGGATAGCGGCCCCGCCGCATGCCCTGCTCGGCAAAGGAGACTCCGGTTGCCTCGATCCGGATCAGCGTCTGTCCGGCGCGTGGGGCCTCCAGGGGGCGCCGGTGTACCTGAAGACCGGATGGTTCCACCAGTCCTGGCAGGATGATTTCGGTGATGGACGTGGTGAGGGTGAGCGGAGCGGTCGAGGGGGCAATAGTCATGGCAGATCTCCTGAGGTCAGACGAGGGAATGGACAGGCGGGCGGATAGTGTGTGATTACTCACTCACTTTTTGGTGCGGTTCAACATTCTGAAGAGGGTGGTTCCACCGACTTCAGAAATGTCGAATGTTTCTGGTCAGCAGGCGCGCCCAGTCGGCCGCATTGTCGTCGAGCTCCGCCACGGTGATCAGGTGACACAGCTGACCGAAGGCGATGAACTGCTGTACGGCCGCGTCCGGAGCCTGGGAGCGGGTCTTGACGAAGGTGGTGACGAGGGCAAGTCCGGCACGCAGCGAGGCGGCGATATCTGGCACGGATGCGGCGGATTGCGCGTGGACCTGGAGCATCAGCAGCGAGCGGTCGGCGATCAGCGACGCGTACGCCTCTCCCATCGCGGCCAGGATGTCCTCCGGGCTCCCGTCCGGGACAGTCTGCGCGCCGCGTTCCAGCGCCGACCGTATCAATGTGAAACAGCGTTCGAGGGCGGCGACGAACAGGTCCTCCTTGCGCGGAAAGAGTTTGAACACATACGCGGGCGAGATCCTGGCGTGCTCGGCCACGGCGCTGACCGGCGTACCCAGGTAGCCGGCCGTGGCGAAGACGGTCACGGCACTTTGAATGACCGTTTCTCGCCGCGCATCCGAGGTGGAGAGGGTGAGAGGACCGGACGGCATGGAGTGAGTGTACACTCACTCACCAAAGGATGCAACCCCCGCGGGGGTTCTGCCCGGTGCCCGCTCAGCGGCGGGATACAGTGGACGACATGCCAATCGCCCAATCCTTCGCGTGGTGGAGCTTCGCGCAGCCGGACACGGATCCCGCCACGCTCCTGCGCGCCGCCGCGGACGCCGGATACGCGGGCGTCGATCTGATCGACCCGTCGCTCTGGGCCCTCGCGAAGGACATGGGGCTGCAAATCGCCGCCGTGAACGGTCACACCTCCATCACCGAGGGCCTGAACGACCCCGCACAGCACCAGCGCATCCACCAAGAACTGCTCAGCCGACTGAAGCTTGCCGAGCAGCACGGGATTCCCAACCTGATCGTGTTCAGTGGCAACCGCCACGGCCGCGACGACACCTCAGGAGCTGCCGCCACCGCCGACGCGCTGCGCGCTATCGCGCCACATGCCGAGGACGCCGGCGTCACCCTGGTGCTCGAACTGCTCAACAGCCGGGTCGATCACCCGGACTATCAGGCGGATCACACGAGCTGGGGCCTCGCCGTCGTGGAACAGGTGGCGTCACCCCGCGTGAAGCTGCTGTACGACGTGTACCACATGCAGATCATGGAAGGCGACCTGATCCGCACCATCGGGTCAACCCACGCTCGGATCGGGCATTACCACACGGCCGGAAACCCCGGCCGGCACGACCTGGACGCTCAGCAGGAGATCCAGTACGACGCGGTGTTCCGCGCCATCCGTGACACGGGCTTCGACGGCTTCATCGCCCATGAATTCATTCCCAGAGGCGATCCGCTGCTCGCGTTGCGGGCCGCCTTCGAGACCTGTCAGGCCAGCCTGAACACCCCCTGACCGCCTGTGGACGCGAGGGTACAGCGAGGGTACAGATCGTCGGACGGGGCCCTCATACGACGTACTCAGCACATGGGCCGGACACGTCGGCGTCAATACGATTTCGTGGGTGGCGTCGATTCGGATGCGCCGGCGACCACATGGACGACGGCGGTCATGGTGGGATGAACCGCGCAGTGGTACGCGTAGGTGCCGACCTTGGTGAAGGTCACGCTGTCCGACCTGCCCTGGCCCAGCGTGGCCGTGCCGAACGATCCGTCGTCCGCCGTGGCCGTGTGGGGGGCGCTGTCCTGGTTTGTCCACCGGATACTCTCGCCGACCTTGACCGTCACGTCGGCGGGAGCGAAGGCGAACCCCTGAATGGTGACGGTCGCCGCCGGTGCTGGAGCCATGTCCGTCCCCGTTGGGGTGGAAGGTCCTGGCGCACACGCGACGAGAACGGCGGCGACCGTCCAGGCGGTCAGGGGAATTCTGAACATACGCACCTCCACACGCGGCCGCGGAAAGCAGTAGCCATCCGACATGAACGGCAGCGCACCCCCATTTCAGGCGCTGCCAGAAGCGCTGTCCAGGCTCCAAGGTCGCTTCAGTCCTGCGACCAAAGTCCCGATAATCGTCCGATCCGGCCTCGAGGCTCGAAACCTTCCCTACACATTTTGCCGCTACGGAGCGACGTAGGCCGCAAGGTGCTGCCCGGTCAGGGAGGCGCGGTCGGCCACCAGGGCGGCGGGCGGGCCCGTGAACACGACCTGGCCGCCGCCCTTGCCCGCGCCCGGCCCCAGGTCGATGATCCAGTCCGCGTGCGCCATGACCGCCTGGTGGTGTTCGATGACGATGACCGACTTGCCGGAGTCGACCAGCCGGTCGAGCAGGCCGAGCAGCTGCTCGACGTCGGCGAGGTGCAGGCCGCTGGTCGGTTCGTCGAGGACGTACACGCCGCCCTGCTCGCCCATGTGCGTGGCGAGCTTGAGCCGCTGGCGCTCGCCGCCCGACAGGGTCGTGAGCGGCTGGCCCAGGCTGAGGTACCCGAGCCCCACGTCGGCCAGCCGCCCGAGAATGGCGTGTGCGGCTGGCACGCGGGCCTCACCGCTGCCGAAAAAGGTCAGGGCCTCGGTCACCGGCATGGCCAGCACCTCGCTGATGTTCCGGCCGCCCAATCTGTACTCCAGCACGGCGGCCTGGAAGCGTTTGCCCCCGCACTCCTCGCAGGTGGTCTCGACGCTGGCCATCATCGCCAGGTCCGTGTAGATGACGCCCGCTCCATTGCAGGCGGGGCAGGCACCCTCGGAATTGGCGCTGAACAGGGCCGGCTTGACGCCGTTCGCCCTGGCGAAGGCCGTGCGGATCTTGTCGAGCAGGCCAGTGTACGTGGCGGGATTGCTGCGCCGGGAGCCCCGGATCGCGCCCTGGTCGATCGACACCACACCCTCGCGTCCGGACACCGAGCCGTGGATCAGGGAACTCTTCCCGGATCCCGCCACGCCCGTGACCACGACCAGCACACCGAGCGGAATGTCGACATCGACGTCCTGCAGGTTGTGGGTGCTGGCCCCGCGCACTTCCAGCGCCCCGGAGGGCGTCCGCACCACCGGTTTGAGCGTGGCGCGGTCATCGAAATGCCGGCCGGTGACGGTGCCGCTCGCCCGCAGGCCGGCGACGTCGCCCTCGTAACAGATCGTCCCGCCCGCCGTCCCGGCGCCGGGGCCGAGATCGACGACGTGGTCGGCGATGGCGATCAGTTCCGGCTTGTGCTCCACGACCAGCACCGTATTGCCCTTGTCGCGCAGGCGCAGCAGCAGGTCGTTCATGCGCTGGATGTCGTGGGGGTGCAGCCCGGTGGTCGGTTCGTCGAACACGTAGGTGATGTCCGTGAGCGAGGAACCGAGGTGGCGGACCATCTTCACGCGCTGCGCCTCGCCGCCCGACAGCGTGCCGGCCGGCCGGTCGAGCGAGAGGTACCCGAGTCCGATCTCGACGAACGACTCCAGCGTATGCCGCAGCGTGGTCAGCAGCGGCGCCACCGACGGTTCATCCAGGGCGCCGACCCACGCAGCGAGGTCCGTGATCTGCATGGCGCAGGCGTCGGCGATGTTGATGCCCCCGATCCTCGACGACCGGGCCGCCGCGCTGAGCCGGGTGCCGCCGCAGTCGGGGCAGGTCGTGAACGTCACCGCCCGCTCCACGAAGGCGCGCACGTGCGGTTGCAGTGCCTCGATATCCTTGGACAGCATGGATTTCTGCACCTTCGGGATCAGGCCCTCGAAGGTCAGGTTGATGGTGTCCACCTTGATCCGGCGCGCCTCACCGTACAGGAAGTCCTGCCGCTGCTTCTTCGTGAACCTGGCGATGGGCACGTCCGCCGGCACCACGGCGGCGAAAATGCGGCCGAACCAGCCGTCGGCGCTGTAGCCGGGCACGGTGATCGCCCCCTCGCGGAGCGACTTCGACTCGTCGAACAGCTGTGTGAGGTCGATGTCGGTCACCGACCCCCGGCCCTCGCAGCGCGGGCACATGCCGCCTGTGACGGTGAAACTGCGGCTTTCCCGGACGGTCTCCCCGCCGCGTTCGAGCGTGATCGCGCCCGCACCGCTCACAGAGGGCACGTTGAACGAGAACGCCTGGGCGGAGCCGACGTGCGGCTGCCCCAGCCGGCTGAACAGGATCCGCAGCATGGCGTTCGTATCGGTGGCAGTGCCGACCGTGGAGCGCGGGTCGGCCCCCAGACGCTGCTGGTCGACGATGATCGCGGTCGTCAGGCCCTCCAGGACATCGACGTCGGGCCGCGCCAGGGTCGGCATGAAGCCCTGCACGAAGGCGCTGTACGTCTCGTTGATCATCCGCTGCGATTCGGCGGCGATCGTCCCGAACACCAGCGAACTCTTGCCGGAGCCCGACACGCCGGTGAAGACGGTCAGGCGGCGCTTCGGCAGCTCCACGCTGACGTCCTTGAGGTTGTTCACGCGCACGCCATGCGCGCGGATCAGGTCATGGCTGTCGGACACCTGCCGCGCGGCGGACGGCGGACTCGCTGGTTTGGCCTGGCCCATAGGAGTTCCAGCATAGGGGATGCCGGCGGCCCGCTCAGACGGCCACCGGCGACGCCCTCAGTTGTACATGTGGCGCCGAAGCTCGGCCGTGTACTGGGCGAGTTCCTGCGGGGACGCCACGTGCCGGGCGGCCGTCACCCGGTCTTCCATCACGGAGCGGTCGTACGGATCGACCCGCAGGTACTGGTTGGCGAGCAGCACGACCCGCCGGTGGTCGTGCTGGCTCTGCGCCCGGACCATCTGCGCGCTCAGTTCGAAGGTCAGGGCGTAGCGCAGCGCGTCGCGTTTGGTGTCCACCCACTCGCTGGCGTCCGCGCCAGGTAGGAAGTCCCCACGGTACAGGGCCAGCGCCCGCGCCGTCTCACGGCGGTCGACCGCGTCGAGCAGGTGGGTGAGGTCGAGTTCGACGTGCACCTCCGGACCCAGGCGGTACCACGGCGCGTGGTGCGGCCCCTGGTGCTGGATCAGTCCGTGCCCCAGCCGGTCACGCACCTCCTTGATGCACTGCCGCACGTAGGAGCCGGCGGTGGCCGCGTCCTTGTCGGGCCACAGGTCGAGTTGGATTTCCACGCGGGTTCGGCCGGGATTGAGCGCCAGGTATACCAGCAGGGGCACGCAGCCCTTGCGCGTGAAGGTCACCTCGATGCCGTCCTTGAACACGGCTTGCCGGCCCAGCGTCTTCACGTTCAGCAGCGTCATGCCGCTCTCGGGCGGTCGGGGAACGCCGGACAGATCCGCCAGGTGCTCCAGGAACGGTTCCATCAGGGTGGCCGTGTCCGGTTCCAGCAGCGCGTAGTGCAGCAGTTCGCTGAGTTCCTCGAAATCCGGCGTGAACTCGCCGAGCTGCCTCAACCGCAGCAGGTGCGTGACCGCCTCGGTCAGGGCGGGGACGACCGCCTGGCCTGGATCATCTCCGCAGCGCAGCGCGGCCGCCGCCGCATGCAGCTGCACCCGGCACAGCTCCGGAATGCGTCCGGCGGCGCGCAGCAGGCCGGCCGCGCGCGTGAGGCTCTCCTGTGCGCCGCGCAGGTCGCCCCGGCGCCGCTGCAGGATGCCGTGCGTGGCGACCAGCTCGGCGGGCCAGTCGGCCGGCATGCTGCCGAAACTGAGCAGCGCCTCCAGGGCCTTGCCATGCTGACCGTGCAGGCTGTACAGCTCCGCCAGCCGTGAGAGCGTCCACAGCCGCAGGTCGTGGTCGCCGAGCTGGTCGGCCAGCGGACGCAGCTCCTCGAGCACCCAGCCGTAGGTCTGCGTGTCCCGTGTCAGGCGGCACAGTTCCGCCTCGCTGCCGAGCAGCAGCGCCGTGAGCCGGGGCGAGTGGGCCTGGGGCAGCACGAGTTTGGCCCGGTCGAGGATCACCCGCGCCTCGCGGTATTCACCACGGCCCAGGTGGAGTTCGAGCAGGAGCTTGAGCGCCTCGACGTGCGGCCCCGGGTACTCATCGGCGGGCAGGGCGTGCACCGTCTCGGTCAGCAGCGCCTGCGCGCGCTTCTCGTTGCCGGTCACGCGGTGCATCTCCGCGAGGCACAGGGCCACCCGCGCGCCCGGTTCCCCGTCGCCGAGCGCGAGGTACCCATGCCACGCGCGTTCGACCCGCTTGAGGCCGTCCTGAACGCGGCCCAGGCGGAATTCCGCGACGCCCCACCAGCGCAGGGCGCGCAACTGCAACTCGCCGCTGAGCGTGGGCGTCACGGTCTCGAAGTAGTCGATGGCGTCCTCAAAGCGACCCAGGAGCCGCAGCACGTTCCCGAGTTCGACCTGCGCCTCGGCGTCGCCCTGCATGGCCGCGCGGGTCAGCGCCACCTCGGCGTCGGCCAGGCGGCCCACGCGGATCAGGGCGATCCCCAGCAGGGCCCCCTCCCGCGCTCCTTTCGCGTGGCCGAGCAGCAGTGTGACCACGGCCTCGTACTGCCGGGCCTCGAAGAGGCGTTGTGCCTGACTCACACGGGAATTCCTTTCATACACGGATCGCCACCTAGTGTACGTCGCATGAAGACAACCGTAGTCCGGACGTGTATGGCCCTTCTGTGCGTGGTGCTGGTCGGCGTGGCGAGCGCCGGCGGCCCCACGAACTTCGGCGAGAAGCCGGCCGGCACCGTCACGGTGTCCGGCGGCCCCACGAACTTCGGGGAGTAAAGCGGTGGCCCGCCCCGCGCCGGTCCGGCCCCAGCTGCGCCCCCGACCGCTTCCTGAGCGGCCCAAGGAGGAGCGCCTCGACGATCCTGCGGGCAGGATCCTGCCCGTGATGATCGGCGGCTGTCCGAATTTCGGAGAATAGAACCACGCGGTCGCCAGGCACCCTGGCGACCGCGTCCGCGGTGGTGCGCTGGTCGGGCGAGTGCCCAGGTTCCCGCTCCGCTCAAGGCCGCGCGGCGAAGGGAAGGGCCGGGAAGATGCCGGACCGAACCGCCTGATACGCGCACACGTACATCCCCGCCGACCACGCCTGCAGGGGGTGGCCCATGGGGCGCCCGGAGCGGCCGTGCAGCCACTCGTTGAACTCCCACGGCCGGGTGCGACCGAGCTCGTTCGCGGCGGCCAGGTTCAGCAGCGCTTCCTCGGCCCGCGCCTGCTGGCCCGCGCGCACCAGCGCCAGGATGTAGAACCCGCCCAGAAACGGCCAGATCCCGCCGTTGTGGTACTGGTCGGGCAGGTTCAGGTTGCGGCTGCGGTAATACTCGCGCCAGTCGCGGTCGCCCGGATAGATCGGCGGGAAGAAAGCCTTGAGCGGTGCGGGGGCGTCGGTTCCGGCCGCGTAGGCGTAGTCGAGAATACGTGCCGTCTGGGATGCGTCCGCGATGCCGAACAGGATGGCAAGCATGTTGCCGAAGCCGTCGAAGGTGTCCCCGAACTCCCGGAATCCGGCCCACGAGAGGTAATACGGTTTCTCCGTCAGGGTGGCCGTGTTCTGGTACAGCAGGAACCATTCCAGCCGCAGGGCCTTCAGGCCCTCGAGCTGCTGTCCGAAGGCGTGACCGTCCCAGGGGCGGTCGAGCCACAACACGAGGTTGATCTTGCGCCTGACGTCGGCCGCGCGGTCGAGCCAGGGCTGGCCGTCCTCCTGCACGGCCCCGGCCAGCCGGGCGGCGGCCTCCAGAGTGCCGACATACAGCGCATTGGCGTACAGGGTGTTGTAGCGCGTGGCGTACAGGTCGGCCCAGTCGGCCGCTTCCGGCGCTTCCAGCAGGCCGCAGCCGTTCATGTCCTGGTACTCCAGCCACGTCAGCGCCGCGCGCAGCTGTGGCCAGGACTCCCGCAGGAAAGCCGTGTCCTGCGTGGCCTGCCAGTGCGCGTGGTGGCCGAGCAAAAACCACATGTTCGCGTCGATGGCCCCGGCATTCTCGGTCGTGACCGACCCGGTGCGCGTGTCGACGTTCAGGGGAATCATGCCCAGCGCGCTCTGGTGGGCGCCGAGCGTCTGGAGGCTGACCCGCGCCGCCTGCGTGAGGGCGTCGTCGCCGGTCATCAGCGCGCCCAGGGCCGTGATCGGCGCGTCCCGGGCCCAGACCTGCGGGTAGCCGCTGCCCAGCGCGCTGGCCTTGAGGCCCAGTGGCGAGGCGCAGTCGCGCAATACCTTCACCGCTTCCTGATACGCCTGATCCGCTTTATCCATGCTGGCCTCCTGCGGCCGTCCGCGCCAGGTACAGGCCCCCGACCAGGGCCGCGTTGTCACCATGACGGCTGAGGGTGGGCCGCGGAACGTGACGGAGCCGGGCGTGAACCTCGGTCCAGGCCGCGTCGATCAGCTGTGGCACGTGCAGGCCCACGCCACCGCCGAACACGATGGCCGCCGGATCGACGCTGAGGGTGAGCACCTGCAGCAGATAGACCAGCGCCGCCTGGGCGTCGCGGCGCGTGCGTTCCCCGGCGCTGCCGGGGTCGCTCAGGGCGTCCCCGGTGCCACCGTACTGGAGGTGACGCCGCTGGAGGCCCGGGCCAGACAGCAGGTCTTCGAGCACGCTGCCGTCTGGCAGGGGCAGCAGGCCCAGCTCGCCCGCCTGGCCGTGCGCGCCGGTCATCACGCGGCCCCCCCGGATCAGGCCGCAGCCCAGCCCGGTGCCGATGGCGATGAACGCCAGGTCGTCCACCCCTTCTCCCAGCGCGGCCAGATTGCAGTCGTTCATGAACGTCACCGGGCAGGGGAGAGCGGCGCCCAGGCGTTCGAGCGCCGAGGCGTCCTGGAGGGATGGCAGGTTCGGCGCGTCGAACATCCGGCCCTCATGCACCACTCCCGGCAGGCCAATGACCACGTGGTGCAGGGGGCCGACGTCATGGTGCACGGCCTGCACCAGCTGTCGGATCTGCCGCTCCGGGTCGTGCGCCTCGCTCGGCTCCCGCTCAGCCCGGAGCGGCACGTCGGGGTCGCCCATGGCCACGGCGTGCCGCAGGTGGGTGCCGCCCATGTCGAGCGCGAGGACGGTGCCCGAACGGTGTGGGGCGTGCTGACGGCTCGGCTCGGTGCTCAACGGACGTCCTCCTGTGGGCCACCGGCCCCGGTGAATTGAAGGTGTCCTAACTATATGCCGGGGACAGGATCGCGGGGGCGCAGGTCGAATGGCCTGCACCCTGACCCTTCAACGGCCGGAACCATCCCCGCATTGACACGCGCCGCCCTGCGGGACTACCATTTCTGACAAGTTCCCTAACTAAGTCGCAGGATCCGGGCAGGTCGTCGGGAGATACCGTGAATACGGCTCAGCAGGTGATCACCTACATCCGCCAGCATGGCCCCTCCTCACGGGCCGAGCTGGCCCGCCAGGTTCGGCGCTCCAAACCGGCGACGTCGGCGGCCATCGATCAGCTGTTGCAATTGGGGGTGCTCGCCGAACTCGGGCAGGGCCGCCCCAGCGTCGGCCGTCCGCCCACGCTGGTCAACATGAACCGCCGCTTCCGGCTGGTGGCCGGCGCGGAGGTCGATGTCGGGGACGTGCGCGTCGGCATCGGCGACCTGCACGGTGACCTCATCGAGCAGCGCAGCTACGCGTGGGACACCGGAACCCTCGGCGTCACCCTGGCGCGCGCGCTGGACGAACTGGGCGCGGCCCACGGCGCCGGGCCGGTGCATGCCCTGGCGGTCGGCCTGCCCGGCGTGGTGCGCGGCCCCGTGGTGTCCCACGCCCCCAACCTGCCGGAACTCGAGGACGCCGCTACCCTGGACGATCTCCGGCGCGCCCTGCCGCTCCCCACCTCTTTGCACAACGACGTGAACCTCGCCGCCGTGAGCGAGGCACGGCCTGGCGAGTCGCTCGCCTTCGTCTCGATCGGCAGCGGCTTTGGCGTTGGCATCACCCAGGGCCGCGAGCTGCTGACCGGACACCAGGGCCGCGCCGGCGAACTCGGCTACCTGCCCGATGCGCGCGGCCAGAACCTCGAGGGCGTGCTGTCCGAAGCGGGCCTGGCCGCCCTGCTGGGTCTGACGCCCGACCAGCTCCGGCCACTGCTCGCCGGGCGCGACCCGGCCATCCTCGGCCGCGCCGCCGCCCGGCCCTTCGTGGATGGTCTGCTGACCGTGCTGCAGATCCTCACCCTGACCCTCGACCCCGCCCGCATCGTGATCGGGGGCCGCATCGGCCGCCGCCTGTTCACGCAGCTCCCCGCGCTTCAGGAGGAACTGAGGCGCACCCTCCCGTTCGCTCCTGAACTGTCCATCGCCCAGGATCCAGGCGGCGCCGTCGTGCAGGGCGCCGTGCAGATGGCGGCCGCCCGCGCCACGACCGACCTGCTGGACGAACTGAGCCGCCGCACCCCACCTGACGCCCTCGCCTGAACGTTCCGCGCCCTTCCGGGCTGGAGGTCTCCTATGAAAACAGCGTCCCTGGTCATCCTGTCGAGCCTGCTCCTGAGCACGTCCGCGTCGGCCGCCACGAACCTGGTCTTCTCCTTCTGGGGCGATCCGGCCGAGGCGCCGCCCTTCCTGGAGATCGTCAAGAACTTCAACGCCTCGCACCCGGACATCCAGGTGACGTACCAGCAGACCCCGTGGTCCGGCTACTGGACGAAACTCGACGCCCAGCTCGCGGCGAAGGCCGGGCCGGACGTCATGTTCATCACCAACGTGCCCACCTACGCCAGCCGCGGCCAGCTCCTCCAGCTTGACTCTCTGATCTCCAAAGACAAGTTCCCGATCAACCAGTTCAATCCGGAATTCCTGGCCATCCACAAATACAAGGGCGGGCTGTACTCGATTCCGCGCGACAACGACACCATGGTGCTGTACTACAACAAAGACGCCTTCGACGAGGCCAAGGTGCCGTACCCCACCGACGCGTGGAAGTGGGCTGATCTCCGCAGCGCCGCCTTGAAGCTCACCAAGCGCGACGGCAGCCGCGTGTCGCGCTACGGCGTGGTGCTCGAGAACAACAAGTGGCCGACCTTCGTGTACCAGAATGGCGGCAAGGTCTTCGACGACCCGCTGAACCCCACCAAGTTCATGCTGAACGACGCCAAGGGGACGGCGGCCATCCAGTTCATCGCAGACCTGATCAACAAGGACAAGGTCGCGCCCGCCTTCCAGGAGATGGCGCAGATCGGGGACAGCACCCAGCTGTTCAGCAGCGGGCAGGCGGCCATGGTCATGACCAACGCCGCGCGACTCACGACCTTCAAGTCCGCGCCCTTCAAATGGGCGGTCGCGCCTCTGCCCGCCGGGCCGACCGGCGTACGGGCCAACACCGTGGGCGGCGCGGGCTTCGGCATCAATGCCAACACCCAGCACAAGGCCGAAGCGTGGACATTCCTGCAGTACCTCGCCGGCGCGCAGGGCCAGACCATCTTCGCCAAGGGCGGCGGAGCGGTGCCGGCCATGAACCTCAACAAGACCGTCACCGGCGCCTTCAACGTGCCCTTCGAGAACGTCTTCCTGGCCGAGAGCAACCGCCAGGGCGTGTATCCGAACTTCGCCAAATACGTGCAGATCAGCAACACGCTGCTGAACCCGGCCCTCGACACCGTGTGGAACGGCGAGAGCACCGCCCAGGCGGCCCTGAGCAAGATCGCGCCGGACGTCGACCAGCTGCTGAAGTGATGGGCTGAGCGGCCCTGGACGGGCATGAGCTCCTGTCCAGGGCCCCGGAGGAATTTTGAAGATCATCGACGCACACGTGCATTACGGCCACTGGGATCGCCTGACCACCCGTGGCGCCGAGGACGGCTTCCTGGAGGAGATGGCCGAGGTCTGCGAGCAGGTGGGAATCGTGAAGATCGGCCTGCTCGCCAACCCCGGCCGGGGCAACGACGCGCTGGCCCGCGCGCTCGAACAGCGCCCGGATCTGGTCATCGCCATGGGCCGCCTCGACCTCGACCGCGACCCGCCATCCCTGGTGGAGGACTTCTACCAGCGCGGCTTCCACGGCATCAAGGTCATCGGCGTCTCGAAGAACTACGACGATGAGGCGTACTACCCCTACTACGAACAGGCCCAGGCACGCGGCCTGCGGATGCTGTTCCACACCGGCATCCTGGGTGGGCCGGTGGATTACCTGATGGGCGCGCAGGAAGACGCGTGGAAGGCCCCGCCGGAGGGTGCGGCGGAGGAAGCCCTCGTCCAGCAGCTCGGCCGGCAGATCCGCACGCGGCCCTACGGCTTTTCCAGCGCCCGCATGCAGCCCATCTACCTCGACACCATCGCCTTTTACTTTCCGGAGATGTTCATCATTGGCGCGCACCTGGGCTGGCCGGACTACCGTACGGCCTGCGCCATCGCCCGCTGGCGGCCCCGGCTGTACTTCGACGTGAGCGGCGGCGACGTGGTTCACCATCACATCGTCGAGGGCGGGTACATCGGCAAGGAGATCTCGCCGCGCAAACTGGTGTACGGCTCAGACAGCGATCTGAACCGCATCGCTGGTGACGTGGCCCGGTGGAAAGCGGCCTTCGACGCGATGGGCCTGAGTGCGGACGACCAGGAGCGCATCTTCTACAAGAACGCCGCGCACATCTTCGGGATCGACGGCGCGTGAACTGGAACCTCCGCCATTCTAGGATCTGCTGTGGACAGCTCGGCGTGTCGTTCCGCCCAGCCGGTTCCGTCTTCTTTTTGTGCAAGCTCCGCTCGGCTCACCCGAGTTTCGTATGAGCCGCATGGCCCGCGCCGAGGCGCGCAGCGCGTGGCTGTTCCTGGCGCCCAGCCTGGTGCTGTTCGCCGTGTTCGTGCTGCTGCCGGTGCTGGCCGCCTTCGGAATCTCGTTCACGTCGTGGGACCTGTTCACCGCGCCGCACTTCGCGGGCTTTGAGAACTACCGGCAGCTGCTGTTCGAGGACAAGCTGTTCCACAAGGTGCTGGGCAACACCGCGCTGTACGTCGTGTGGACGGTTCCGATCCAGATGGCGCTGGCCTTTATCGTGGCGCTGCTCCTCAACCGGGGGGTGTGGGGCCAGAACGCCCTGCGGGTGATCTACTTCCTGCCGGTCGTGTCCTCGACAGTGGCGGTCGCGTTGATCTGGTCGTGGATTTTCAACTCTAACTTCGGCATCCTCAACGCGCTGCTCAGCCGACTGGGCGTGCAGGATCTGCCCGGCTGGCTGAACTCGTCGCGGTACGCCCTGCCGGCGCTGATCATCGTGGCGATCTGGCAGGGCCTGGGCTACTCGATGGTGCTGTTTCTGGCCGGACTCCAGGGCATCTCGCGCGACGCCTACGAGGCGGGCGAGATCGACGGCGCGGTTGGTTGGAAGAAGCACCGCTATATCACCCTGCCGCTGCTGTCGCCCACCACCTTCTTCGTGACCATCGTCAGCCTGATCGGCTCGTTCCAGGTGTTCGACCTGGCCTTCGTGATGACCCAGGGCGGCCCGGCAAACGCCACCAACACCATCGTGTACTACGTGTACCAGAACGCCTTCCAGTTCTACCGCATGGGCTACGCCAGCGCCGCCGCCATGATCCTGTTCGCGATCATCCTGACCTTCACCCTGATCCAGTACCGCCTGCAAAATCGCTGGGTGCACTATGACTGAGGTGAAGCCGTGACCGAGGCCCTGCGCCGCTCCGCCGAGGAGACCGTCCGCCAGCCCAGTCGGCGCCGCAGTCGATCACCCGTGATCGACTGGCTGGTCTTTCTCGCCCTGCTCGCCGGCGCGCTGAGCATGTGCGCGCCCTTCCTGTGGATGATCTCCAGCAGCCTCAAGGTGCCCACCGAGATCTTCCGGTACCCGCCGGCGCTGCTGCCCGAGCATGCCCAGTGGCCCAACTACACCCGCATCTTCACGCTGATTCCCTTCGGCCGGCTGATGCTCAACAGCCTGCTGGTCTCGCTCGCGGTGACGGCGCTGCAACTGCTGGTGTGCAGCATGGCCGCCTACGCCTTCGCGCGGTTGCGCTTCAGGGGCCGCGAAGTCCTGTTCCTGCTGTACCTCAGCGCGCTGATGGTGCCGTCGCAGGTGACCCTGATCCCCAACTTCATCCTGGTGCGCAACCTCGGCTGGATCGATACGTACGCGGCGCTGATCCTGCCCTTCGCCTTCAGTTCCTTCGGCACCTTCCTGCTGCGCCAGTCGTTCCTGACAGTGCCGAAAGAACTGGAAGAAGCCGCCCGCATCGACGGCGCGAGCTACGCCCAGACCTTCTGGCGGATCATGGTTCCGCTGGCCCGGCCGGCGCTGGGGGCGCTGGGCATCTTCACGTTCATCGCCCAGTGGAACAACTTCCTGTGGCCACTGATCACCACCACCAAACCGCAGATGCAGACCCTGACCGTAGGCCTCGCCGGTCTGCGCGGGCAGTACAACACCGACTGGGCCCTGTTGATGACCGGCAGCGTTCTGGCGATCCTGCCCATCTTCGTCGTGTTTGCCATCGGGAACCGCTCGTTTATTCAGGGCATCACGTCAGGCGGTTTCGGCGGGCGGTAACGGGCAGCACATCCGCCCAATTCACACGGGCGGCGGGCGGACTGCTCCCGAAGCGGTCAACGGTTCAGGTCTTTGACTCCTCGTCCTTGGGCGGCCGGTCACCCAGGGTCGGCATCATGGGAATTCCCATTCCGGTCCCGGTCGCCGTTCCTCCAGCGCCACCCAGGCCGGTCGGGGGAATCATCACACCGACCACTGGCTGCTGGTGGCGATCCTGATGGTCGGGCGTGAGGTTGCCGGACTCCTGCTCGATCTCTTCGACGGACTTCCCCAGCGGCGTGGTGTCTTCCATCATGCGAAACCTCCAGAACGGACTGCTGACGGTAGGTAGATTGCCTATCGTGGAACCCTTTCATCATCCCGACCTGGGCCGTGGAGATGGTGGGAACCCTCCCAACGTGTCTGTAATCGTCGGTGCAGGGCATTAGAGTTACGAACCGAACAGGGGCGTCGGTGTTTTCAGGCAGGCCGATCAGGACGGGTCGTCGTGCAGCACCGGAGCCAGAACCGGACGAAGGCGTCGATCTGGTTCACGAAGCGCTCGAAGTTCAGCTCCTTGATCAGGTAGGAACTGGCATGCAGGGTGTACGCCCGGTCGATATCGCTGGTGACGGCCGAGCTGCTGAGGATCACGACTGGGATCACACGGAGGTGGGGGTCGTCCTTGAGCTGCGCGAGCACCTCGAAGCCAGTCAGTCCGGGCATGTTGAGATCGAGCAGCATCACATCGGGCAGCGTGGTGCCAGGGGCGCGCAGGAAGGCGAGGGCCCGGTCTCCGGAGGCGCAGGTATCGACAATGACGTTCTGTTCGTGATCGCCGAAGGCCTCGCGTGCCAGTTCACGGTCGGCCGGGGTGTCGTCCACCAGCAGCACACGCAGCGGACGTCCTGGACGCATGACGGAGAGAGGGGGGAGGTCGCCAGACATGCCAGAGGCTAGCGCAGGATTGAGCGAAAATTAATGCAAGTCACATGAGCAGAGTCAGTCTGTGCTTTGTGTTCGGGATTTGGTGGAACATCAGTTCCACCAACAGTCCGTAGATTTGCGTCTGTCAGGGGCGTCGCCTGCCACGTTCAGAAGGATTTCGGCAGGGTGAAGCCTAGAGTCGCGCCATCGCCGGGTCGACTTGACGCCATGACCTCGCCCCCGTGGCGCTGAATGATCCGGCGGACGTTCGCGAGCCCCACGCCCGTGCCCTCGAACTCATCGGCGCGGTGAAGGCGTTTGAACACGCCGAACAGCTTGTCCGCGTAGGTCTCGTCGAATCCGACACCGTTGTCGTGCACGAAGATGGCCCATTCCTGCGGGCGATCCTCCGCCCAGACGCGGATGACGGCCGTGCCCTGCAGGCGGCTGTATTTCACGGCGTTGGACAGCAGGTTCATCATGACCTGCCGCAGCGTTCCTTCATCTCCCGTGACGGTCGGCAGGGGGGCCACCTCCCACAGCACTTCCCGGCCGGCCAGATCCGGCTGCAACTCGTCTTGTACCTGTGCCACCACGTCCGCTAGATTCACGTCGTTGCGCTGTAGGGGCTGGCGCGACACCTGCGACAGGGCCAGCAGCGCCTCGATCAGGTCGTCCATGCGGTGCCCGGCCTGGTGGATCACGTCCAGATGACGCGCGGTCTTGGCCGTGATGCCCGCGCCCAGGGATCTGCGCAGCAGGTCGACGAAGCCCAGGATGTGCCGGATGGGCGTCCGCAGATCGTGCGACACGCTGTAGGAGAACGCTTCAAGATCCTCGTTGGCGACCCGCAACTTGCGCCGCTCCTCGGCGAGTTCGGCGACCCCCTGCGATCCCTCAATTACGAGGCCGAGGCTGCGCACCGTGGTGACCAGCGCGGCCCGGTCGCCATCACTCCAGCGCCGCTCGTGGAACAGCGGCACATTGAAGACCCCGATGACCACGCCGTTCACGATCACCGGCAGGGTCGCCACGGCATTCACGTGGCTCACGACGTCCGGCGCAGTGTCCAGGCCCTGTGGGTAGACGTCCTGGAACAATGGTTCCCTCGTTTCATACGGAGTGTCCAGGGTGTAGGTCTCGCCAACAGGCAGGCCAGCGTCGATGGCCACCTGAAGGGCCGGGTTCCCGACGTCGCCGACCTGGACGGTGGCGTGCCAGCGTGGGCCCTGGATCTCCCAGAACGCCGCGTATCCGGGCGGGAGCAGCGACAGCACCATGGTCTGCGCGCGGCGGATCAGGGAATCCCGGTCGCTCTCCAGCGCGAGATCCCGGAACAACTCGGCAATGCCCTCCAGCGCCCTCGTCCGGGCCAGCAGATCGGTGTTCTGCGTGGCGAGTTCAGCATTCTGGGCCTCCAATGTCGCCAGCGCCTGCACCCGGTCGGTCGTCTCGAGGACAGTCACGAGAATCCCGCGCACCCCGCGCTGTCCGTCGCGCACTGGCGTGTAGGTCAGCGTGAAGTATCCCAGATCCGGAACACCGTAGCGGGAGAGCAGCAGGGCCTGATCCGTGAAGGTAAAGGTCTCCCCGCGTTCCATCACGCCCTGGTAGATGGGACCGGTGAAGTCCCACACCTCGGGCCAGCACTCGAAGTTCGGCTGTCCCAGGCCGCCCGGATGCTTGGTGCCCATCACGTCCCGGTACGCGTCGTTGTAGAGCTGCACGAGGGCGTCGCCCCACAGCAGGATCATGGGAATCGGACTGGACAGCACCACGCCGACCATGGTCTGGAGACTCTGGGGCCAGGTGTCTACGGGGCCAAGGGGCGTGGCCGCCCAGTCGTGTCCGCGCATGCGCGTGGCCAGTTCGCTGTTCCCAGGGAACACCTCGTCGGGGAGGAGAGGAGGAGGGGCAGCGTGGCTCACGGTCTTGGCGCAGCTTAGCGTCCGTGGCCTCAGTTGTCGCCATGAATTTATCTTCGATCAAGGGCGCATGGCCGGTGGTGTCGGGATCAGGCCTGGTGTCGCAGCGGTCGTTGCATCTCAGGTGGGGCGTTTCCGTGCCACCGATAGGCAACGCCCGGCATACCGCTACCCGAACGCGGCACACTGAGGGCGATGATTCGCCATACTGTCGTGTTCAGGCTGAAGCATGCCCCCGGTTCTGTCGAGGAGCAGTCCTTCCTGCAGGGTGGACGGGCGCTGGCCGACCTGCCCACGGTTCAGCGCTTCGAGCAGCTGCGGCAGGTCAGCCCGAAGAACAGCTTCCAGTTCGGCTTCTCCATGGAATTCGACGATCAGGCCGCCTACGACGCCTATAACGTCCATCCGGTGCACGAGCAGTTCGTCCGCGAGCGCTGGCAGTCGGAGGTCGAGGACTTCATGGAGATCGATTACATACCGCTGTGAGTCAGCCCTCCTGACACCTCGAGCAGGTTGCGTCAGCCATGCTGCCGATCACCGGCAGGTCAGGCCTGCGGCTGGCGGGTGCTGTGCAGGGCACCCCCGGTCTTTCCACGCTTGTTCGCGTACATCCGCTGATCGGCCAGGGCCAGCACCTCGGCGGCCGTCTGGGCTTCACTGGCATGTGCCACCCCCACACTCACCCCGACGGCCTCCCTGGCCATCACGACTTCAGCGCCCGGCAGGGCACTCACCTTTGCTGTCAGGGTGGCCAGGTCTTCCATGGGAACGTCGCGGAGGATCAGCGCGAACTCGTCCCCACCCAACCGGTACAGGGAATCACGTGCAAAGAAGGTCTGGCGAACCACGCCGGCGAAGATCCGCAGCACCTCGTCTCCCTGGGCGTGCCCGGCGCGGTCGTTGAGGCGTTTGAAGCCGTCCAGATCCATCACGGCCAGGCCGTAGCCCCGGTGCGCCGGGGTGCTGTCGAGCTGCTTGAGGGTACGTGTGAAGGCGCGGCGGTTCAGGCAACCGGTCAGGACATCGTGGTTGGCAAGGGTGTCCAGCGTGGTGACGTGCAGGTGCCGCTCGGTCGCGGAGCGGATGGCGCGCGCCGCCGCCGTGAGGAGCTGCCGTTCCTGAACGCCCCAGCGTTGACCGGTCGCTTCGGATCCCAGCACCAGCAGGCTGAACCGGGCGTCACCGGGCACGTGCAGGGGCAGCATGGCCCAGGCCGTGGGACGCCCGCCCAGCGTCAGGGTCGCGGCTGGGGCACTGCCGCCATTCATGAACGTCGCCTGTTGCGACAGGTGGGCCTCCCACAGTGGCGACCCTGGACTGACCTCGGGCACGACGGCACCGCTGGAGCCAACCGCGTTCAGGGTGAGTGGGCCGTCCGGAATGGACGTCACCAGCGTCACGCCGCCCAGCGACAGGGCCTTGCGGAGCACCGCCTCGGCCGCCTCCGCCGCAGGCAGGGCGCCCAGGTGCCCACGGGCGGACACCTGGGCGAGTTCAGCCATGACCTCCAGCTTCTGCTGGTCTGCGGCGGCCCGTTCGAGGGTCTCGTGAAGCAGAAGGCGCAGGCGGACGGTGGGCTGCACCACCAGCACCACTGCACCGGTCAGGGTCAGGTGCAGCAGGGCGGTCGGCAGGACGGGCGTGGTTGGCGCACCGAAGTGACGGGCCAGTCCGTACAGCCCCACACTCAGGGCCAGGCCCAGTACGGGCATGACGAACGCGTGGCGCGGCCACAGCGAGCTGTACAGGATGACCAGGGGCACTGTGGCAAACCACCCGAGTCCGCCCCAGTACACGAGCATGGCCAGTGTGACGAACACCGTCAGGAGCAGCGCGCCGATCCAGAGCTCGTTGGGCGGCCGGTCAGCGCTCAGCAGCCTGGAAGCGTGGGCAATTCGGGGATCATGGTCATCGGCAGAGGACGGAACAACGGGAGGGCAGACGCCGTTCTGGCGTTGACGGTTGCCTTCATGCGTCGTCATGGCCCTACCACCTCCACAGAGTTGAACTTGATCTCTGCCCAGAGAATCACCACAGGTGTGACGATGGTCTTACAACCCCAGGCCTGGAGGCCGCAATCAACCTTAGGAGTGCCAAAGGGCGAAATTCATCAGTGAGACCGGCCAACGTTGCCGTTGAGGGCAGGTGCATTCCACCTCTTCTCTATAGCTACAGAGAGCGACATGCACAGCCCCTGAAGCCACTCGGCAGACCTGGAGATTCATTCGCAGGTTCCACAGGTTTGTCCCATTCATTCAGACCGTTCAGAAAATTGTCCACGGATTACAATGTTGTTCGAGGAGCTGAACGAACCGCCAGACCAATCAACCAACGGAGAAATATATCCATAAGGCGTGTTGTGTAAAGTTTCTTTGAGGCTGAGTGGCCTTGGGTTGGACGGGGTTCGGCTCTCTCCTGACGTAGGTACAGAGTGACCGAACAGGTCTGCGCGCCTCGATCGCCGTACCGGATTCGCCTGCGGATCAGGCCACGCGGCGGCTGGCCATCGACGGGAGTACGTCGGGTGAGGGCGGCGCTGTCAGAGCCGCTGGTGTCTTGGCGGTTCTAACGGAACGGGGATCACGTCCGTGCCCGGCTGGGTGTCGTTCCGGAAAGCGTGCTGCTCAGCGCGTCGACCGAGGGAGCCACGGAACGGATGAACCATGCGCTGGGCGTGTACGGCGAATGATGGGCACTCGACGGTCATCGTCGCACTCCTCAGGCAGCATCTGTCTGGCCTGTACTCCGTTCACCACTACTGGTGGCCTGTCAGCCGCCCTTGTGGTGGAGTCAATCAGCTCGAGCGTGGGACTGGTGCGGTTGCACCGGCTTCCGCGTCGTCCAGCAGCTCCACGTAACCCAGGTCGCCGTTCACGCGCAGGCGCTGACCGCTGACGATCTGGGTGGTGGCGCGGTCGACGCCCACCACGGCCGGCAGTCCGTATTCGCGGGCCACCAGCGAGCCGTGGGTCATCAGGCCGCCGATCTCGGTGACCAGACCGGCCGCCGCCACAAACAGCGGAGTCCAGCCGGGATCGGTGAACGGGGCGACCAGGATCTCGCCGGGCTGAACCGGCGGATCGTCCAGTCGGCGCATGACCCGCGCGGGACCTTCCACCACTCCGGCCGACACGGCCTGACCGCTGAGGGCACCGTCCGGCACCCGCGCACTCCGGAGCTGGCCCCTGATCTGCTCACCGTCGCTGGTCATGACCCTGGGGGGCGTGCGCCGCGCGTCCGCCGCGAACCGCTCACGCCGCGCCGCGATCCTCAACCTCAGGTCCTGTGGTGGATTCGTCAGGGCCGCGCGCAGTTCAGGTAGCGTGAGGAACCACACGTCGCCGGGGACGTCCAGCGTTCCACGCGCCGTGAGCACCACGCTCGCCTCCAGCACCACCGGTTTGAGCAGATCGAGCATCTGCACGAGCATGAACTTGGGATGCTCGCGCAGCGGCAGGTAGGTACGCACCGAACGCAGCAGGTGGCGCATCACCACGCGTCGCACCGGCCCGGCAGCGTTCAATACCCGCGCGGCCGCCTCGGTGGCGCGCTGCTGCCATTCGGTCGCCAGCGCGCGGTGGGTGCCCGTTTCCCCGGTCTCCAGGCCGCCGACCACCATGTTGAGCAGCGATGCGGGATTTTCGTGCCAGCGCGGTTGACTGAGGTCGATCTCGCCCGGCCCGCGCGCGCCGTAGCGCGCCATGAACGCCTGCCAGCGCTCGAGGAACGCTGAACCTCCGGGCACCCCAGATACCGCCAGGCGTTGGCGAACATCCAGGTCGGGGCGCCGCAGGTGCGCGCTCAGGGCCGGCTGGCCACGCGCCGCGTCCGCGAGGTCGCCCACCGCCAGCCCCATCTCGGTGGTGACGTTGCCCTGCTGCCCGGCCCCCAGGGCGATCAGGTCGGCCCTGGAGGCCACGCCCCGGCCCAGGGCGCGTAGGGCGGTATCGGCGAGGATGCCCGCAATCACCCGGCCGAT
This sequence comes from Deinococcus sp. KSM4-11, assembly GCF_004801415.1. Taxonomy (NCBI): domain Bacteria; kingdom Thermotogati; phylum Deinococcota; class Deinococci; order Deinococcales; family Deinococcaceae; genus Deinococcus; species Deinococcus sp. KSM4-11. The sequence goes on along the minus strand of NZ_SSNX01000006.1, from coordinate 148,198 downwards.
CAGCGGGTAGAGGGCTGGCCCCAGCAGCGATGCGAGGGTGGTCAGGGCCACGTCCAGCCGCAACTCCAGCGAGGACGCACTGTCCAGCGCCCGGCGGAACTCCGCGATGCGGGCGTGGATGTACCGCACCTGCTGTCGGGCGACGGTGCCGCGTTCCGGGAACGCCAGGACGCGCGCCGCCTGGCGGAGGATCGGCGCGGCGCCCCGGACCGCGCGGAACAGGTGCAGGGCCGGCCCACGCTGGAATTCCGGTCGGCCGGCCAGGGCCGCCAGTGCCCCGCCGACGCGGGCGTCCACGTTTGCGCCGACTGCCCGGGGAATCACGCGCCTGAGCAGCGGATGGCGCAGCGCGAACGAGACGTCCACATACAGCCGCCCGCCGGCCACCGTCAGGTAGGGATTGTCCAGGGCCGTGCGCGGATGCCCGAAGGGAAACAGTACCCGCCACACCGACGCCGCCAGCGGGGGCATGGCGTCGGTCATGACCTGCAGGTGGCTGAAGCTGAAGTAGGCATGCAGCTGACCGTCCACCGGCTGGGGTTCCGGCAGCGGATACAGGGTCGTGATGGGCCGCGCCTGCAGGATGAACCAATGTCCTTCCCGGTAGGCCCACTCGATATCCTGCGGCGTGCCGTAGTGGGCCTCGATGCGGTCGCAAATCTCGGTCAGTTCGGTCACCTCGGCGTCCGAGAGCGCCGGGCGGCTTCGCTCCGGGCCACTCAGGGGAACACGCTCGACGCCGCCCCCCGGCGCCGACCGGATCGCGAAGGGTTTGACCGCCACGACACGCTGAATGACGCGCCGCGTCCGGCGATCCACGTGGTAGGCGTCGGCGCTGACCACCCCGGACACGAGGGCCTCTCCCAGACCGAAGGCGGCGTCGATCCGGGCGACGTGCCGCTGGCCCGTGGTGGGGTCGGCGGTGAAGAGGATGCCCGCCACCTCGGGCTCAATCATCTGCTGCACCACCACTGCCAGGGTGACGTGACGTTGGGAGAGCCCGAGCTGGGCGCGGTAGGCGATGGCGCGACCGTTGTACAGCGATGCCCAGCAGTCCAGCACCGCCCGCCGCAGCGCTTCCCGCCCCCGCACGTTCAGGAAGGTGTCCTGCTGCCCGGCGAAGGAGGCGCCGGGCAGATCCTCGGCGGTCGCGCTGGACCGTACCGCGTACGCGTGATCCGGGCCCAGCGTGTGCCACGCGGCGTCCATGGCGCTGTCCACCTGGGGCGGCAGCGGCAGGGCCGCCACCCTGGGTCTCCAGCGGGCACTCGCGGCCTGGGCGGCGGCCGTGTCGTTCGGTGCGATGGCCTCTAGCTCGCGCCACATTGCTTCACGGTCGGGCAGGGCCTCAAGTCCCAGCTCGAAGGCCCTCACGGTGATGCAGAAGCCCGGCGGAACCGGGAACCCGGCTGCGGTGAGTTCCCCGAGGTTCGCTCCCTTGCCTCCGACCAGTGGCAGGTCGCCCGCGCGGACCCTAGCGAACGGTACGACATACGACGCTGCGGTCATGTTCCCCCTCTGTGCCCTCACCCATGCCGGGGCTGCGCGACCCGCTGCGCTTCCTGCAGCATGTTCCGTATCACTGCCGCCGCCCGCGCGTTGACCCCAGCCATCTCCTGGATGCTCTGCGCCGCCCAGTCGAACCGCTGCTCCATCCACTCGCCCGGCCGGGAGCGGGAGCACCGCGTCGTACCAGCCGAACACGTCGAACTGGTCGAAGGTGATCCAGTCCTCGGTGGCGTCCTGCCAGGAGCGGGCCACGGCATACGGGCTGGTACGCAGGAACGTGCGCACATCGTCCACGTTCGGGGGGTGGACGTTCCATCATGACGGCGAACTTCCGGAGCTCACTCATACGCCTTCCCTTGGGATGCTGGCCGCCCGCAGTCGGGACGCGTGACGGGTGGGGTGCCGCCGGGCCACGGTCGGCCACCCGCAACCGGACAAGAGGTGGCCGGGTCTGGAGGGCACGCATCAACGCTGCCTTCGCCTCCAGGCTGCTTCCACTGTAGACCTCTGGGAGGGTCAGGACATGGCCAGGCCCCGGAGCTCCCGTCAAGGTTCTTCGGCTATGGTGCCCCCGAAGACAGCGAAGTGGCTGCTGCTCCCAGCGCTGTCACCATTGACCCCGTCGTGTACTAGATGTAGTATCCATCTGTCGCTTTCATGGTGAAAGCCTCCGCAGGAACCGAGGGAAGTCCGGTCATGCCCCGTTACGCACGGGGTTCAGTCCGGCACAGTCGCGCTACGGTCTCAGTCCGAACGCTCGCCTCGCGGAGATACGCCCGTTGCTTGCCCCCGCGTCAGGGGCGTGAGGTGTGATCCTTTGTCCAACTGAACCACACATCCTCGTTCCCGCCCGCCGGGAGCGTCTTTTTTTTCCCAGCACGGTCGCCACACTGGCCCGTGCCGCCCTCCTCGTGTGTACAACCGGAGACGCCTTGAACCCTGCCTCCATGACTGCGAAACGTGCAACCGGCACGTCGTCTTTCGTCTCACCTCTGCTGCATTCCCCGGCACCTGAGGCCTGAGCGTGCACCTGGTCTTCGACTCGCTGACGGGGAACGTCCGGCGACTGGCACACCGGATTGCCGCGCGGGCCGCCGGCATGGACGTGCAGGACGTGCGTTCCGGCTGGATCGGCGACCCCTTCTTGCTGTTGACCTACACCTTCCACCGGGGTGACGTACCCGAGTCCACACGCGCGTTCCTGCGCGGGGCCGGGCGCGGCCTGCGTGGGGTCGTCGCCAGCGGTTCCTACCACTGGGGCACGAACTTCGCCCGCGCGGCGGACGTGATTGCCGCCGAGCACGCCGTTCCCATCATCGCCAAGGTCAACAAGGGCGGCACCGATGCGGACGTGGCCCTCATCCTTGCCTGGCTGGCGAGCGCCACGGCCCCCAACCCCACGAACCTTCAGACCGTCACCTTCACCGGAGGCACGCATGGAACGCTGGATTGAACTCAACAACAGGGTGCTCACCGGCACGAGCGTGGATACACGGCACGACCTGGACGCCCTACAGGTCTATTTCCAGGAGAAGGTTAACCCGAACACGGTGTTCTTCCACACCCTGCGCGAGAAAGTCCGGTACCTGGTGGAGCACGGCGTGTGGGACGCCTCCGTGTTCGACCGCTACGCCTGGGAGGACGTGCAGGCCGTCTTCGACCGGGCGTACTCGTACAGGTTCCGCTTCCAGTCGTTCATGGGGGCGTACAAGTTCTACAGCGAGTACGCCACCATGACGCCGGATCGTGCCCGCTGGCTGGAACGCTACGAGGACCGCATGAGCATCACGGCCCTTGCCCGCTCGGAGACGGCCGGGCAGGCGCTGGAACTGGTGCACCACTTGGTGAACCAGACCTTCACGCCCGCCACGCCCACGCTGATGAACAGCGGAAAGGCGAACACGGGGCGTCTGGTGAGCTGCTTCCTGCTCCAGGACTGCACGGACAACCTGGAGTCCATCACCAAAACGCTGTCCTTCGTGGCCGAACTCAGCAAGGGCGGCGGGGGGATCGGGGTGGAGGTCAGCAACCTGCGGGCGCGGGGCGAGTCGCTGCGCGGCATCCAGAACGTCACGAAGGGCGTGATGGGCGTGGCGAAGATGCTCGACAACATGCTGCGCTACGCCGACCAGGCCGGGCAGCGCCCCGGCGCGGGAGCCATCTACCTGAGCGTCATGCACGCGGACTTCCAAGACACGCTGAACGCCAAGAAGATCGCCACCGACGAGGACGCCCGCCTCAAGACCCTCAGCGTCGGCGCGACGATCCCCGACATCTTCATGGAGAAGGTGCGCGCGGGCGAGGACATCTTCCAGTTCTACCCGCACTCGCTGTGGCAGGAGACCGGCTGCGAGTTCACCGACATCGACTGGACGCGCGAGTACCAGACGCTCGCCGACAACCCCCGCATCCGCAAGAAACGCGTCTCGGCGCGGCGGGTGCTGGAGGACATCGCCATCACGCAGGGCGAGAGCGGCTATCCGTACCTGCTGCTGGAGGGCAACGCCAACCGCGCCAACCCGATTCCGAACGTCGGCACCATCAAGATGAGCAACCTGTGCAGCGAGATCCTGCAACCCACCCTGCCCAGTTGCTTCCACGCCTACGGGCAGGAGGCGAAGGATCGCGTGGGGCTGGACGTGTCGTGCAACCTCGCCTCGCTGGTGATCGGGCAGGCGATGGGCAGCGGCGACCTGGGCCGCGTGGTGCGGGCCGCGGTTGGGCTGCTGGACAACGTGGCCCGTTCCACCACCATCGGCGAGGTGCCCGCCGTGCGCCGCGCCAACGAGGAGATGCGCTCTGTGGGCCTCGGTGCCATGGGCTTGCACTCCTTTCTGGCCGCCAATGAAGTCGTGTACGGCAGCGAGGGGGCGCTGGAATTCGTGGACGTGTTCTTCGCCGCCGTCCACTACCACGCCCGCAAGGCCAGCATGGAGATCGCCCGCGACACCGGGTTCGTATTCCGGGGCTTCGAGGGCAGCCGCTACCAGTCCGGGGAGCACTTCCAGCCGTATCTGGAACGCGACTTCACGCCCCGCACGCCGGAGGTGGCCGCCCTGTTTGGCGGTCATGCCCTGCCCACCCAGGAGGACTGGCGGCAGCTCGTGGCGGACATCCGGACGCACGGCCTGGCGCACTCCTTCGTCATGGCGGTGGCCCCCACCGGCAGCATCAGCTACGTGTCGCACGCCAGCGCCAGCATCATGCCCGTCACCGAGAAAGTGGAGACGCGCACGAGCAACAAGGCCCGCACCATCTACCCCATGCCACACCTGAACGAGACCACCGAGTGGTACTACGAGGAGGCCTACGACATGGATCAGCGCCGCGTGCTGGACACGGTGGCCGCCGCGCAGCGCCACGTGGATCAGGGCATCAGCTGCACGCTGTTCGTCCCGGCCAGCGTCACCACGCGCACCCTGCAGAGCTACTACCTGTACGCCTACCGCCTCGGGCTGAAGACCCTGTACTACACGCGGCTGCGCAAGACGAACGTGCAGGACTGCCTGAGCTGCGTGGTGTAACCGCCGGGCAGGGCCTTCGTTTGAAGTCTCGACGCCCCGCGCGTTCTCCCCACTTCGTCTCTCCCCTTCCGGCGAGGCGCCTCAACAAGGAGTTGTCCTGTGTCCCATACGCCGTTTTCGGCCACAAACTGGTCAGAGCCCGAGGACGCCTTCTCGGCCACCTTCTACGAGAAATACACGTCCCAGCTGTGGTTTCCCGACGAAATTCCCCTCACAAACGACGCGCTGGTGTGGAACGCCCTCAGCGACGAGGAACGCTGGACGTACATCCACGCCTCGGCGGGCCTGAACGCGCTCGATACGCTCCAGGGCGAGGTCGGGATGCCCGCCCTGCGCGGTCTGATCGGCGGGCACATCCGCAAAGCGACCCTGCAATTCCAGGGCATGATGGAAGACATCCACGCCCGCAGTTACAGCCTGATGAACAAGACCTTCCTCTCGGCAGGCGAGGAGCGCGAGGTCTTCGAGTGGGTGCGCACCCAGCCGCACCTGCAATTCAAGATCGCGTTCATCCAGGACGTCTTCGGCGATCCGGACGTGTCGCGCCTGGGCCTGTGGAAGAAACTGACCGTGTCCTGCATGCTGGAGACGGCGCTGTTCTACAGCGGGTTTTTCTATCCTCTGTACCTCGCCGGGCAGGGGCGCATGGTGGCGGCCGGCGAGATCTTCAACCTGATCATCCTGGACGAGGCGCTGCACGGCGTGTACGTGGCCCTGCTCGCGCAGGAGCAGTTCGACGGCCTGAATGACGCCGAGCAGGTCTACGCCCGCGCGTGGTACGGCCAGACCCTCCAGACGCTGTACCGCAACGAGCTGGCGTACACGGACGTGCTGTACGCGCCGCTGAACCTGACCGGCGACGTGAAACGTTTCATCCGCTTCAATTTCAACGTGCTGGCCGACAATCTGGCCCTGGATCGCCCCTTCCCGGACGAGGAGATCCACCCGGTCGTGCAGAACGGCATCCGGGCGGGCGGCACCACACACGATTTCTTCAGCGCGAAAGGCAGCAGCTACGCCAAGATCGGCGTCGAACCCCTCACCGACGCGGACGTGGACGCCCTCTGGGCGGGGGACTTCCCCGACCTCAGCCGTCACGCCGGGCGGGTCTCCCATGACTGATGCGGCTCCCTACATCCTCCTGACCCAGGAGGCCTGCGCCGAGTGCGAACGCCTCAAACGCCTCCTGGCCGGGCCGCTGAAGGGCCACTATGGGGATCGCATCACGGTGATCCATCGACAGGAGCAGCCCGAGGCATTCGCACACCTTGCCGAGCAGTACGAGCTGCGCGCCGCGCCAGCTCTGCTGCACGTGGCCAGCGGCCGAACGCAGCGCGGGAAGTTCGGCCTGGGTGAGGTGCGGCGCTTCCTGGAACAGGACTGGTAGAGCAGCAGAGTGTGACCGGGAAGCACCACGCGCTGGTCACCTCGATGATTGAGACGCTATCAACCAGGTGTGGCTCGTAGAATTTCCCATTGACGAAACAACCGGTATTTGGTGCTTCTGGCCGGACAGGCGGCTATTGAGCAGGCGACCTGCTCACCAAGTCGCCTGCTGTGAATATCGATTCTGATCAGATTGGTGCGTCCGACCACACACCGGTCTCCGACGTCGTCCTACCGCGCCGGCACGTGCTGTCCCGTCCGGTGCCCCTCGGCCGGATGTCCCAGCCGCGCCCGCAGGACCCGGCCGACCACGGCAGGACGGAACAGGCTCTGCGGCGGCCTGAGCAGGTTGGACACCTGATGAAAGGCCAGCGCGACCTGCCCGTCGTGCTGGGCGGCCAGATGGACATGGCGGACATAGCGCTGGATCAGGCGCCCGGCGACGGTACGCGGCCCCTCGACCTGGGGATAGGCCAGGTCACTGCCCACCGCCAGCGTCCAGGGAATGTCGATGACCCCGGCGGCCTGCTTGAAGAAGCGCTGCCACGAGACCTGGCCGCCCGCGCGCAGGCACTCCTGGAGGGCGAGCGCTTCGAGGGCGGCGACCGTCATGCCCTGACCGTAGATCGGGTTGAAACTGCACAGCGCGTCGCCCATCACCAGGTACTGCTCCGGAAACCGGGTCAGGCGTTCGTAGTGGCGGCGCTGGCTGTGCGGGAAATGGTGGGTGACCGGCGCGCCCAGTGGAGTCAGGCGCTCGATCAGGCGGGCGATCTCGGGCGACGGCAGGGCCTGGGCGTAGGCGTGGAATCCCACGGGATCGCTGGGCGGCTGCTCGCCGAGCATTCCGGCCAGCCCGATCATCCAGCGGCCGTGCTCGCAGCTGAGGGCCACGCCGCCCCGTTTGCCGTGCGGCGCTTCCTCCATGATGATGTAGGCGTTCACGTCGTCCGGATGCTGTGGCGCCGCGTCCTGGTAGACCTGCGACGTGTAGGTCACGTCGATGCGAACCACGCTCTCCGCGGGCGCCGCGTAGCCCAGGGCCCGGAGCCACGCGGGGCTTCTGGAGCCGCGTCCGGTGGCGTCCACCGTCAGATCGGCGCTCAGCTCCTCGTGCCGACCCTGGCGCCGGTCTTCCAGCTGCACGCCACGAACCCGGCCCTCCCCGTGCAGCAGGCCCTGAACGCTGACATCATCCCGGAACTGCACGTTGGGCAGGCGGCGCACGCGCTCGCGCACGACCCCCTCGATCAGCGGACGGCTGGCCAGCACGCCGTGGACATCGCTTCTCTGGCGCACCTTGAAGCCACCGACCTGATACCACCGGATGTTCCAGCTGCTGTCGCCGGGAAGGCCTCCGGCCTGCACCAGCTCGGCGCCGAAGCCCGGAAACAGCCGGTCGAGGGTTCGGAGGCCCGCCGCCAGCAACCCGTGAGGCTGACGGCCCTGCGGCACTCCCCGGCGCGGCGCGGTCTCGTTGGGCAGCGGATCGCGTTCGAGCACCGTGACCTGGGCGTAGTGGTCGGCCAGGACGCGGGCGGCCAGCAGGCCCGCCATGCTGGCCCCGAGGACGATGGCGTGCCCGGTGGCAGGCGGCGCGTGCACGGACGTGGACGTGGGCAGGGTGCTCATGGAGTCTCCTTGGTGGGGTGATCTGAAGGTCTCGGATGGATTGGTGTGGATCGGAGGTTCAGGGGAGATATAGGGCGGATCTGCTCGGATTTACGGTCAGGCGGTCTGACGTCAGGCCATACCTCCTCCTTCCCGCAGGAAGGGATCTCCCGGCGGAAGCTGGTGGGGTGGTGTATCGATCGGTCGGATGGGGTCGGCGATGTCGCCGGGGCCAGGGTGGTGACCTGGATTCAGTGTGCGCCCCACACGCACAAACGCCAATACGTAGGGTTACGTAGGCGCGGAATTTGGGGAACCTGGGCGGCGCTCAGTCCAGCTGGTGATCCAGCGCAAAGCGGGCCGCCTGGGTGCGTGTCCGGACGCCCAACTTGGCGTAGATGTGGCTCAGGTGCGTGCTGACCGTCCGCGGCGTGATCCTGAGCAGCGCGGCGAGTTTCTTATCGGTGTAGCCCTGGGCGAGCAGGCGCAACAGTTCGAGTTCCCGCCCGGTCAACCCCAGGCCCGAGAGCGCCGGATCTGGCGCGTCGGTCAGGGGCAGGGCGGCCACGTCCGCCAGCAGCGTCTCGAGCGGCAGGGCGTGTCCGCGCGCCAGGGCCTCGCGCCAGACCTCCGGCCCCAGGCGGCGCTCGGCGGGAGCGAGGTGCCGCCCGGCATCCTGACGCTCCACGGCATCGGGTTCCAGGCCCAGCTGTCTGTGCAGGCGTTCCAGTGCGCCGTACACCCAGGCCGCCGCCCGGGGCTGCTGAACCGCCAGGCAGCAACTCAGTCCGAACAGCGCCGTGGCCGTGTTGGGCGCGTGCCCGTGCTCCAGTGAGAGCTGGAGGCTGGCCAGGAGCTGGGTTCTGGCGCTGTCCCACTGCCCCCGCCGGATTGCCACGAACCCCAGGCCGTAGCGTTCGATGCCTTCCGTGCGCACGTCGCCCAGCTCGCGGGCCACGCGGAGGGCGTCGTGATGGAGCCGCTCGGCCCGGTCGTAGTCGCCCGCTTCCAGCAGCGCGTGCGCCAGGTTGCCCAGCGCCGCCGCCTCGCCTTCCCGGTCGCCCAGCTGGCGGCGCAGCGTCAGGTGGGCGCTGAAATGTTCGGCGGCCACCGCCGGCTCCAGGCGGCCCAGCGCCAGGGTGCCCAGACCGTTGTGGATGGCCGCTTCGAGCAGCGGTTCAACCGATTGCTGGGCCAGTGGCAGGGCGCCGCGCAGGTACGCCTCGGCTTCCTGGGGCCGGCCCAGGCGGCGGCACACGATCCCCAGGTTGTTGAGCACCGAGAGCTCGCCCCGGACGTGCCGGACGCCCTGCCACAGCGTCAGGGCCCGGCGCAGAAACCCCTCGGCGGCGGCGAAATCCCCGCTGTAGATGGCGCAGCCGCCGCGTCCCCCCAGGGCCTTGGCCAGCGCGGTCTGCTGCGCGGTGGTCGGCGGCGGCCCAGGCAGCTGCGCTTCGAAGGCCTGGGCGTCCAGAACCTGGTCGAGCCAGTCCACGGCTTCGTGCAGGTACCCGTGCGAGGCCCAGAACAGGGCCAGCGTTCCGGCCAGCTCCAGGCCCAGCGCCAGATCATGCCCCAGGCTCCAGCCGAGGGCCAGCCGAACATTGGGCTGCTCGTCGTGCAGCCGCTGAACCCAGTGATGCCCCTCGGGGCCGCGCAGCGCCAGTTCGGCCTCGCGTGAGCGCGCGAGCATCCAGCGGGCCTGCCGCGCCTGGGTCTCCTCCCACTCCGGCCCGGCGCGCAGGTGGGCGTGGGCGTACTCGTGTACGGTGTTCAGCATCCACAGCCGTTCCCCATCGCGCTGCAGCAGGCTGTGTTCCAGCAGGGCCTCCAGGCTCCCCAGCGGTGCCTGCGCCACATCCTCGGCGGCCTCGACGGTGCAACTGCCGGCGAACACGCCCAGGCGCAGGAAGACGCGGCGCTCCTCCTCGCTGAGCAGGGCCGCGCTGCTGTCCAGAACCGCGTGCAGGCTGTGGTGATGGGTCTCCGGAGACGGGCGGCACTCCAGCAGCGCCAGGTTCAGCCGGGCAAGCAGTTGCCGGGGCGAGAGCAGCCGCAGCCGGGCGGACGCCAGTTCCAGCGCCAGCGGCAGGCCGTCCAGGCGGCGACACAGTTCGCGGGCGGCGTCCAGCTCATCGGGGGTGGTGGGCGCGCTGCTGGCCAGCAGCAGGTGCAGGCTGGGCGCATCGGGGTCGGCCGCCGACGGCAGCGCCAGCGGCGCCACCGGGTACTCCTGCTCCGGCGCCACCCGCAGCGGATGGCGGCTGGTCAGTACCAGCTGGAGCCGTGGGCAGCGTTCCAGCAGGGCCATCAGCGGCGGCCCCAGCGATAACAGCTGCTCGACGTTGTCGAGCACGAGCAGGCACGCCGACTCGCCGACCATCACACAGACGCTGTCGAAGGGGTCGTCTCCGACCTCGCGGCCCAGCGCGCGGCAGATCTCCTCCAGCGCCCGCTGCGGCGACGATGTCCCGACCAGCGACACGAACACTGCGTCCGGGAGGGCGGTACACAGTTCGACGGCCAGCCGGGTCTTGCCCACGCCGCCGGGCCCGGTCAGGGTGAGCAGTCGCACGCCGCGCTGCGCCACCAGCGTGTGCAGTTCTGCGACTTCACGTGCGCGGCCCAGCAGCGGGCGGCTGGGAGCAGGCCAGCGGATTCCCGGCTGCATCTGCTGCACGGGGAGATTCATCCCTGAAGTGTAGGCCGTGGCACTGGTATGAACCAAAAGTGTCGATCCTGGATCTCGCCTGACTCGCCTGCGCCCTCTAACAGATCCCAGGCGGAGACTCCTCCACTGGTGGCTAATGGCTGGCCGCGGATGGCCTGAGGTGCGAGAACCCATCTTGGAGAGGCCCGATACGCCATTAGATCTCTAGCGCCGTTGCTACAGGGCGTTCAACCGGACATCAGTCGGGCAGCAGGAAGCTGAAGGTGGCGCCTTCCCCAGGCACACTCGCGGCCCAGACCTGCCCGCCATGGCGCTGCACAATCCGTCGCACGTTCGCCAGGCCAAGGCCCGTGCCCTCGAATTCGGACGGGTGATGCAACCGCTGGAAGGGCAGGAACAGCTTGTGCGCGTACGTCGCGTCGAAGCCCACCCCATTGTCCCGGATGGAGATCAGGGTGCCGTCCTCCATGTGGCTGGCCGACACCTCGACCACGGCACAGTCCGATTGGGACGAGTACTTCAGGGCGTTGCCCAGCAGGTTCTGCAGCACCAGCGTCAGCAGTCCGGCGTCTCCCTGCACGGTGGGAAGGGGGGAGAGCCGCCACTCGACGGATCGGGCGGTCGCGTCGGCACTCAGCGTGTCGATCACCTGCCGGGTCAGCTGGTGCAGGTTCACGTCGGTTCGGTGCAGGGGTTGCTGGCTGGCCTGTGAGAGCAGCAGGAGTCCGTCCACGGTCGCCGTGAGCCGCTGCGCGCCATGGCGGATCTGGCCGAGGGCCTGCTCGGCACGGGCGTTCCCGGTCGGAAGCTGGCGCTCGAGGAGATCGGCGAAACTGGTGATGTGCCGGATGGGCGTGCGCAGGTCATGTGAGACCGAATGCGCGAAGGCCTGCAACTCCTCGTTGAGCTGCTGGAGTTCGGCGGTGCGTTCCCGCACCCGGTCTTCCAGCTGGAGGTTCATGGCATCCAGGGCCCGCTGCACCTGCGTCCGTTCATGGAGTTCCACCTGGAGGGCCTGGTGCAGCCGGGCGTTCTCGACCGCCTTGCCCGCCCGGTTGGCGACCTGCTGGGCCAGCTCCAGATCGGCTGGCGTATAGGCCCGGTCCACGTGCGTCCGTGCCAGCCCGAGCACCCCCACCACGGTGCCGGCCGCCACCATCGGTACGTTGATGATGGAGCGCAATTGCAGTTGCCGCACCTCCTCCTTCGACGCTTCGTCCAGCGGGCTGGCCTCGTACATCTCATCGGTGATCGTGGGAACGAGTTCGGCCCGGCCGGTGGTGAAAACCCGGCCGACGCCGGAGTCGGCGGTGGCGCTGGTGGGATGCCGCCGGGTGAACGCCCTGAGAAAGGACACCTGGGCCGGATCCTGGTGAACGATGGTCACCGGTTCGAGCTGGCCGTTCTCGCCGGGCAGGTGAATGACGCACCAGTCGGCGATGCGCGGGATGGTCAGGTGGGCGATGGCGTCCAGGATGGTCGGCAGGTCCAGTGAGCGGCTGAGGATGGTGCTGGCCTCGGCCAGGAAGCCCAACTGTTCATTGAGCCGCTGGGCTTCGGCGAGGGCCGTACTGCGTTGCAGCGACTGCGCGCACAATGACGCCAGCGTGCCCAGGAAGGCCCGGTCCATGGCGTCAAAGGCGCGTTCTTTGTGGAAGGTGAGCGCAAGGACGCCCAGGGTCTCCTCTCCCACCAGCAGCGGCAGGGCGACCAGGCTCCCGGCCGTGCTTGCCATGACGCCGCGCAGCACGGGGTAATCGTGGACGGCCTGTTCGACCGTTTCCACGATCACGGGAACCCGGCTGAGGAACGCCTCGGTGGAGGGGGTAATGCGGGTCAAGGGAAGGTGCCGCCAGTCGGCCAGGAGACTGGGCTCGTAGCCGACGGTGGCGCTGAGCTCCAGCGCCTGACCATCCGGGTGAGAGAGAAACACCGAGCCGGCGTCGGCGCCCAGGGCCTGCACGCCCTCGTGCACCACGGTGTCGATAACGTGTTCGGGCGTCACACTGGTGCCCAGCGCCTGGGTGACGCGCCACCAGGTCTGCACGAACGACCAGGCCCGCTGGGTGGCCAGCTCTTCGGGTGGAAAGGGCGTGGCGGGCGGTGGCAGCTCGGGCATGGCCAGAGCATACGAGTCGTGGGGCGTGGCAGGTTCCCAAGTGGTTCGTGCCATGTGTCTTCCAAGGGCTGTCAAGGTGATTGCCGTGGTGGGATCCTCGGTGACAGTCTGGGTTTTTTGTCCGGCCACATCGGGTTCGGCGACGCCGAGTCCAATGGCGTGAGCTCAGATGTCTGAGCTCTCAAATCACGCGAATCGTCCTGCTGGATCACGGCCATGGGCATGCTGCGCTGCATGGGGAAGCGGTTTCTGCGGTCGGCCACCACCTTGAGGTCATTTTCATTGATTCTCTGGAAGCCATCCTCGCCGACCCACCTGGGCTGCTACTGTTGGGCCGGCCTCAGACCCTGCTTGAGGATTGACAGTGTGTCTGGAAACTGGTCTGTCCGTTGCCACCGAGAAACCGGTCGGTTCCTATGCAGCGGAACTTGCACCGCTGGCTGGGCTGATCGGCACCGCAACGCGTTCGTCAGCGTGGCCCAGTCGTATCTGCTCAAAGAATTCCGGGCTCTGTGCACCGAGGAGGCGGGAACCTGTCACACCTGCAGTTTCGCCGGGTGAACAGGTGACTGGACACCCATCGGGAAGGGCTGGAACTGGCCGCGTGGGTGACCGAGGCCCAGACGCCGCAGGTCACGCTCGCCTTCGCCGCGGAGGCACCGGCCAGGAACTCCGTAGAGGTGTTCTTGACAGAGATCTGAGCTGTATCTATCTTTCATCCATACATCAGACATCTGACAACCTGGTGGGGGTGGACGTATCGCCAAGGTACCCGTACATCGACAGGCCCAGCTGGCCATCCGCCGCTTCATTGAAGAACAGCACCTGCAGCCAGGCGACGTCCTGCCGCCCGAGGCCCAGCTGGCCCGGGACATGGGCATCAGCCGACTGTCCCTGCGTGAAGGCGTCAAATCCCTGGAAGCCGTCGGCATCCTCGAAGCGCGGCAGGGAGAGGGCCTCTACGTCAAGGCCTTCTCCTTCGACAGCATTGTTGAGAACCTCCCCTACTCCTTCGCCACCGATGGCAGATCTCTGCGTGACCTGCTGCAGGTGCGCACGGCACTCGAGGAGGGCCTGGTCGGCATGGTGGTCGCCCGCACCACGCCCGGCCAACTGGCCCAACTTGAGGCGCTGGTGGCGAAAATGCTCGCCAAGGCTGCCACCGGCCGCACCTTCGAGGATGAAAACCGCGAATTCCACCGCGTCCTGTACGCCCCCCTGGAGAACGTCTTCCTCGACCGGCTGGTGGGGTTGTTCTGGGAAGTCTTCCACCGCCTCAACGCCACCGCCGACATGTCGCAGTGGAACCTCGCACAGACCGCCCACGACCACAGGGCCATTGTGGATGCCCTGCGCGCCGGAACGGCCACACAGGTCACGGCAGCGATGCACGCCCACTTCCAACAGATCCACGCCCGCCTGAACCCGGAACAGCCCGCCCCTGTGGTCGCCGATCTGGGATTCGGCGCCGCCGGCCAGCGTTGACCGCCCCTCACCCCGCACAGGAGTCCGTATGTCCAAGCTCGCCCTCAGCCTCGCCCTGACCTGCACCGCCCTGGCCGACAAGGTTCCTACGGGCGCCTTTGACCAGGGCCCAGGCGACGCGCCGCCGGACTGGGTCGAGGGCCGGCGCATCCAGGAGCGGCTGATCCGGCTGTTCGCCATTGCCCTCCAGGGCTCGCCCCGCACGAGTCCCTGCGCCTCCGGCGTCGGCGGCTTCAAGGCGGCCCTGCACCTGAGGGGCCTGATCCCCACCCTCCACATGCACCGCCTGAACCTGCCGCTGAACGACGCCGAAACCCGGCGAATCGAGCACATCCTGGCAGCAGAGAGACTTCTCCCCCATGCCTGACCAGGGGGTGCTGGAACGCCTGCGGGGCCAGCTGGTCGTGTCCTGCCAGGCCAACCCCGACAGCCCGCTGCGGGACTCATTCATCATCAGCCGCCTGGCCCTCGCGGCCGTGAAGGGCGGCGCGGGCGGCCTGCGGATTCAGGGCTTCGACGACGTGCAGGCGGTGCGGGCCGTCACTGACCTGCCCATCATCGGCCTGACCAAGACCGACCGCGCCGACACCGACATCTACATCACTCCCACGAGCGCCGAGGCCGTTCGGCTCGCCGAACTGGGCGCGCAGGTCGTCGCGGTGGACGCCACGCTGCGTCCCCGTCCGGAACCGCTGGGCGACATCATCGGGGCCGTCCACGCGGCGGGTGCCCTGGTCATGGCCGACATCAGCACGCTGGCCGAAGCCCACGCGGCCGTGCAGATGGGCGCCGACATCGTGAGCACCACCATGAGCGGCTACACCCCGTACAGCCCCCAGAGTGGTTATCCGGACTGGGCGCTGATGACTGCCCTGCACGCCGATGGCCTTCCCTTTGCCGCCGAGGGCCGTCTCAACACGCCTGCCGACGCGGCCCGCGCGCTGACACTCGGCGCGCAGTGTGTCGTCGTGGGGAGCGCCATCACCCGGCCGGACGTGGTGACGCGCTGGTTCACGCAGGCACTCCAGGGCTGAGTCTGGTCACCGGCATTGCTGCGCAGGCTCCCTGACTGGGGCTGTTGCTCAGTGTGGCCATCAGTCTGACGGTGCTCGGGTGGGCAACGACCCAACCACACCGTCAGTCTTCTGTGGAGCGGCAGGACGTTTCATTCCCTGTACCAATGGCCTGGACAGGTGACAGGTCAAACCCGGCGGCACGCGCCAGACTCGCCCTATATGACCAACCCGTGGATCGAAGACACGCCGCTCTCCCCCATCGACCCGGACGAATTCACGGCTGTCCTGCTGGGCACCGGGACGCCGCGTGCCTACCCCGGTGCGGCCAAGCCAGCGGTGGCGGTCGTTGTCGCTGGCCGCGTGCTGCTGTTCGACTGCGGCGCCGACACCGTCCGGCAGCTGATCGATTCCGGGCTCATGCCCCAGCGCGTCCGAGACGTTTTTTTCACGCATCACCACTACGACCACAACGCCGGGTTCCCGGATCTGTTCATCAGTTCCTGGCGGACCCACGTGGGGATCATCGCCGGTCGGGCCGTGCCCATGCGGGTCTTCGGGCCACAGCGCACACAGGACATCATCGGCCGGTTCTACGCCGCGCTGGAGTACGACATCGGCCTGCGGGTGTCGTACAACAAGTCCGATCTGGACGGCGCGCGGATCGAATTCGTGGAGGGCAACAGCGGAGTGCTGCTCGACGAGGATGGCGTGCGGATCACGGCGTTTGAGGTCGACCACCGTCCCGTCGAGCCCGCCGTCGGGTACCGGATCGAGTGGCGGGGGAAGGTGCTGGTCATCTCCGGCGACACGCGGCCGGTGCCCACCACCGTGGAGGCCGCGCGCGGCGCCGACGTCCTGATTCACGATGCCTACAACGCCGCGTGGCTGCGTGAGATCAGCGACCAGAATCCGGAACTCGCCGTTCAGGTGACCAATCCTGCCAAGTACCACACCACAACCCTGGAAGCCGCGCAGATTGCGCAGGACGCGGGCGTCCGCCACCTCGTCCTGACCCATCACATCCCGGCACCGAAACGGACGCCGGCGGCGGAAGCGTCCTACACCGAGGGCATGGCCGCCGTGTACGCGGGGCGCGTGACGGTGGGGCGCGACCTCATGCGGCTCCCGGTGTGAAGGGGACTGGGCGTGCTTGAAGCCGCCTTGCAGGCCCATGGCGGCTCATCCGGAGCCCTCTTGTTCGTAGGTGTGCAGCACCGTGAGTCCGAAGGTGGTGAGGCCATACCGCACGTACCCGTAGTCGTGAATGGTCCACGTACTCAGGGCTTCGATCAGCCCCTGGGATTCCAGCGCTTCGATCTCCGAGCGTTCCACTGCCGCGCCGCCCATGAAGTATTCGAGGTGTTCACCAGCTCCGGTCATGTCTGTCCGCTCGAGCAGGGTACCCAGTTTGATCCAGTTCAACAGGTGTGCCTGCGTCTCACTCAGCATCTTGACTCCCATGCCCATCTCCTCTGCGTATAGAGAGTCCTGCCGGGCCGGCCGCCTCAGGAACTCATCCTAGCGAGGACAACCCCCTGTGCCCACCATTCAAGGCTCATCGAGAAAGGTTGGGACTGTTCGGTGTGAACTCCATCAGACAGTACGGTGGATCGACGGCCTCTGGAAGCAGGGTGCGTCCGCACTCCGGGCAAAGGTGGTTTTTCCGGCAGCGGCCTTTATTCAAGCCTCACGTCAGGAATGACGGCAGAAGTTGTTCTGGGTAGGATGACATTAGAGGATAGGAGTGTATATCAAGCAGTGGATATGATAATTGCTCTGATCCACCTTTCTCTTTGCTCTCCTTCGACTCATTCTTCCTTTTGCTCGGGCATAGGCACCTAGGCGAAGACTGGTGACTCATATCCAATTGCATATTCGTCGGAGCGCAGCAGGGCACGGGCGCAGTGCAAGAACGCTTCGTGCACCTCCACGACGATCAGGGTGACGGGCGGCCGGCCGAGATAGGCGTACCGCTCCAGCACCGCCGGATCGCGGGTGAGCCGCGCGACCCCATTGACCCGGAAGCCCTCGTTGACTCCCGGTACCAGGAACAGCAGGCCGACCTGCGGGTCATGCAGGATGTTGCGGATGCTGTCGATGCGGTTGTTACCGGGGCGATCCGGCAGCACCAGGGTGTGCGGGTCGTCCACGAACGCTGCCTGCCCGGGGTCGCCGCGCGGCGAGCAGTCCACGCCAGTCTCGCCGTGGGTCGCCAGCAGCACCAGCGATCCCGGATGCACCAGCAGCCGGGCAGTCAGGGAGGGCGCCCCGTCGAGCAGTCGGGGCATGAACGCGGACGTCGAACGAAGCAACTGGGTCATGGTGGCACTCCTTGCAAGGCGGGGATGGGGGTTGGCCGGGACAGGGCGGAACGCTCCGTCGCCACAGGGCATGGGGCGGCGCGGTTCACAGCACGCGGGAAGTGGACCGTCCCGGCGGTCAGGTCGGGGGGGTCAGTGGCCACGTGGCGACCCGGGCCGCGAGCTGCGCCGTGGCGTCCTCGGCCAGCATCATGTCGTTCCAGATCTCGGCCTCCGGCGCCGGCGCGAACACCTCGACATCGTCCACCGTCAGACCAGCGCAGGTCACGAACGCCACCACCGATCCGCCGTGCACCAGGCGGCGTACATCCGCCGGGTGAACCGGCAGGATCAGGGGCCGGACGTCCGCGCCGGTCATCCTGCTGGCCGTGATTGCGCGCACCCTCGTCAACATCGACGAACGCCAGGCCAACGCCACGCCCGCCAGTGCCCTGCCGCCCCGCGCGGTCACCCGGCCCCACCCCGGCACCCCCAGCTGATGGCCCGCCGGCGCCTCACTGCGGGCGCCGCCCTGGGCGCGTGCCTCCTCACGGCCACCGCTCCAGCAGCGCCCGCGTGCGCGCCCCGCTATGACCTGCAACCGGTGGCCCTGCTCGCCGACCGCCAGTACCGCCTCGCCCCCCTGCTGTTCCTCGCCATGATCACCCAGGAAAGCCAGTGGTGCCCCACGTCAGTGGCGCCGGAGCCCTCGGAATGGGTCAGCTGATGCCAGGAACGGCACGCGATATGGGCGTTCGCGCGCCCTTCGATCCCGTCCAGAATCTGTACGGCTCCGCCCGGTACCTCGCGTTGATGCTCGCGCAATTCCGCACCGTTCCCCTCGCCCTCGCGGCGTACATCGCCGGACCAGGCACCGTACGCGCCGCCGGCGGCCTGCCGGACATTGCCGAAACATGCACGCACGTGACCAGGGTGCTCGGGTATTACGCGGCCTTCCAGCAGGCCGCCACACAGCCCACCGTGCGCGCTGCCAGCACCCGCCCCGCTCCCGCCCCGACTGCACCCGTCCGCAGCGCCCCAGCATCCCCGACGCCCGCCAGAGCGAACGCGGCCGCTGCCCCCGCAAGAGCACCCGCCGCGACCCTGCCCCGCCGTCCACAGACCGCCCCAGGCGCGCCCGCCACACCCCGGCCCACCAGGCCCCTCACGGGCTCCACCAAGGCCACCGCCAGCCCCGCAAAGGCCACCTCCAGCCCCACCGCACCCCCCACACCAGCGCCAGTTCCAGCTCCCCTGACCATCGTGCCGCCCACCGTCACCACCCCCGGCATCACCACCACCGTCCTGCAATCCGGCACGCCCAGCACCCCTGCCACACCGCCGAGCACCACCGTCATCCGCGCCGCCCACTGACTCCCTGAGCCCCTTCCCAGGTGACCCGAATGCCCCTGTCCCCACCACCGCCGATGGACATCACGACCCCCGCCGAGTACCACGCTGTCCTGAAAATCCTGCCCGATCAGATGCGGCAATGTGTCGAAGACAACATCCATGTGATCGAGGAGATGTACCTCGATCTGGGCATGGACTTCGGCGTCAAACTCGACGGTGTCCGCGTCGATTACCCCATCGAAGTGACGCCCGGCGACCTGCTGTACCTGCTCGGCCAGCTGGCCCGCAAGTTCCGCAGCGACGGCCGCCAGGGCATCGACGGTACCCTGCACCGCATCTCCGCTGAGTTCGACGAAGACGAGCTGGTGATCTCGGTCGTCATCCGCGTGGCCCGGGTCACGGCCTACGTCGCCGAACCCCTGCGCCGCTACATCGAACTGGCCACCGGCATCCTCGCGATCGGCCCGCCCGCCGTGGGCAAAACCACCCTGCTCCGTGACATCGCCCGCATCCGCGGCGAGACCCTCGGCAAGGGCCTGATCATCATCGATTCCTCCAACGAAATCACCGGCGACGGTGACCGCCCCCACCCCTTCCTGCGGCACGTCCGGCGCATCAAGGTCGGCGACCCGGCACGGCAAAGCGAAAAGCTCGGCCGCGCGATCCGCAACGGCGGACCGCAAGAAGTCCTGCTCGACGAGGTGGGATACAACGACGACGTGATCCTGGTCGCACGGGCCGCGAACCTGGGCATCTCCGCCATCTCGACCCTGCACGGCCGCACCTTCCGCGAAACCTTCGACAACGACATGTTCTGGCCCCTGCTGGGCCTCAGCAAAGACCAGACCACGGGCCTCATGCACCGGCGCAAAAGTGCCGCGTTCAGCCTCGCCATCGAGGTGCGCGCGAAGGGCTGTTACGTCGTGCACCCGAACGTGAACGCGGCCGTGGACGCCCTGATCCGGGGCGAAGGCGCCGACGGTATCCGCGTGGGGAACTGGCCAGAACTGCAGGTGGCCGCCCTGGCGTCCTGACCGCAACCCCCATCCACCGGCCCGCGTGAGCACACCGTGGGCCGTCCTTCTGTGGGTCACCCACCCCTGCCCAGACGGTGCCGGAGCTGCCCTGCAGGTGCCATCAGACCGCCCTTCCGCACCCGCACCATCGGGCGCGGCTGTCCTCACCAGGCACCACCGGCCGCATCATTCGCGCGCCGCCGGCACCCGTCCCCCATGCCTCCAGCAGAACTCCGAACGCCCAGACGCATCTCTTCAGGCACGACTGACGACGGCCCCCACCGCCCCCTCCCGGCCTGTCCTACCCACCGCCTGTCGGCCCGAACTGGCCAGTCCGCAGGCTGGACGCCTCGATTCCGGAGTCCCACGTCCCCACCGACCATCCCTAGGTTCACCACCCTGCAAGGCTCAACGACGCCACCCATACCCTGACCTCCTGTGCTCTGGCCGTCCACATTGAGGGGTCACCAGCAGGCATCTGACCAGCCCAGACCCGGGCGTTTAACAAACCCAGACCCAGGCCCATCCCCATTTCCACGACCAGCATCGACGGGATACCAGGCCGAACGAAAGAACAAAATCGACCTCCGAACGCAGGCACACATCACGCCGTCGAGACCCCAGATTTCGTCATCACGGTCTGGCTTCGCCGTGGGATGACCGGGTCGATTCGCGCGGCGCAATGCTCCCTGGAAGCGGGGTCATACGAGGCACTGCCGGTATCAACCCACCACTGAAGACACCCACCGCTGCCCCGCACACGCCCCGGTTGCCGACCTGAAACGGCCTCACGCCCACCATGATTTCCTCATCGTGGCCCCCTCCTCCGGCCTTCCAAACGGCCATACCCCTATGTCCGCCATGGCCCATCAGGCCCCGTCGTCCCCTGAACATCCGATGCCCGTTCGGAGGTGTGACGACCGCTGATGCTCCTCAATTTCCCAGTCCATCGCCTGGATTCACCAGGTCTAACGGTGCCCGTCGCACGCCGACCGCGACCTGGCCCGAAGGGGCCTGAATGCACCTGTGTTCCACCTTGTTCTGCGTTCCAATTCCGACAGGAACCTGGGGATCAGCATGGCCCAACGAAGCCTCAAAGCACCTGCGTTCTGCCTCTTCTGGAACCTGAATGCGGCTGCGTTCTGCCTCTTCTGGAACCTGAATGCGGCTGCGCTCTGCCTATCCTGGCATCACGATCCACACGGAAATCCAGCAGTCGACCTGGCCCAACGGGCCCCAAAGCACCTGCGCCTTCCCGCATCTGACGCCCCAGCTCCCACGAAAATCCGGAAGTCAGCATAGCCAGCTGGAACCTCAACGGACCTGCGTTCTCCCTCCTCAGTCGGCCCGCCGGGGTCTGCCACCACGGTCAACTCGACGGCAGACCCCGCACGCCGGCCCCCCACGGGAACCGACACTTGCACTCGAAACCCCTCCGTTGAGAAGGTGCCTTCGGAGGCACCATGACCGACACCACCACCCCGCCCGCCACCCCACCTAGCCCTGAGCGCCCGGTTGAGAACCCGTCCGATCCCCTGAGCGGCACCTGGCTGGATCATCAGGACGCCCCCACGGATGGGGCCGCGCCGGATCCGTTGACCACCAAAAACGGACAGCAGCTGCGCCGCTGGAGTGAGGTGGTGGGCACGATTCCGGAGGCCGAGCGGATGCTGGCGATCCTGGATTTCGAGGAGGCACTGAACGCGGACATCATCATCGCCGCCCCCCTGAACGAGACGGTCACCGTGCGCTACCTGGGGCGGAACAACCGGGTGGTGGAGCACAAGATGGGCGAGGAACTGATCCTCATCCCGGATGATGCGAGCGCCATCGAGGAGTGGATTCAGACGAAACGGACGGAGACCACGTACGCCCTGTTGAAGGCCGATCCGAAGTTCCGGGTGTCCATCGACAGCCTGCGGGAGGGTCACCTGGACGTGGCGACCATCCACGCGATGCGCAAGCAGGCGCGGCAGGTCAGCTCCCCGCCGACCACCAAAACAGACCCCAAAGCCCCGGTGAAACCGGCCACAAAAAAGGGAACGGGCGGCACGAAAGGCAAGAGCTGAGGCGTGCATCGAACCCAGTCATGACCACGTTCAGCATCCAGCTACCCATGCCGAGTCCCACTCCTGAGCCCCGCCCATGACCCTTCCGACTCCTCCACGGTTGACCCTCACACCCGAGGAACTCCGCGCCCTGACCACCCTCTACACGACCGACGGCGCCTGGACTGTCGAGGAAGGGCGGCGCCACTGTGACCGCCTCGACGTCCTGCTCGCCGCCGGTGTCCTCATGCCCGTGCAGACCCTGCTCGGCATGATGTACCAGCTCAGTCCCCAGGGCCGCCTGCAGGTCTTCGGTACCAAAGACCTAGCCCACAGCCTGAGACGACAGCAGGACCGGGCGTACCTGCGGCTGTGCCTGCAGCACTACGGCTGGACGCGCACGACCCCGCACACCACCCGCCACCTGACGAATTACCTGGGCGGTCGGCAGCTGATCGAGGTCATGACCGACGGCGGCCCGGCCCTGGTGGGCGGGCAGATGACCTCCGGCGGGTACCGGGGACTGGCCATCAAGGAGATTGGGGAGCGCCTGCGCTCCCCGGCCCTGCATGACCGCTTTCAGGTCATCCTCTTTACGCCGCGGCCCAGCATGGGGCAGACGGCCGCCGCGCCATTCGCCAACTTCCTGACCCTGATTCCCCTGGTACCGGCAGGAGAGCCGGACATCCATTACGGCGTCCCGACCCGGGCGCAGTACGTACCGCCACCGCCACCCTGGGACACTGATTTCGAGTGGGACACCCCGCACATCACCGCCTCGATGGCCGTCCGGCTAAGGCGCGACGACAGCCCCCTGCCACGCTCGTCGGTGGCCATCCTGTGCGAGCCCAGATCGGCCCGCATCGCGCGCTTCAAGGCTGACCTGACGATGGACCTGGCCATCGCGGACACCCAGCTGCGGCGGCACTACGGCCTGAGTGCCGAGGACATCGAGGGGGTGCCATTCGTGGACGCGGTGCTGCGACCGATGCATGCGAACACCTCGCTTGAGGTGCAGACGGCGGTGTACCTCCGCTCGGCCACCCTGGCATACCGCAACGACGCGGCCCTGATGCACCTGGTGGGCGTGGGGGAAATGCGGCGGCATCTGAACGTGGTGTACCCCTCACAGTGGACCGTCTCCACGGCGGGGCGGCACCGGATCGAGGAGCCGGATGCGCTGTGGCATCGGGGGGCGTTCGACGTGGCCGTGGAGTATGACACAGGGGAGTACAAGCTCCACCATGTGCTGCGGAAACTGGATGGATTTGCGTCGCGCGGGCTGCGGGGTCCGGTGTGGGGGGTGCCGTCCGCACGGCGGGCGGCGTTCCTGCAGGGGGAGGTCGGATCCCGCCTGATGGAGCCACCGCTGGTGACACAGTGGTGGCTGCCGGAGACGCCGTTCATGGTTTGACCAGCTGCGGCCCGGACTTCTGAGCGGCGCCAAACTCCTCACAACGCTCTGCGACATCGTGACGGCACGCCGGCAGAACCCCTCACAACGCTCTGCGACATCGTGACGGCACGCCGGCAAAACCCCTCACAACGCTCTGCGATTTCCGGAATCTAAGAGAGTCCTACCCCATTGCGCGCACAGGCCTGTTGCGTCTTGCTCGTCAGCGGAAACAGGGCGCGTGGCGTTCCAGGGGTCGTGCCGGGCTTGAGCACCAGCAGATGCACTCCCAGCAGCGTGTCGTGGGGTGGTGGACGTGGGCAGTCTGGCGGCCACGCGACGGCGTGGCGTGACCGCAGGAGTGTCGCACTTCGCAGCGCTCCCCTCGTGCCGGCCGAGTGACCACACCATCCGAGCGAGCTGACCCGTGCAGAGGTCACGCCTCCCAGCTTCACATCTCGACCTCGCCACGGTGACCTGATCCCTCCAGGTTCACGTGTGCCCACTCCTCCGCCCAGGTCTTCAGCGCTCCGCCGTGACACTGCACGGGACGTCCGGGCGAGATGCGATCCCCCACACCTCACCCGCCCACGGCGGGACGAGGCGGGCATGATGACTGACGCCCTTCCGTCCCCGACCACGTCCGCCCTGTTCGCGCCGGGAGAGCCCGGCGCGGGCACCCTCGGCGGTGTGCCCTTCGACGCGCCCGGCATCCTCGATACCCTGCGCAACCCGTCCGCCCGTCCGGTGGTCGCCCAGGCCTGCTCGCAGTTCACCCGTGAGCAGGTGAACTCAGTGCACCATGTGGTCAACACGCGGGGGCACGTGGTGGTCCGCTCGACCGCCGGGTCGGGCAAGTCCAAGCTCCTCAAGGTGATGGCTGAGGTGCTTCCCGCCCGGCAGCGGATCGTGGCCGTGGCGCTGAACGTGTCGATCGCCCGGGAGCTGAAGGTCAGCCTGCCCCCGGACGTGCACGCGAGTACCGTCCATGCGCTGGGGTCAGACCGCGTGCGGGAGTCCTGCCCGACCGAGGCGAAGTTCGTCCTGTGGAAACGCAAGCACATCATCGACCGGCTGCTTAAGGAGCGGGGCCTGTAACGCAAGCAGGAAGCCAAGGCACTGCTCCAGCTGACCCGCGCGACCATGACGGACATCGCGAACTCGGCCGAGCAGATCGTGGCGCTGGTGGATGACCTCGACCTGGTGTTCCCGCCGGAGTGGGACGTCGTGGGTCTGGTCAAGGCGGTGCAGCAGGCGGCCCTCGACGAGTTCCTCAGCGCAGGTCACGACGACGAGGACATGCTCTCCCTGCCGCTGAAGATGGGCTCCGGGTATGGGTCGGTGGACGTGGCGCTGGTGGATGAAGCGCAGGACGTCTCCCGACTCCAGCACCGCCTGCTGCGACACCTGCTCGGCAAGACCGGACGGGATGGTGCTGGTGGGCGACGAGCACCAGGGCGTGAACGGCTTCGCGGGTGCGGACATGAGCGGCATGTCGCGCGCGGCCGACCTGCCGGGAACGGCTGACCTGCGGCTCACCGTGACGTTCCGCTGCCCCCAGGTCGCGGTGGATCTCGCGGCCGAGTTCACGGACGACATCAAGGCCGCGCCGGGAGCCAGACATGGAGAAGTGGTGCCCGGGTCGGAGGACGAGCGGCTGACGTGGCTGCGACCGGGGGACCTGGTGATGGCCAGACGCAACGCGCCGGTGGTGAGCCTCGCGCTGAAGCTGGCGTCGCTCGGCGTGCCGGTGGAGGTGCTGGGGCATGACCTGACCAAGCTGCTGGAGGGACATGTCGGTCGGGCCCTGGCGTACCCGTTCGCGCTGTCGGAGATCGAGGGCCGACTGTCGGAGTACGGGATGGCCAGACTCCAGGAGCATTACGAGTCGGGCGTGCGGGGCAAGGCGCTGCGCCGCCAGTTGCGGGAGGACGCGGACCTGCTGGCGTGCATCGCGACGGTGGCGGGCGAGGTGGCGTGGCATGCGGAGCAGGAGGGCGCGCGCGGCACGGCGGCGGGCGTGATGGCGGTGCTGGGCAGTCTGCTTGGCGCGAAGGGCCGGGCGGTGCGGCTGTGCACCATCCACAAGGCCAAGGGACTGGAGGCGGAGCGGGTGGCGGTGCTGGAGGCGGAGGAGGTGATGGAGGCCGGACGGCAGGACGCGCAGCGGGGCGACCGGGCGCTGGCGTTCGTGGCGCTCACGCGGACGAAGGACGTGCTGTTCCTGGCGTCGGCGGAGACCAGCACACCTCACCCCGAGGGGGAAGGCAACCATGAAACCGATTGATGTCAGAGACCTGCGGGTGTTGCGGGTGCGGGCCTTGCAGCTGGCCGCCGCTGAGGGATTGACCTTCGGCCCGGCCCTGGGCACCACCGTGGCCCCGGCCCTGCCGACCGTCGCGGCCACGCCACCGGTGAGCAGAGCGACTACGGCCCTCCCCCCAACCGGAGCGCAGCCACCAAAAGCAGAGCAGGCCACGGATCCGGCCACGGCTTCAGCTGGTGAGACCACGGTGCCGGACTTCGTGCGCCGCCGGGTGCGGGTCACGCCGCCGGTCATGCCGGAGGTCACCGAGGCAGCTGCGCCGGCAGAACCTGCACCGACCGCACCGACCAAGGCGACGACCGCGCAAACCCCAGACCCGGCAGAAGACAAGCGCCCGGCACCAGAGGACACCCTCGCGCTGCCGGACTTCTCGGACGAGGTGATGGGCTCGGAACTCGACGCGGCCCGGGCGGGCATGGCCGCCATGCTCCAGGGCACCCTGGGCGCCGGCGTGACCCGGGGCGTGCAACGGGCACGAGACCAGCAGAGCAGGAAGTGACCAGGGGACGCCCGCGGGCGTCCCCTGTGTCATGACCCCACCGCGCCCGGTGGCCTCACCAGGATCCGGTGCCAGGTCAGCCCCGCTGGCCGTGACCACCAGGAACCTTGGCACGCACCGACCGGACACCCATTGCCGCGTGGTGGCCAGGCCAGGTCATGACGAATGAACGCCAATGGTGGAGGGCGCAGCGACTGAACAGCCACAGCCGCGAGTGGGCCAATCCCGGTGACGTCACTGGGGGGTGAGACCCGCTTCCAACAGATGGACTTCACCGCGCGTCCGCGCGGCACAGGAACGCAGGTCGAACGTCCTGCCACCGGCAGGCTCCCGGCGCACCGGAGACACCGGCGCCACCCGACCACAGGAGTGCATCATGCGTGGAATCAACAAAGGTCTGCTCACCGCGTCCCTCGTCCGCACGCCCATCACCTGCGAAGTCCCCATCAGTGGCTCCGCCGCCACCCTCACCGTCGCCCTGATGACCCTCGCCGTCGCCACCACCCGCGACAACGGCACCCAGTCCATCCAGTACCTGCCCTTCACCCTCATCGGCGCGCAGGCCAAGAACCTGGTCGACCGCATCGCCAAACTCCCCGAAGGCCCGGTCGTCCTCGTCGGCACCTACGCCCTCGAACAGGACCGCTGGGATGACAAGGCGTCCGGCGATCCCCGCTCCCGCCTCGACGCCAAGATGCTCCACGTCGAGATCGCCGACGGCCCCTTCAGCTTCCGCACCGACCGCAAGGGCAACTACATCCTCGAAGGCGGCATGAACAGCATCACCGTCGGCGGCAACACCACCGCTGAACCCACCGTCCGCTACGCCCCCAACGGGGACAAGATCGTCGAGGTTGGCGTCGCCCTGAACGAGGTCTACCAGAAGGCCGGTCAGCGCGCCGAGAAGGTCACCTACGTCCGCGTGACCGCGTGGCGTGAGCAGGCCGACATCCTCGAAGCGCTGCCCAAGGGCAGCCCGCTGATCGTCGACGGCGCGCTGAACTACGAGAACTGGAAGGACGATGACGGCAACCAGCGCTCCACCCTCAAGGTCGAAGCCCACCGCATCGTCGTCGTCGCCAAGCCCGGCGCCGCCCTCACCCCGCCCGCCCACGTCACCCCGCCCGCCATCCCGGACAACGCCGCGACCGCCTCGAAGATCCCGGACGTCGCCAGCCCCGACCAGGCCCCCGAGGAAGAAGACCTCCCCTTCTGATCCACCCGCACCACCCACGCCCCCCCAGCAATGGGGGGGTTCGTCATGCACGGGCGCCCCCCGCCTCCACTAGGGTCATGCCACCTCACCACTCACCCCGCTCACGCGGGGACGGGGCGGGCATGACCTACACCGTGACCGACGACACCCAGGCCTGTGCGTTTCCGGCCAGCGACTGCACCGCGTGAATGACCGCGCACCACCGCGGCCTGCCCCGGCAGGCGGTGGTGCTGACGGTCGCGGCGCCGCTGTACTGGCCCATCAGGGCCAGCAGGAGGCTCATGACGAGGGCTGCGCCGGCAATGAGGTGCTTCTTCATGGTGGTCATCGTAGACGTCACAGGGTTCTGCTTCGGGGCCCGGCATGGAACAGCGGCAGCCCGGATCTGGAGGCTGCCGCTGCGGTGGGAACGCTCAGGAAGGGCGGATAAGGGGGGCGATGGGGGTGAGATCCGGGCGTTCCGCGCGGACGGGCGCGTCGGCGATGGTCATGGGGATGGGGTCGGAGTCGTTGGTGACATACAGGGCGTTCAGGGTCATGAGCCAGTCGAGGTAGTCATAGACGAGATTTTTGGGGGGCGCATCAGAGAATGCTTACACTTCAATTTACCAAGGCGACATCTTCATGGCCACTGATTCAAGATGACGACGAGAACCTGATTGCCGCACCAGAGGCGTCACTCGACTATGTATTCCGGCGGGCTAGGACTAAGGGCAGGATGGGCTCTGGCGACTTTCCGGACGTACTGGTGCACCGGAAGGGGTTCGAACGGAGAGCTGAACCACGGCCCGTACGCCGTGACGGGCCACGGAGCCACGAGTTCCGCCGGCGCCTCCGTTTCCATGAGCAGGCAGGCGCCAAGCAGGGCATTCATCACCAACTGTGGATCGTCACAGTCCGTGGTAAGCCACTCCGGACGAACCCATGCCACCCGGCCGCGTACCGGACTCTCGCCGACTCCATTAAGGGCCACCGGCCGCCCATTCACGCAGGCCACCATCCGGCGGCGGGTCGAAAACTGCAGATAGGACGTCTCCCGCGGCCGGAGGTCGAGTACCGCCTGCTCCTCCAGGGTCGGCGGCCTGATCTCGATGCCATGCCGCTGCGCGGCGGCCACCGCGTCCTCGATCGGAGCCCGGTTGATCAGGTGCCCGGTCAGTCGCACGTGCCACAGAGGCTCGGCCGTCCAGCCGCGGCCACCGTAGATCGCCTCCATGTCCATCCGCAGAGGCGAGTCAGGCAGCCAGGCGGCCACACGAAGCGGCTCCAGCCTCCACCGGTCTATAGACAGTGAAATGGAGACTTCAATCTGCGCCAAGAGTGGCTCAAGGAGATCCACGTCCATCGGCCCGGTTAGCGCGACAACGCGGGCATGGCCCGGCGCCAGCAGCTCCCACCACGCGGTAGCGACCGTCTGGCCGCGCCCCCAGGCGATCCAGACTGGCGGATCCTCGATGTGGGGCAGCGGCGGGAGTTGCGCGTAAGGACACCACTCGTCGTACAGCCGCCCCCCCCGTCCGTAAGGGAGTTGCCGGTCTAAGAAGGTACGGATTTCGCGGCTGTCCATGCGGGAGGCCAGGTGTATTGCGGAATTAGGGTCACTCGTTGTCATTCAGTCTCCAGGGGTGATGAGGTGACGATGGCCATTCGGAACAGTCAACTCATCAGTCAACTCCCGAGTTGATGTAGGTGCCGCCGCCAGCATGGTCAGGCATCCGGTTCACGGCGACGACAGCTTCAGATCCGCCGACTACTATCCAGAATGACAGTTTTGATGTCTTTTGTAAACGAACCTGTTATAAAGCGTACTGCTGTGAAGCGTCGCACTCTGGGGTGTCGCTCTGCAGGCTTAAGGGATGGTTCGCCGACCGCGCAAGGTACATCCGCCCACGACTGAAGATCTGGCTTTCCGTCTGGCGCTGGGACAACGAATCCGGGCATTACGGGTATCCGACTACAGCCAGGATGAGTTCGCAGATGCCATTGATGTTTTCCGCAGTCATATGAGCGCCATCGAACGGGGCAAGACCGATCTTAAACTCTCGACCTTGCGGCGTATTGCCTCAGCGCTGAACCTGCCTGTAGACGAATTGCTCCGTTTGGAATCCACAGAATAACTTGTCACCGAGATGAAAGGTTGGCCCGTACCAATACAAAGTTGCGATTCATTCCGCCCGAACTTGAAGAGAACATGCTTGAGATGGATGTAGCGTCTGCTCAATCATAGTGCAGGCGATTGGAGTGGTTGTCCCGGAATCTCATTGCTCCCTACGAACGTCAATGGAGTCCGCGATACCGAATACTTTCGAGAGAACGGTGGTGCCCATTAAGTGTGGCAACTAGCGCAGGTTTGGAATCGTTCTACTATCTCCCCTCTCATACACTCCATCATCCCTCCTCACGCCACGGGGCACCGGCGTCCCCAGCCCCAACCACAGGCGGTACGGATTCCAGCCAAGGGTGTCCTCCCATGGTTCGAGGAGACGGTCGTGATCGACCGTCAGGACATAATTGCCCTGCTCGCTCCACGCCAGCGGTGTCACGAACCAGTCGTCCAGCGGCGGGCGGCGGCCATCGGCGCGCAGCAGGTCGGGCATCACGGTCATCCCACGGAGGAGGCGGGCCAGCAGAGCGAGACTGATGAGTGGGGAGCGCGCCGTGTCGTCGATCCACACGGGCTCGGCTGCGATGGTTCTGACCTTGGCATCGTTGAACGTCACGCCATTGACGGCCAGGATCTGGCCGTCTCTGCTCGCTTCCCAGAGCGTTTCCAGCTGGTACCTCGGGCGGGGGAGCTCACCGGTAATGGACAGCAGTTCCCGGATACCACTGGACTCGGGGCTGAGGGGGCGAAGCGTGATGCCCGCGTCCGTCGCCTGTCTCACCACGCTTTCCAGCACCTCGTGTCGCGGCGTCGCGCCCTGGAGCAGGCCGAGCCACATTGGGTTCGGTCGTGACCAGCCCTGTTTCGTGTAGGCCGCGCTCAGGCGATTCGCATGGGCACCGACCGGCACCCAGGCGGTAACCGTTCCAAGGCGGATCACGCCGGCTGAGGCGATCACTTGCACGCAGGCCTGGGCGTAGCGCAGCAGCTGCCAGGTGGGTTCGTCGTACTGCGGATCCGTGAGTACGACGACCTGCACGTTGCATCTGTCCAGCAGTTCGTACCAGCTCACGCCGACCACCCTTCGGCCGGCCGTCACGACGAAGACCTCGTAGTACGGGACAAGCACGCCCAGCGCTGGTCGCCCTCCCGGCCATACGACGTCGAACTTGTTCCCTCCATCGACAAGGAACCGCTCGAAAAGCTCCCTGATGTTCGGTTCGTCTGTGGGGCGCGCAGGACGAATGTGGCTGAGTTCTGGCTGTCGGCGTGCCATCAGCGGGGTGTGTTGCGGCGCCCTGTCGCTGTGGGTGTTGAGTCCCGCTGATCCAAGACAATCATCTTGGTACAAGATTACCATTGACTTGATTCACTGTACATGCAGTTATGAACTGCCGACGCTTCCGGGGTGCCACGCACCAGCCGACCCTTCAGTCCCCTACGCGCCGTCTTCGGCGCGCGGTATCGCGCGGCCCGGAAAACGCGAGGCCTGACGCTTGATGACGTCGCCCATGCCGCTCAGATCGACTGGTCGTACCTCGCGCAGCTGGAACGAGGCCAGCGTAACGTTGGCATTGACGTCATGGACGCCCTAGCCCGGGCCATAGGGGTACCACTGCATGAACTGCTAGTGCCGGAGGAAGGAGTCGGTGAGGAGTGATGGACACCTGACGTTGATTCGAATCAAAAGACAGTTAGAGACGATCATCGATCCGCAGGGTCGCAGCTCAGAAGACGAAACACTCCGAGCACACATCCTGGCCCGTGCCTAGGCGTTCACCCATTCCATCGGTTCCCTCACAGTCGAGCGCCTCCAGGCCGGAATTCCCGTGCCGGCAGGCCACGTCTCCCTCATCGCTCCCGACCCTGCTCAGTGGGGCGCATTCGACAGTGGCGACGCCCAGCTCAACATCATCATCCTGGACGAAATCGCTGATGCCCAGCGAGGGCTGGTGGCGCTGTATGGACTGACACGCGGCGACACCCGTCTGGCCGTGCTTGCCCTACACGTCGGACTCCAACGGGCCGACCCAGCGATCCTGAACAAGGTGGATGGTCAGGCGTGCGTTCCCACCCTCATCATCCCTATCGTCGCCGTGCACCGAGATCACCAGCGTCAGGGCGTCGGCCGCCAACTGATGGACGTCGTGATCAGCGTGGCGCGGGCCCGGGCACCGTACCTCGGCATCACGACGCTGTCGCTCACCTCGACGCCTGAGAGTGACGCGTTCTACTCAGCTCTGGGCTTCGAACGTGACGAGGTAGCTGCTCCCGACGGCACCCGGGCGCGCTGGCTGCGGCTGCAGTGACGACACAGCCTGCACCTTGACACCCTGAGACGTCACCCCAGCGCACCGTTCACGATCGCCACCCACGCTGTGCGCATCATAGGGACAGTGCCTACCTGTTCCCCTGTCCATCCCGGCGGCCGATGACGCGCCGCATCAAACCCGCTCCACGACCCCGCTACCAGCAGACGTACCCTGACCATCTGGCCACCGCAGAGGATTTGCGCGCCCTTGGCCTGCGCCCCGCCCCGAACGAGCCAGCGGCGATCCTCGAGTACGCCTTCAAGGACAGGAGCGGCATCTGTGCGCTGTACGCGCGGGACGAAGCCGTGCCGATCACTGCCCCGCGCGAACCAGCCTGAGGACAGGTTCCGTCTGGCAACGAAGAAGGCGACCTCTCGGCCGCCTTGATTTCTTCACTATAGCCCGGTATTCACGGATACGCAACCTGGCCAGTTCGATGGAAAATTAGCCCTCCCAGACAGGCATCCCTTGATGCCGTTCTTCCACGGCCTGCATACCCGTCACCGGCTATGGGGAGCCAACAGTCGCTCGAGCACCGCCATCAGATTGCCTGGCAGCGTTCCAGACATCTCTACCGCCCCCAGATGACCGCTTGCCGTGCCTCCAGACGCGCGTAGAACGTCGTCCCCAGCAGCTGACGGCGCAGCGCCGCATCAAACATGGCCCGGGCCTCCGCTGCGGTGTCCTGCCGCTGGACTGGCGGCAGGCCCCGAGGATGTGGGGTGATGATCTCCACGGCAGGGCCCTATCCCCAGCGGTTCCCTGCCACACTTATTCTGTGCTCCCCGCGAATCTCACTGGTCTCTTGGCGCGCCTCCTGGCCGAACAACGGGCCATCCTGGACGACCACCTGCTCGGCGTCTACCTGCGTGGCTCGCTGGCGCTGGGTGACTTCGACCCCCACACCAGCGACGTCGATCTGCTCTGCGTCGTGGATCAGCCTCTGAGTGACGCGGTGTTCGACGCCCTCAGGGTCATGCACCAGCGCCTGGGAACCCTGGATCACCTTCTGGCCCATGACATCGAACTGGCCTACCTGCCTCGGGCCTCCGCGTGGGAATGGCACCCATGGGAGCAGCACCCGACCCTGGCCCGGGGCGAGGCACTGGGATGGAACGAGCACGGCGCGAACTGGCTGCTGGAGCGGTGGGCCGTCCTCCAGGGCAAGCAGGCCCTCTTTGGCCCACCGCCTGACACCTTCTTCGCCCCCATTCAGGCTGCCGCCGTCGGTGCAGCTGTCCGGGCGCGGTTGCGTGACTGGGTCGAGTTCGCCCGGAGGCCGGAGGATCCAGCGTGGCGGGAGCCGCTGCCGCATACGGCGTACGTGATCGAGACGATGTGCCGGATCCTGGCGACGCTGGAGCGCGGTGCGCTGCTCAGCAAGCCGGAGGCGGTTCGCTGGGGGGTGGCTCACTTGCCGGAGCCCTGGGCCGGGTTGGCACGCCGCGTTCCGGCGTGGAAGGCCGACCAGACCGTCGATGCAGATGCCAACGCTCAGGCGCAGGCGTTCATCCTCTGGTGCGCCACCCAGGCCGATCTTGAAGGAGCCTCTGAAACTGAACCTTGCTGAAACCTCTTGTGAAAGCGGGTTCCCGCCGAGCACCGAAATTATCGAAGGGCAACAGCCGAGACCTTTTCGAGGCAGGCAGCGACATGATCGCCCTGGCGAACATCCTGAGCGTGCTCTGACACTCCCTGTCGAACGGCCGACAGCAGGACGTGGCCCGGCACGTTGACGGCCAGCTGGGCCATGTCCGCCCGAGCACGTCCGCAGCCCACACGACGAAAGCGACACGCACGACGACCTCAGGCCATGCCACAGGCCGGGACTGTCAGGCCGCCCACCAGCGGATGCGCGCACGCCACGCCGTCATCGAACAGCGCGGTCGGGTGCTGGGGATCGACGCCTTGCCTGAGCAGGGTGGCCCAGACCTCCGTAGTCACGCCACCGGGATCCAGCAGCGGGGCACGTCCCTGCGTGGAAATCACCCCGACGTCCTGACCGGCCGGGCCGACGCGACCGTGAGGCCGGTCAGGCCAAGAGCAATCAGCAGCACGACGGGGCGCCACCACGGTCGGAGTGAAACGGGGGACGCGTTGAACATGGTCGGTCTCCCTTCACAGCGAGGGGCAGTGGCCAGCGGTCAAGCTGACAGTACCCTCCAGAGCGTGTCGGTGTGCACCGTGAGCGGAACACCATGCTCTCCCACCAGCCGGCTGAAGACGGTCTTGGCCGCCTCTGTGTCACGGTGGCGCCGAAGGAAGACGTCCAGCACCGCGCCATGCTCCAGGGCGGCTCGCCACAACCAGGGGTTGACGCCCCCGACATCCACAAGCCCAAACGTCGAGATGCCACCGGGAACCCCGACGGGGTTCCCGGTGGCGCAGGCCCTGGGCGAACAGGTCACTGCAGGTGATGCACCAGGTGCGGATCGATTCCCGGGTCACGCAGATCCCACGTTCCAGCAGCAGTTCTTCGACATTCCGGTAGCTCAGCGTGAACCGGTGATACAGCCAGACGGCGTAGCCGATGAGCGCGAGGGGGAACCGGTAGCCACGAAGCTTCTGACCGCTCAGCACCGCGTTACCCTACCCCAACAACTTGCCACAACCGCTTGGCTCCACTGATTCCCCACCCATCAAGCGCACCAGGCGTGGCCGGCCCGAGGAACAGAGCGACAAGCGACACAGCGTTGGGGATCAGCAAGATAGCTCATTGCTTCCAGATGCAGCCGCGCCTAGGCTCGCCGTGTGCCTGGTTCTCCTGCCCCCGTCGAAACCGCTCCGTTCGCCACGTTCCCAGCCGAACCCGCACTCCCTCCACCCAGGGCCGCCCAACCGCTGGCCCCGCAAGGCAGTACCCGTGAACTCGCGTCGCTGGCCTGGCCCCTCATCGTGAGCAACCTGGCGTACACCGCCGTAGGCTTTACCGACACCCTGTACATGGGCCGCCTGGGCGTCCTGGAGGTGGGCGCCGTGGGCCTCGCGTCACTGGTGCTGTTCGCGGTGCCCCTGCTGTTTCGCGGCGCCCTCAACACCGCTGCCACTTTCGTGGCGCGCTCGCTGGGGGCGGGCGATCCAGCAGGCATCCGGCGCTGGGCAAGCGTCTTCCTGAGCCTCTCACTGGTCGGCCTGCCGCTCCTCCTCATCGGGCCCTGGCTGCTCGGCGGCGCGCTGCGGCTGCTGAATCCTGGCTCTGAGATTCTGCAGGTGGCGCAGACCTACGTCGGCATTCGCATCCTGGAACTGCCGCTGATGCTGCTCGGCACCGCCAGCCTGTCGGTGATGCTGGGCCTGGGCAACACCCGCACGCCGATGCTGCTGTCCTGGATGCTGGTGGGTGTCAATGCGGCGCTGGCGGGCCTCTTCGTGTTCGGCTTTCACTGGGGCGTCTCGGGGGCAGCCTGGGGCAGCGTGGTCGCGGTCTGCCTTCAGGGCGGGCTGGCGTTCTGGCTGCTCTTGCGGAGGTATTCCCCGCAGTACGGGCGGCTGTGGTTCGTGCGGCCCACCCGGACGGAATTGGGCTCGGTGGCCCGGATCTCGCTGCCGGCTGGACTCACCGATCTGGCGGACGTGGGGGCCTTCACCACCTTTCTGGGCATCATCGCCCGGCTTGGCCCCACCGAACTGGCCGCGTCACAGATCGCCAACCAGTTCGCCTCGTTCGGCTTCCTGCCCGCGTTCGCCCTGAGTGCCAGCACCTCCAGCCTGCTGTCCCGGGCGCTGGGGGCGGGACGTCCTGACCTGGCGGCGCGAATTGGCTGGCGTGGGGCCGCGCTGTCGGCGGGCCTGATGCTGGTTCTCACGCTGGCTTTCCTGCTGATGCCGCGCACGTTGATTGGGCTGTTCAGTCGCGATGCCAAGGTGTTGGATCTGGGGGCGTCGGTGCTCGGGGTCATGGCGGGCTATCAACTGATCGACGGCGTGGGCATCGTGCTGGGGGGGCGCTCAGCGGGGCCGGCGATACCCGCTTCCGGCTGCTCGTGACGCTGGGCGGTGCCTGGCTCGTCATGGTGCCGGGGGCGGCCTGGCTGGCTCCCCGGTATGGGGTGACGGGTGCGTGGGTGGCGGCACTGCTGTACATCGCGCTGCTTTCGACCAGCTACGGCTGGAGGTTCTGGTCTGGGCGATGGCGGAAAGCGACGCTCTGATGGGCTGGGGTTCCGGCACCGGTTGTGGCAAGTTGTCGCCTTCAGGGAGGCCAAGAAACGTTAAGGACGCAGGCGGCCTGAAGGTCAGGCCGCCTGCTGCACCACTTCGCGCCAGAGATGGAACGCCTGTTTCTGGTGCTGACGACGGTGATGAGCGGGAACGGTGCAGCGGGCCGGGTGGTGGAGATTCGTGATGCGGGCGTGTAGGTCAAGGAATGCCTGAGCTCGATGTCGTGACCTGAATCCTCGCTGCTGCCGCTCTTGTCGTCGTGTGGGACGATGGGTTGTGGCAAGTTGTTTTGGTAGGTTGGCACGGTGTTGAGCAGGCAGAAGCTTCCCGGCTACCGGTTCCCGCTTGAGGTCATCGGGTACGCCATCTGGCTTGACCACCGATTCACGTTGAGCTATCGGGACGTCGAGGAACTCTTACTGGAGCGCGGCATTGCCGTCACCCGCGAATCCATTCGCACGTGGTGCATCAAGTTCAGTGATCTGTTTGCCCAGGGACTGCGCCACCGCGAACCCCGGCGGGGTTCACGGTGGCATCTCGACGTTTAGGCGTGTGGAGGTCGGTGGGGTCACACACTGGCTATGGCGAGCCGTCGATGCGCACGGCATTGTCCTGGACGTGTTCTTGCAGCGTCACCGGACACGGAGGCGGCCACAGCCTTCTTCAGCAGGCTGCTGGGCCAGCACGGCGTCGCTGTCTCCCTGCACACCGACAAGCTGTGGAGGTATGGTGCGGCCCTGCGCAAACTTCCCGTGCTCCACGGCGTGGAGCACGTCCAGGTCGTGTCGACGGCACGCTGCAATCACCTCGTAGAGCACTCCCATCGGCCCACACGCCGACAAGAGCGGCAGCAGCGCGGTTTCAGATCACGACGACGAGCTCAGGCATTCCTTGACCTACACGCCCGCATCACGAATCTCCACCACCCGGCCCGCTGCACCGTTCCCGCTCATCACCGTCGTCAGCACCAGAAACAGGCGTTCCATCTCTGGCGCGAAGTGGTGCAGCAGGCGGCCTGACCTTCAGGCCGCCTGCGTCCTTAACGTTTCTTGGCCTCCCTGAAGGCGACAACTTGCCACAACCCCTGACCTGAACTCATCCGTCGAGCTCGCTCAGACCCTCAAACGCCAGGTCGACCCAGCCCTGCACCCGCACCTGGACGGCACTCGCCTTCTCCCCAAAGTTCCCGTCCACCCGGATCCCCGGTGCCCGGGAGGCCGTGATCCGCAGTTCGGTTTCCGCGCCGTGGTGTGCGACGTTCTGGCGCTCCAGGAAGGGCCGGATGGCCGTGATGATCCGCTCCATATCGGGCGCGGGGTCACGCACGGCTTTGCCCTTCTCGTAGTGCACCTGCGGCGCCGGAAGCGCCAGGCGCACCTCGATCCGCCGCGTGAAGGTCGGCTCGGGGGTGTCCTCTGTCTCGGGCGTGTCGACCGTTCTGTTACCTACAGATTCATCCATTCGTGATTCACCTCTCAGTCATCTTGACACGAGTCCGAAAAAAACGCACGCTGGAACAGATCTTCGTACCCAGTTCAGACTCCACCCCGAGGACGCCATGCCCCCAGACCTCACCCCCACCCGCAAAACCATCCTCAGCGCCGTCCTCCGCCTCGGCACCGACGCCAGCGCCACCCGCGTTGCCCACACCGCCGGCCTCTCCAAACAGGCCCTCACCTACCAGGCCCAGCGCCTCCGCGAGCTCGGCTACCTCGCCCCCAGCGCCGGACGCTACGGCGTCCTCGTCCCCACCGACCGCACCCGCGCTCTCCTCGGCCCCGGCGGCTACCCCCTGGTCGGCGACATCGCCGCCGGCATCCCCGACCTCGCCGAACAGGAAGACGGCCAGTACGTCACCCGGCTCGACGAGGTCATCGACATGCGCGAGGGCGACTACCTGCTGCGTGTCCGCGGCGAGTCCATGACCGGCATCGGGGTCTTCCCCGGCGACCTCGTGATCGTCCGGCCCTGCGACCGGCTCCAGAACGGCGAGGTGGGCGTGGTGCTCATCCCCGGCGAGGGCGTGGCCACGCTCAAGCGCTTCTTCCTGAACGGCAAGGCGGTCACACTCCGGAGCGAGAACCCAGAGTATCCGGAAATGGTCTTTCCGAGCGCTGACGTGCGCATCCAGGGGCAGCTGGTCGCCCACATCGGTCAGTCGATCGCCCGGCCGCGGAGGAGTTGACCGTGCCGCCCGCCGCCCACGTCGCCTGTGTCCTGCTCGCGCCGTGGAGCCTCACCCTCCTCGAGCGCGGGCATGTGGGGCTGCCCGTGGCGGTGCTGAACGAGGCGGGGCGGGTGCTGCACGTGAACGTGCTGGCCAGACTGGGCGGGGTGGACGTCGGGATGAAGGAGGCGGCGGCCCTGTCGCGGTGCCCGGAGTTGCACGCCGAGGTGGTGAGTGCTCCGACGGCTCAGGCGGCATGGAACGAACTGCTGGAGACGCTCTACGCGCGGTATTCGGATCGGGTCGAGGGTCGGGAGCCCGGGATCGCGTATGTGGCGCTGAGTGTGTCTGGAGCACGGGAGCTTGCGGCAGCCCTGCACGCGCCGGTCGGGTATGCGGCCAGCCTGGAAGTCGCGCACCTCGCTGCCTTACGGGCCAAGCCCGGCGAGGTGCGGGAGATGAGCAGTGCTGCGGGCGGGAAAGCCGAGGACGCCTTCCTGGCCCTGACGCCCTTGGATCACTTGAACATCCTTGGACTCAGCCCAGGGCACCTTGAGCGGCTGCGCTTCCTGGGGCTCAGGGGGCTGGCCGACCTCCTGAAGTGGAGCGCCGCCCAGCGCGAGGCCTTCCTCGGCGTGGACGCGGCGAGAACCCTCCAGCGCTTCCTGAAGGGCCAGCGCACCACGACCGTCGCCAGGTATGTTCCTGGACAGGTCATCGAAACGAGCCTAAGCACCGATCAGCCGCTGGTAGAACCGGGCGAGACCGCAGCTGTTCTGGCGGAACTCATTCCCGTGGTGTGGGCCGAACTGCGTGGCCGCACCTGCGCCTACCTCACCCTGCACGCCGACACCGTGGGTGGGCGGCTGAGCATCAGTCGACGGCTGAAGTGGCCGGTCGATGGCGCCGGCTTGGAGCGGCTGGCCGTACAGGGTCTGGAGACCACCGATGCGCTCGCACTCGGCATCGAGCGCATCACCGTGCAGCTCAGCGGCCTCGCGCTGCCGGCGCGGATGGTGGGCCTGTGGGCTGGAGTGGCAGAACTGCAGGTCACAACGGACGTCCTGAAGCGCTTCCCCGACGCGCTGGTGAAGGTGCACTGGCTCGATCCGTGGGCGTACGTCGCGGATGCCCGGTATGAGTGGGTGGACTGGCTCACGGGAGAGGTACGGCCCACGCCGCTGACGCCGCCGAGACCGGCGCCAATGAGCCTGGCACGCCGTCACGAGAACGCCGTCAACCGCGTGATCGCCTTCTTCGAGGGGGCCTCACCGTGAAGGCGACGCAGCAGGAAGTGCAGGTCACGCTGACCGGGACGGGCCAGCCCCACATGCTCCTACTGGACGGCCGCGCGCTCCCCATCCGGGAGGTCATCGACCGCTGGAGGTACGGCGGCCGCTGGTGGCTGGGTGAGGTTCCCCGCGAGTGCTTCCTGATCCAGGCCGGTTCCCTGACAGCCGAGCTCCATCACGCCGCACCACCGGACGGGCGCTGGTGGCTGGCCCGCGTGCAGGACTGATGGAGGGTCTCGGCCCCCTCCTCGCGTGCCAGTCGTTCTTCAGCGAGGGCCGCGCGACCGTCAGCCCTGGCCGGCTGATCCGGCAGGCCAGGGCCGCCGGTTTCACGGCGGTCGGTCTGGTGGACTGGTGCAGCGTCGCCGGTGCCGTCGAACTCTGCGCGACCGCTCAAGACGCTGGCGTGCGGGCCATCCTCGGCGCGACGCTGCCTGTTGTGTTCCCTGGCCATGGGAACAACAGTCCGGAGGTCTTCCCGCTGGTGATGCTCGCCACGAACCGGGACGGGTATGCGGCGCTGTGCACCCTCATCACCGAGGCCCGGCAGGTCGACCCTGCCGCTGTTCCCCTGGAGCGACTCGAAGCGGTCGCGCTGGCCTATCCCGAAAGTCTCGTGTGCCTGACGGGCGGGCGGATGGGGTTTCCAACCGTGCTGGGTGAGCGCCGGGAACTGGCCTGGGCGGGGGCGCTCCTCCGGCGGTTGCGTCAGACGTTCCGGTTCCGGCTGTACGTGCAGCTGTTCCACGGTCAGGCCCCGCAGGAGCGCCGCCGGCTCGCGTACCTGCGGGGCCTGGCCAGAGACCTGGAGTTGCCCGTGGTGGCCGCGCCCGAGGTCTGCATGGCCGCAGCAGAGGACTACCCGTTGCTGGACGCCCTGACGTGTGCCCGGCTGGGCATTGATGTCGACACGCCGCATGTCGAGCGGCCCCGGAACGAGGCGCGCGCGATCGGGACACCAGGGGGCTGGGTGGAGCTCCTCCCCTTCCCCGACGCACTGGAGAATGCGGGGAAGGTGGCCCAAGAGTGCACCTTCGATCTGCTGCCGGAGAGACTGCAGAGTCCGGCTCCGCTGCTTCGTCCGTTCCGGACTG
Source organism: Deinococcus sp. KSM4-11 (assembly GCF_004801415.1). NCBI lineage: Bacteria > Thermotogati > Deinococcota > Deinococci > Deinococcales > Deinococcaceae > Deinococcus > Deinococcus sp. KSM4-11. The sequence continues at coordinate 107,596 of NZ_SSNX01000006.1, read as the reverse complement.
CCCAGGACGCGCTGGAGGAGCGTGCGTACGCTGCCCTGGAGTCGTACGCACCGGATCGGCGCGTGGACGCCACGGCACGCCTCCGACACGAGCTGGACACTGTGGCCCAATTGGACATGGCGGGCTTCTTCCTGACCGCGGCGGAGGTCACCGACTACTGCCGGCAACACGGCATCCTGGCCGCGGGCCGGGGATCAGCGGCTGGAAGCGTGCTGTGCCACCTGTTGGGTATTACGCTCTCGGATCCCCTGAAGCACAACCTGCTGTTCGAACGCTTCCTGCACACCGGACGCACCTCCATGCCGGACGTGGACATCGACATCGCGAGCTCGCGGCGCGATCAGGTACTGGGCTGGGTGGAGGAGCGCTGGGGGGCCGAAGGCGCCTGGGAGGCGATGGTCGCCAACCGCATCACCTACCGCCTGCCGAGTGCGGTGCAAGATCTGGGCCGCGCCCTGGGACTGCCCCCGGAACTTAGAGACCGACTCAGCCGCGCCCTGGGCCGCGACTTCCGGCACCACCGGCCGCACCGGGCCCGGCTGGCACAGGTGGTCTTCGATGAGGTGCTCGGCGACGCCCCAGTGAAGGAGGCGCTACTCAGGCTGCTGGAGCGCATCGAGGCGGGCTTCGTGCGCCACCTCGCGCCGCATTCGGGCGGGGTCGTGCTGGGCGGAGAGGCGCTGACCCGGTACAGCCCGCTCACTCGCTCGTCGGGCGGTATCCGCATGCTCACCTTCGACAAGGATGACGTCGAGGCACTCGGCCTAATCAAGCTGGATTTGCTGGGCTTGCGTATGCTCGCCGCGCTCGAGCGCGCCCGGGAGGAAGTCCTGCGCCTGAACGGAACATGGCTGCCCTTCGGCGACTTGCCGGACGATCCCGGCGTCTGGAACGAGATCTCGTCGGGCGACACCATGGGGTTGTTCCAGATCGAAAGCCCGGCTCAGGTGCAGATGACGGCCCGGCTGCAACCCAGGGACATGACCCAGCTCGCCCACCAGATCGCACTGGTGCGCCCGGGCCCGATCCAGTCCGGCACTGTGCATCCCTACGTCCGGAGAGCGTGGGGCGAAGAACCTGTTCCTGACCAGCCTGAACCCTTGAAATCCATCCTGGCGTCCACGTACGGCACGCTGATGTTCCAGGAGCAGATCCTGCGCATCGCGGTGCACTACGCCGGGTACGACTGGCCGGACGCCGACCGGTTCCGCAGTCGCCTGAGCAAGGTCGAGGACGCGCAGGAACTGGAGGAGCTGAAGGCCATCTTCGTCGTAGGTGCCGCGTTGACGACGGGGGCCTTTCCCTGGGAAGCGGAGGAGGTCTTCACCATGTGCGCGGCCTTCCGTGGGTACGGCTTCGCGGAGTCGCATGCGCACGCCTTCGCCCAGCACGCTTATAGCTCGGCCTATCTCAGACATCACCATCCCGCGGCGTTTCTGGCGGGTCTGCTGACCGAGGCCCCTGGCATGTGGCCGGCCAGCACCATCAGCCAGGACTTCCGACGGCGCGGCGTGTCGCTCCTGCCCACCTGCGTGAACCGCTCGGGGGTGTCGTACCGGGCGGAAACGGCGCATGCTGTCCGTGTGCCGCTGACGGCGGTGGAGGGGATCAGTGCCGACACGGCGCGCGGCATCGTGCAGGAACGCCTGACCGGCGGAAAGTTCTTGTCCGTCGAGGACTTCTACGACCGGGTGGCGCTCAAGCGCGACGCGCTTGAGCTGCTGGTCAAGGCGGGGGCCTTCGATCGCATCGACGCCTTGAAGAACCGGCGGGAAGCGTTCTACGTGCTGCACACCATCGCGAACGCCCGGCCGCCCGGCACACGGGCCCTGCTTGCGCCGACGACTCCTCTTCCTGATCTACCCGAGCTGCAGCCGGACGAGACGGTGCGACTCGACCTGCAGACCAAGGGGCTAAGTGAAACCGGCCGGCACCTGCTGGACGCCCACCGGGCACGGCTGCGGGATCTGGGCTGCATGGCCCTGGCTGGTCTGAAGCACGGGGCGGAGGTCTGGACGGCGGGCGTGATCGTGGCGAAGCAGCGGCCGCCGACGGCGAAAGGCTTCGCGTTCTACGTGCTGGAGGACGCCACTGGCAGGGTGCAGGCGATCATCAGCCCGGATCTGTGGGAGGCCCATCGGATCCTGTTACGAGATGCGCGGGCACTGATCGTGCAGGGGCAGGTGACCCGGATGGGGCGCGCGGTGACCGTTCGGGTGGGCCGGCTGGCAGAACTGCCCCTCGGGGCGCAGCGCGTTGAACAAGCAGCAGATTGAGGCGTGAGCGGGGAGTGAAGGCGGCGCGTGGATAGCCCTGCCATCCTGAGGGCATGCAGGACGGGGAAATGGAGATCGTCACGGTGCTGTCGGTTGAGGATCACGCGGCCGAGGTGGAACTGCCGGACACGAGTGTCGAGGTGTGGCAGCTGGCCAGTCTGCCGCCGGAGGTGCAGCCGGGTGACCAAGTGGGGATCACGGTCACAGCAGGCGACATGGAAATGGTGATACTAGGGCGACTGGGCGGGCTGCAGGCCTGAATCCTCATTGCGCCAAACCGCCGCCGACCGGCCGCGCACCCTGGGCATCAGAAGCCTCAGGATCCAATAGGAACCTGCACCACCTGGCAACCCTGATGGACGGCCAGGAGGGCCGCGATGACCTGCCCCTGCCACGCATGCGCGGACGCAATGACTTTGGTGAAGGCGCTCGAACCGTGGATGTGCCCTTCGTACATGGCGTAGGTCACAGGCACGCCCTCCGCCTTCAGACGCGTCGCGTATGCTTCCCCGTCGTCTCGGAGGATGTCGTACTCGGAAGTGAGAATCAGGGCGGGCGGTAGGCCAGACAGGTCAGGGGCCAGCAAGGGCGACGCATACGGGTTGCTTGCATCTTCCGGCGACCGGAGGTACGCGCCCACGCAGAGTTCGGCATCCTTCAGGGACAGGCCGTAGCCTGAAGCGCACTCGTAGCGCAGGTGCCCCTTTGTCAGGTCTGTCGGGGGAACTTCCAGAACCTGGAACGCCAGGCGAGGGCCACCTTCATCCCTGGTCTTCAGGGTGAGCGCTGCCGCGAGGTTCGCTCCGGCAGACTGACCGCTGATGGTGATGCAGCTCGAATTGATGTTCAGTTCACTCGCGTTCGCCACCACCCAGTCCAGCGCGGCAGCGCAGTCGTTCAGCGGAATGGGGAACTTGTGCTCCGGTGCCTTCCGGTAATTCACGGCCACCACCACACAGTCCGCACCGACGCACCGTTCCCGGCAGACGGCGTCAATGAATTTCTGATGGATGGTTCCGGCCATCCAGCCCCCGCCGTGCAGGAACAGATGGGCCGCATGCGGCCCAAGCGTGAACGGAACATAGACGAGTAGGTCGATCGTCCCGCCAGCCACGGGAAGGGACACTGCGCGGCGGCTCATGACCTCCGGGCCAGGGTTGATCACCTGATCGGCGAGAACCTCGGCACCAGCTTCACTTGCCGCGCGGTACGCGTCGTAGTCCTCGATGACTTCTGGCGAAGGCGGGAAGGTGGACAAAAAGGCTTGTAGAAAGGGATCAACAGGCACAGGACGCTCCTTCGTAAGGCAAGGGATCCGAAGCGGGGAGACGTGGGGGCCTGGATTGGATGGAAAAGATGGCGTTCATACGGTGGCTCCCCCACCCTGAGCGTGCAGGGTCTGCCATTCCGGGTAGCGGTGGCAGGCGGTCAGGCCACCGGCATCGGTGGCCACGAGCGGCGGGCTCTCGGCCCGGCAGACCTCGATGGCATACGTGCAGCGCGGCGCAAAGGGGCACCCCCCCGTGGGGTGCGTGACAGCCGTGGTACTCGCCACGGGCCGCAGGGCCTTGCGGGCGGCCTCTGCAGCGTTGCGGCGCCGCTGCACCCGGGGGTCGGCGACCGGCGCGGAGTCCAGGAGTTCCTGCGTGTACGGATGCGCAGGCCGCCCCGTCACGGCGCTCGCCGCGCCGGTCTCCATCACCTGACCGAGGTACATCACGTAGATCCGGTCGGAGATGTACCGCACAACCTCGATGTCGTGGCTGATGAACAGGTAACTGAGCTGCCGGCCGCGTTGCTGCTCGACGAGCAGGTTGAGGATCTGCGCCTGGATGGACAGGTCGAGGGCGCTGACGGCCTCGTCACAGATCACGAGCTGCGGATCGACGATCAGGGCGCGGGCGATGGCGAGGCGCTGCTTCTGCCCGCCGGAGAACTGGGCGGGAAAGCGCCCCGCCGCTTCAGGCGACAGGCCGACCCGTTCGAGCGCGTCCGCGACGCGCTGGCGCAGCTCCGGGCCGGGCCGCACGCCGTGCACCTCCAGGGGCTCGGCGAGGGATCGCCCGACGGTGAGGTAAGGATTGAGCGAGGCGTTGGGATCCTGGAAGACCACCTGCATGATCCGACTGAGGTCACGTCGGCCCCGTGGGCCGAGTCGCGTGATGTCCCGGCCGGCGAGGTGAATCTGCCCCGCGTGAACGGGTGCGAGGCCCAGGGCGGCCTTGGCGACCGTGGACTTGCCGGAGCCGGATTCCCCGACCACGCCGACGGTCTCACCGGAGGACACCTCGAGGCTGACGCGGTCGGAGGCCCGGAGGACGGGATCACCGCGGCGACGGCGGTAGTGCACCTCGAGATCGCGGATGTCCAGCAGCGGCGCCGCCGGGCGTGAAGCGGGCAGCAAAGGCGCACCCTTGGATTCGGACAACGTCATGACGCCTCCTGCTGCCCCGCGCCCGCGGCGGTCGACGTGAACTGGGGAGGATGCTGTGGGTTCAGGAACAGGTCGTCGATGCGGACACAGCGGCTGTAATGCGCGTCTACTGGTTCAGCAAGAGCAATGGGGCTGGTGAGGCATTCGGGCGCGGCGAAGGCGCAGCGTGGCGCGAAGCGGCAGTGGGTGGGCCAGGATCCCGGTGGCGGGACGCGTCCGGGAATGACGGTGAGGGGCTGTCCCGGTTGGGCGTGCGCCGGGTTCGCACCGAGCAAGCCCAGGGTATAGGGGTTCAGTGGCCGGTCGAACAGCTCGTACACCCCCGCGTCCTCGAAGACCTGCCCGGCATACAGCACGATCACGCGGTCGCAGAGGTCGGCCACCACGCCCAAGTTGTGCGTGACGATCAAGACGGCCATGCCGGTGTCCCGCTGGAGGTCGCGCAGCAGCGTGAGGATTTCCTTCTGGACGGTCACGTCGAGCGCGGTGGTGGGTTCGTCCGCGATGAGGAGGCGGGGCCGGCCGGCGAGTGCCAGGGCGATCGCCACGCGCTGCGCCATGCCACCGGACAGTTCGTGCGGGTAGGACTGCAGCACGCGTTCAGGCTGGCGCAGCTGTACCTGACGCAGCAGTTCCAGGCAGCGCTCACGGTTCTTTGCGCCACCGACTCTGTCGTGGAACTGCACGAGTTCGCCGAGCTGGCTGCCGATGGTGAAGGCCGGATCGAGGCTGGAGAGGGGCTCCTGGGAGATCAGGCCGAGCGCACGCCCCCGCAGGGTGTCGAACGTACGGTCGTCGAGGCGGGTGATGTCCTGACCCTCGAAGACGACTTGACCGCCCGTGATGCGGCCATCCCTGGCCAGCAGGCGCAGCACCGCAAGGGCAGTGACGCTCTTGCCGGCGCCGGATTCCCCGACGAGGCCCACCGTCTCTCCAGCATGAACATCGAAACTGACCCGGTCGACGATGACCGTGTCTGCCCCACGGCCCCCGAACACCACCGTGAGATCCCGGACGGACAGCAACGTCTCCGGTTGAATTGGGCGGGCCGGCTCCACCGTGTCGGTGGCGAGCGTGATGGACGCGTCGGTGGCTGGACGTGCCGGTGCTGCGTCGCCCCCAATGTCCGCCGTGGCGTCCCGCAACGCGTTGCCGAGCAGCATCAGTGCCAACGCCATCAACGCAATCAGGCCGCCGGACGGCACCAGCAGCCAGGGCTGTGTGCTGATCTGCTGCGCCGCCGCCGCGACGATCTGGCCCCACTCGGCTTCCCCGGGCGTGGCCGTCAGCCCCAGGAAGCCCAGCGCCACCGCGAACAGCAGGGCGTTGGCGGCAACGAAGGAGGCCTGCACGATCGCCGTGCGGGTCACGCCGGGCAGGATATGGCGCACCATGATCGTTCCCTCGGACACGCCCGCGACCCGGGCGGCGGCCACGAAGTCCGCCTCCTTAAGGGGCAACGTGATGCCGCGGATGATGCGGGCGAAGCCCGGCGCGACGAGCACACCAAGGGCAATCATGGCCGCGTGCAGATTGGCGGGGAACACGGTGAGGACGACGAGAACCAGGATAATGGCGGGAATAGCGAGGATGAGGTCGGTCACGAAGGACACGGCGCGGTCAAACGCGCCTCCTACGTACCCTGCGAGGATGCCGATGGGCACTGCGATCAGCACCGCTGTCAAGACCGCCTCGATGATCCCGACCAGGGCTTTGGTGCCGCCGTACAGCAGGCGGCTGAGCATGTCCCGGCCGAGTTCGTCGGCGCCGAGCAGGTGCCGGGCGGTAGGCCCGCTGAGGCGCGCCGGAAGGTCGAAGTCGTCCGGAGTGTATGGGGCGAGCTGCCGCGCGAAGAGCGACGCGAGGATGATCAGGGCGAGAAACGCAAGGGTGACGACGGCGGCCGGTTGCCGGAGCAGGGCGCGCAACAGGGGCCACCGGGGCGGGCGGACGGTCATGGCGGCGGTCATCACACACGGATCCTTGGATTGAGCCAGGCGTAGAGCAGGTCGACGAGCAGGTTGACCGCAACGACGATGACGGTGAAGTACAGGACGATGCCCTGAATCACCGGAAGGTCGTGCCGGCCGGTGGCCTCGACCGCGAGTCCGCCCAGGCCGGGCAGGGCGAACACATTCTCGGCGATGATGGTGCCGCCCAGCAGGCCAATGAAGACCAGGCCGATCACCGTGAGGATAGGGATGCCGGCGTTGCGCAGCGCGTGCCGGTAGATCAGCGACAGGGGCTGGACGCCGCCAGCCCGCAGGGTGCGGATGAAGGGCCGCTCCAGGACGTCGAGCATGGCGTTGCGGGTCTGCTGGGCGATCAGGCCGATGGCTGGGCCGGCGAGCACCGCTACAGGCAACACCAGGCTGCGCAGCCAGCCGCCGGGCGAGGTTGTGGGATGGACATACCCGATGGCGGGCAGCCAGCGCAGGCGCACGGCGAAGACGGCGACGAGGATCAGGGCGATCCAGAAACTCGGCAGCACGATGCCGAGCATGGAGATCACGTCCACGGTGCGTGCGAGTACGCCGCGACGGAGGGCGCTCGCGATGCCAAGGGCGACGCCAAGCACACTCGCCACCAGGGCCGTGATGGTCACCAGAGACAGGGTGACGCCGAGCCGCGAGTTGAGTTTCGCCACGACAGACTCACTGTTGAAGATCGACACGCCCAGGCTGCCGTGGGCGAGCGTGGTGACCCACCTGGCGTACTGAACAGGAACGGGTTCGAGCAGCCCGAGCTGTTCACGCAAGCGCTGGTACTCCTCGGGCGCGCGGTTCTGTCCCAGGATCACGACGGCCGGGTCACCGGGCGTCAGGGACACCAGGAAGAACGTCAAGGCCGTCACGAACAGCAGCAGTGGCACAGACAGCAGCAGACGGTGGCCGAGGATTCTCAGCATGATCCTTCCTTTGGACTCAGGGCTGAAGCAGCGCTGTGACGCGCGTGGCAGCGACAGCCGTGTCGGGAATGCCGTGGGCGGCGCGTAGGGTAGCGATCAGCTCCTCCCGCCACGCACGCGCCGAAGCCATGGCCTGGGTGAACGCGGACGACCCATGGATGTGCCCCTCGCCCAGCGTCAGGGTGACCGGCACACCGGCCTGCGCGAGGCGTTCGGCGTACACGGCGCCATCATCGCGGAGTGGATCGAACTCAGAGATCATGATGTGCGCCGGAGGAAGCCCGGACAGATCAGCGGCCTTGAGGGGTGAGACGTAGGGCTCGCCGGCTTGATCCAGGTGCTCGAGGTAGGCGCGGCGGCACAGTTCCATTTCGGGGCGGGTCAGACCGTACCCCTGGTCGAGCTCGGGATGCGTCGAGGTCGTCAGGGTCAGGTCGAGGGCTGGAACTTCCAGAACCTGGAAGGCCACGCGGGGGCCACCCTCATCCCGGAGCTTGAGGGTGAGCGCCGCTGCGAGGTTCGCGCCGGCGGACGATCCACCAATGGTGATGAGATCCGGGTTGATGCCCAGTTTTTCGGCGTGCGCAACCGCCCAGAGCAGCGCGGCGTGGCAGTCGTTCAGGCCAGTGGGATACTTGTGCTCGGGCGCCTTGCGGTACTCCACAGCGACGACGACGCACTGCGCGCCAGCGCAGCGTTCCCGGCACGTTGCATCGTTGAACTGGCCGTGGATGGTACCGAGCATCCACCCACCGCCGTGCAGGAACAGATGCATGGGGTGCGGGCCAGCTTCGAGCGGCTGATAGACGTAGACCTCAATGGTTCCCCCGTCGACAGGAACCGTGAAGGCCTGACGTTCACGGATGGCTGGGCCGGGTTCTCCCAGGGTCGTGAACAGCACATCACCCTGGTGGTTCGACGCGGCGCGCCAGGCGGCAAAGTCCGTGGGTTCCGTGTTGACGGGCAGGTGTTCGAGAAGGGGTTGAAGGAAAGGATCGACAGGCATGAACACTCCTTGGTCAGGGTTGGATAGGCGGCAATCCGGGCAGGCGCTCAGCGGTGACAGTTACTGGACGGGTTTGATGTCGACCAGGTTGACGACGGGTTGCGCTCCCGAGGGTGTGGGCATGATGACCTTCTTCGGGTCGTACACGTAGTTCAGGTTGTTGCTGTAGACGGGCACATACCAGGCATTCTTCGTCAGGTAGCTGTTGATCTGCTTCGCCACCGGTGCCGTCTTGGTCGGGTCGGTCGCGCGAAGTTTGCGGATCAGCGCTTCCAGTTCGGGAACGGCTGTCTTGTCCGGCGTCCAGACTGCGCCTGGGCGGAAGCAACAGTTCCAGGCAACCAGGGTTGGGGTCGTCGCGCCGAGCCCCGCGACCGAGACGGGGTACTTGCCAGAGGTCAGACCGGCAAAAAAGTCCGCCACGGCAGGCTTGGTGTCGAGTTTGGCCTTCACGCCGATGGCCTGCCAGTACCCGGCCACCGCCTGGGCCATGGTGTCGAGGCCAGCGAGTGGTGTGGACAGGATCGTGAGTTCGAACCCTTGCGGGTAACCTGCATCCGCAAGCAGTTGCTTGGCCTTGGCGACGTCGTAGGTGTAATAGGAATTGAGAGACGCGTCGAAGCCGTCGGAACCCTGAAGGAACTGTGTCGACACCGGACCACCCTGGCCCCCACCCAGCGCCGCCGAGAGCGCCTGGCGATCCACCGCGTAGTTGAGGGCCTGGCGAACCCGGACGTCCTTGAGGGCGGGAACGAGGGTACCCCCCTTGTCGAGGACATCGAGGCTGGCGACGTTGAGCGGAACACCGACGCTTTTGAGACCGGCCGCGAGCGCCGACGGGAGCAGGGACGGTTGGGCGGGGCCGGTCACCTGTACCTGGCCGGCGCGGACAGCATCGAGGGCAGCTTGCGGGTTGGCGATGACCTTCAGGATCACCTTCCGCCACTGCACCCGGGCAGGATTCCAGTAGTTCGGATTGGCCACGTAGGTGTACGTGTCACCCGTCACCGTCTGCTTGGGATCAAGGACGTACGGACCGGCACCACAGGTCGCGGTTTTGAGGAGTGCAGGGTTGGCGGCAGCCTTCGGACAGGGAATGACTCCGGACAGCCAGGAACGGGACAGGAACAGCAGGGCCAGTGGGTTGGCGTCCGCCATGGTGAGCCGGACGGTATACGGACTGGTGACCTGCACAGCCTTCGTACCAAGGTTGTTGGCGACTGGCGATTTGTTCTTCATTTGCAGGTCGAGCCAGCCCTTGACAGCTTTGGCGTCGAAGGAGGAGCCGTCGCTGAACTTCACGCCTTTGCGCAGCTGGAACTCAATGGTCTTGAAGTCGCTGCCGATCCACTTCCATGACGTGGCGAGCCCGGGCTGGTACGTGCCGTCGGGGCCAAACGAGATCAGGGAGTCGTAGGCAATGGTGAAGAAGGCTTCGTTGGCTGCCTCCCCAGTGGACGGATCGAGCGTGGTGGGCCCGCTGCCCACGGCGATGGTGAGGGTGCCGCCGGGAGGGGTGGCGGCTACGGCCGGGGAACCGCTGAGCAGCAGTGAGACACAGAGTGCCGACGATGCCAGAACGCGGGTGGTGCCCTTGGGTGACGTCATGTGATCCTCCATGGAGTGCGTCGTGAGTGTGGAGCGGCGTAAAACGTGAGTACTGGATTGGCTGGATCGGGGCGCCCTGAGCAAGGGGGTGACGCGCCGGACGCCCGGATTCATCCGCGTGTCCCCGTAGGTGCTGCCTGGAGGGTTGTGGTCGGCCGAAGTTGAATACCGAGTTGCTCGATGGCGCCTTTGACGTCCGCGTCGAGAAACAACTGCCGGACGCCGGTACGATCCAGCGCCACCCAGTCGTAGCCGATGTGGGCGATGGCACCGAGCTCGTCCGAGGCCTGGTCGGGGTGATCGATAAAGAGGCTGGTCTGCCCTGGGGCTAGGCAGCGCAGCATGTCGATGAAGCCCAGCCGCTTCTCCTCGGCGGTACGGTGCGCGCCGCTGTACGACACGATCTGCAGGTCGCGTTCGTGTTCTGGAATCGCCAGCCCATACTCGCGGCCGAGTATCGTCGTCAGCGCTTCGACCCGTGGGTCGAGTTGTTGGCACAACATGTGAAAGGACAGGTGTGACGCCTGGGGAATGAGGCTGAGGCCCCACTCGATCTGGGCGCGGAATTCCGCCTCGATGTCATCGAGCTGCCAGGCCCGTTCTTTGAGGGACTGTCCCGGGTAGGCGGAGTGGGGCGTGATGAACTGGGGCAGTTCCCCGTGCAGTCCACGAAGGCTGGAGCAACTGGTGAGGGGACGCCACCGGAGGGTGTCCCATTCACAGGTCAGCGCGAGGTGCAGACCGACATCGAGCTGAGGGTGAACCTGGAGGGCCATCGCGGCCTCTACGAACCAGGGGCCCAGGACGAGCACTTCCGTACAGGTCTGGATTCCGAACTGCATGCACTCCAGCGCTGCGGCCGTACTTGAGTGGGTGAGTCCCATATCGTCACCGCGGACGATGAGGTGCGGCGTCACCGGGTCGTACTCTGGGAATGAAGGCGACAGGAGATCGGCATTGAATGGCTCCTTTGGGAAGACAACGGAGTACCAGGCGCCGGTTGCGCCAGGTCGCCTGGGTGTGGGGAATGAACTCGGGTGAAGTCAGTGTGGGAGATTGCAGCCCACTGTGTCCAATGCCTAAAATGCGATTGATGCGCAGAGTGCATAGATCCTTGAAACAGGCCACCTGATGCGTCTACCAGAGTTGCGAGACCTGCAGGTCTTTGCTGCCCTGGCAGAAGAACTGCACTTCGGGCAGGCGGCCAAACGATGCCACATCACCCAACCCGCCCTATCGCGCACCATCCAGCGATTGGAACGCGAGCTTGGCGTCACCCTGTTCGAACGCACCAGCCGACAGGTGCACCTCACGACCGCCGGACACGCGCTGTATCCAGGTGCGCTTCAAGTCCTGAGTTCAGCCGAGCGGGCCGTGCACGATGCCCGGGCAGCTGGAAAACCGCGGCAGACCCTCCGGGTGTCCTCAGTTCTGCCAGCCCAGGCCCGCTTTGGTCACCGGACGCTACTCGATGTGCTGCAAAGCCACGCGCCAGAAGCCCGGCTCGACTTTCGGCACACGCCAGCCGTCACGGGACAAGTCGCTGCCATTCGTACTGGCCACGATGACTGGGCCGTGACCTTCTCACCCTTGGATAGCACCAAGGGCCTGGCGGTGACGCCGCTCTCGCAGGAACGGTTGATGCTGGCTGTGCCGGAGAATATGCCCGTCCCGCCGCACGGCATGGCCTTGAACGAGCTCTCGCTCCCCATCATGCTTTTTCCGCGGGAGTTGTCGCCATTCCACTACGACCAGCTCCTGGCATTCTTCGCACAGGCCGCGGTACGTCCCCCACTCATCGCTTCGGCTCCAAACATGGAACTCAACCTGAAGCGCATTGCTGCCGGAGAATGCGTCTCTCTGCTGTTCGAATGTCTGGAAACGCAGCATCAGTTCGCTGGCGTGAAGACGTGTCAGGTCACCACCCCCGTCTTCCACTTCATGGTCGTCCTTGTGCAGCGGCAAGCCTGACAGCAGGACTCACAGCTGCTGCCTGACGTTTGCAGGACGATTGACCAAACGATAAGTGCCCCCGCTCCCGGCACTGGCCAGAGCGGTAAGGCATGAGACATCACTCGAACAGGGACGGCTGCACCTGTGCCGCTTCGGCAGGTACCGACGGCCACGCCGAGATCTCCTTGAACTCCAACCCCCGACTCTCCAGCTCCAACCGTGCTGGCGCCGTGATCGAGGGCGCTGCTAGGATCCCCCGCACCACCGCTCCCGCTGGCACCTTCCCCTCCACCGAGCGCACATACCGCCCCAGCTGCGAGACCGCATGCTGCGTGGCTCGCCCCCGCTTGAGTTCCACCACCACATACCGCCCCTGCGCGTCCTGTGCGTACAAGTCGATGCCGCCAGACTCAACCAGCAGTTCCCGGTTCAGCACTTTCAGGCCGGGCTCGATCAGTTCCGGCGACCTCGCGAGGGTCTCCTGCATCTGCGCCTCGGAGCCCGACAGGAAGAATCCACCGGCGGCCTTCAATTCCAGCGCGAGCGCTACCTGCGGCTGGAGGAAGATCACTTGCACGAGCTCGACGGGGCTGCGCCGGGAGGCCAACAACATGCACACATCCTCGTCCACCCGCGCCACGAGCTCGTCGGTTTTGGGTTGCCAGTTCATGGGTTTGATGCCGGTGGGATGGTGGATCTGCAGGCTGCCGTCCTGTTTGATCAGGACAAGGTAGGTACCGGTTTCAGCGGTGCTCGCGGCGCGGCCGCGGTAACTGACCTCCGCGAGCCCGGCAACCTGAACGAGGCAATCCCGGGTGCGCGTGTGGCGGTTCAGGAATGCGGCCAGAGCGGATGGCGTGGGATCAAGCAGTTGCTCGCGGATCACGATCGGCCCCTGGCCGGCTGGCTCGCCTGAGCAGGCATGGGGTGAGTATGGCGCGAAGAATCACTCAGAGCAGTGTGGCGTGACCACGAGGCGTTCCGGGAGTCATGCGCGCTGCCCTTGCGGTGCAGATGTCCACCCATCACTACTGACCTGCCCCCTCCAGTGAAGGTTCGATCTCTTCCACCGCTGGCACGAGCAGTGCACACTGCAGGAACCCGCTTCCGAGCCCCGGGCCGCTGCCGGCTGGGCCACGCCGGGAAGCCGCCCCTCGACAAGCCGGGAAGGGGGGCCTGGGCCTGGGCGGCCCCAGTGGGCCCGTAGAACCCGATGTGGGCTGCCCCCCGCACCAAGCATCAACGAACCAATGGAGCTCGGCTGGTGGGCTCCTCGAGCCTACGTCTTGGCACCCGTGAGCCCAACACGATCCTCGAAGACGTGCACTGGGATCGCCGAAGCCTCTGCGCGCTGTACGACAAGGGGAAGTCCGAGGCCATCACCAGCAGCCCTCCTGCCAAGCCGCGCTAAGCACGTTCCGCCGGAGCGATCACGTGACGAGCGCGTCCGACGTCCGGTGTTCAGGTCACGCCAGCGCGGCCGTGACCACCAGGGCAATGGCTGGACACGCGTCTGACGTGTCATGCCGGGTGATGCGGTGCAGGATGATCCCCTCCGCGCACGCCATCATTGTCGCGGCCGCTGTGCCCGGTTCCTTCGCCCCCAGGTGCGCAAACGCCCCTCGGATCGAGCCTTCCATGGCTTCCCGCGCCTGCACCACGGGCGCGCGCAGGGCCGCGTTGTGGCTGGCCTCCATGAACAGGATCAGCCGCGCCGTCGTCAGCGGCCAGCCGGGCCCGGTGCTCACGTCGATCAGGCCGCACAGGACGTCGATGAGTCCTGCGGCGGACGTGGGCGTGAACATCGGCGTCACCAGTTGCAGGTCATGCTCTGCGATAAAGGCAACCACGCCGTGCAGCAGGGCAGCGCGGGTGCGGAAGGCGTTGGAGGTGGAGCCGCGGGGGAGGCCGGCATGGTCGTCGACCTTGTGGTGGGTCAGGGCGCGGAGGCCACCCTTACCCACGAGGTCGATGCCAGCCTGCAGGGCGCGCATGCGGGTCGAGATCACGGGATCACTATCTGAACATGCATCATGACCACAGTGATTCTCATGCTGCCTCTGGACACCCCACGATGACCCGCCGCATCCAACCCAGCCCCCGCCCCCGCTACCAGCAGACGTATCCCTCGACCCTCGCGACCGTCGAGGAGTTGCGGGCCCTCGGCCTGCACCCCAGCACCAGCGAGCCGGACGGCATCCTCGAGTACACGCAGAAGGATCGCAGCGGCATCTGTGCCCTGTACGCGCGGGACACGGCCGTGCCCATCACCGCCCCACGCGAGCCAGCCTGAGGACGCGATCGTCACCGCAACAAAAGAAGGCGACCTCTCGGCCGCCTTGATTTCTTCACTCTAACTCGGTATACAGGCAAAAGCAACTCGACCAGCCTGCTCAGAAATCAGCTGTCCCAGATAAGCATTCTCCGATACCGTCCATCCACGGCATGCATACCCATTGCCCGCCACGGAGGTCAGCAGCGATTCCAGGAGCAAGCAGGGCGCCCTACCCTGTTGCCCGCCGGGCGGCGCCTGGCTCTTGTCGCGCACCGACGGATGAGCCCTCGCCTTCCGTTACTCGTTGGCAGCTTGAAACTGTGCATCTACCAAAATAGTTGTGCCAGACGAATTACTTATTACAGAAGAAACCGTGCTCTCCATCTGGTGTCATGACTGGGCTCCCGCTGTCATGGTAGGTCTAAGGCACGCCCAAGGCACGTTCGTTGCGCTTCCAGCATCTGATCAGGCTCAACGTAGCCGGCACTTGCCACGAACCCGTAAGAGTTTACGCAGACTTGACTGCCCCATCGCGGCCTCAAGCAGGTTGGTCTGGCCATCCTTCCAAGGTTCTGTTTCTTGATCCGCTTGAAGCCGCTGCTCGGTGAGCGGCGAATTCACGCGTTCCCGTGGGCTTCCGAAAGCGATCGGATCACCGGAATTTCATGAAACGTAGCCAGCAAAGAACGGGAACTGACCGTCACTCTTTGACGCCAGCGTCTGATCTCAAGCTTTGCCAGCCGCACGCCGCAGCGCGACCAATTTATGCAAGTTCACTTGCGCGGTGATGAACCCTCTCCCACCTCCTACTTCAGGGGTACCGCGTATTTCTTCCGGTTCTCGAAGCGCACGAGAGATGCGTAGCCCACCCTTTCGAGCAACGCCACAGCTTGCGGAAAGCCTGCCGCCACGTCCTCCGGACGGTGGGCGTCGGAGCCCAGCGTCACGGGTACTCCGTAATGCCTGCACACCGCCAACAGCTCCTCACGTGGATACGGCTCACCAAGCCCTTTGCGCCACCCACTGGTGTTCAGCTCAATCGCAACGCCGCTCTGCGCAATCGCCCGCACCGT
This sequence comes from Deinococcus sp. KSM4-11, assembly GCF_004801415.1. NCBI lineage: Bacteria > Thermotogati > Deinococcota > Deinococci > Deinococcales > Deinococcaceae > Deinococcus > Deinococcus sp. KSM4-11. The sequence continues at coordinate 92,063 of NZ_SSNX01000006.1, read as the reverse complement.
TTCCTCCAGCAGGGGTGTGATGCTCAGATCCGGGATGTGACCCCTCGTCTTGAGGCAATCCAGATGGCCGATGATGTCGTATACCCCACTGCGTGCGGCGGCCTGGGTGGTTCGCAGGTACTCCTCGTAAATGTCTTCAGCGGAACGTCCGGCAGGCAGCTCACTAGAGAAGATGTTCCAGGTTCCCAGCCAGTGAACGCTGCCAATAACGTAATCCAGCGAAGTGGAGTGCCACAGCTTCCGGTAGTGCTCGTCCCAGCCCATCACGTAATCACTCTCTACACCCAGCCGTACTGCGATGCGGCCTCTGAATCGCTCTCGAACCTCATGCATTTCCCGAACGTAGGAAGGGAACTCGTGATGTGACATGGCCGTTCCGGGGAGGATATGAGGGTCTTCACCCAAATGGTAGATGGGGCTGTGATCGCTTAACCCTATTTCGGAGAGCCCAGCGCGAAGAGCGGACTCGACGTAATCGATCAGGTTGCCCTCTGCGTGGCCGCAGCGGTAGTGATGGGTGTGGTAGTCGACGAGCATAAATCTCCTTTTCCAAAACGGCAGATGTTGCGGGGTCGTGAGCCAGGTGATCGTCGCCTGTCAGGAGATGTGACTTGGAGTGGACTCCAGGGAAAGTATCCCGCGCTGAGTCGCTGTTGGGAGAAGAACAGTACGGGCTTGAACGCGCCAGTTGTCCCTTAGTCGGCACGCTCTAGATGAACTGAACGGGAACCATCTACTCGCTAGTTTCCGGAATGACATTGGGGGCGGCGTCCGCACCTGGAGATCAACGGCACGCTGACGTGATTGCCGTCTTCGCGTCTCCAGATGAAAGCGTGAATTCGCCACCGCTGAAGAGTTGCGCCAGCTCGGTCTGGGCCCGGGCACCACCGAATCCGATGCCATCCTCGAGTACACGCAGAAGGATCGCAGGGGGATGTGCGGCCTGTTCGACCGCGAGAAGGCCATGCCCGTGGTAAAAATTCATAGTCCCCCGGCTGACAACTGAACCGGCGATTCAGTTCCAACTCGTTCACACCGTTCAGAATGACCTCGCTTGTAAGTCTCACCGGCCCTATGACCTGTTGCATCCAGGATCTGACCATAATTGGGGAACGCACAGCGGTTCGAATCAGCTCAGTGGCACGATGGTCGCGGCCACGTTGAGCTCGGCGAGCCGCGTGCGCCACGCGGCGTCGAGACGGTCGTCGGTGATCAGGGTGTGCGCGGACACGACGGGCGCCACGGCATACGGAGCGCTGCCGCCGAACTTACTGGAGTCGGCCAGTACGATGGACTGCGAGGTGCGCCCGATCATGACGCGGTTCAGGCTGGCTTCGGCCGGGTGCAGGGTGTACATGCGCCCGTCGGAGTGGACGGCGCTGGTGCCCAGGTACAGCTGGTCGAACCACAGTTCCCCCAGCATCTGCTCGGCGTAGGGGCCGACCATCGAGAGGTTCTCGTTGCGGAGCTGACCGCCCAGCAGGTTCACGCTGAGGTTCTCGACGTTCACGAGTTCCTGCGCGACCGCCAGCCCGTTCGTGAACACGGTCAGCGGCAGGGGGTCGAGCCGCAGCCGCCGCGCGAGGTGCAGTACGGTGGTTCTGGCGTCCAGGAACACGGTGGTGTGTGGCCGCAGCAGCGAGAAGGCCGCCTCGCCAATGGCGCGTTTGGCCTCCACCTGCTCCTGCACGCGCGACTGGAAGGCGACCTTGAGCATGGCCGCCTCTGCCAAGCGGGCGCCGCCATGTGTGCGAATCACGATGCCCTTCTCTTCAAGGAGTTGCAGATCACGGCGAATCGTCATGCTCGAGGCGCCGGTGGCCTCAACCAGTTCTTCGACGAGGGCGAATCCGGCGCTGTACAGCCGGTGCTGGATAATCCTGAGACGCTCTGAAAGCACTGAATTCCTCCACTCAAGGCGGTTGGGCTCTGTGTTATCCTCGCTGACCGCAGAGGTGAAGATCGATATGATTATTAGTTCAACGGAGCAACATGATACTGGCCAGATTTTCAATCATTTCTGGCCAGTGCATGGGAGTGCTCGTGAGTGGAGGAACAGGCGGTGTGCGGTATGCATGAGAACACCTGCCCAGCTCAACTCAGAGCTGGTGGTCTGGCATGAAGGACAACCTCGTGCCATCTCCGGCGGTTAGCGAGGGGCAGTGCGATCAAGGCGATGCTATGTGTACTGCTCGCCATCAGCGAACCACTGGTGATGCCGAGGGCAGTGGAGACAACTCTCGCGCAAGGTTCCAGGTGCTGCCGTCACCCATAGGCGGCTGGCGGTGAGGCGCGCAGGGCGGCCCTGAGGAGGCGGCTCACCCTTTCAGGCCGCCAGCAATTGACGAGCCCTCCACGAAATGCCGCTGGAACACGAAAAACAGAATGACGACCGGCAGCATGACCATCAGTGCAGCCGCCATCAGGTACTGCCACTGCACCACCGTGGCCGTACGGAAAAACTGTAGGCCAATCTGGAGCGTGTAGAGCCGTTCATCGTTGAGGTAGAGGAGCGGTCCAACATAACTGTCCCACGCCCCTTCAAAGGTAAAAATTGCGACGGTCGCGAGGGCCGGCGTCGAGAGCGGCATGATGACCCGCCACCAGATCCACAGTTCGCCGGCACCGTCCACGCGCGCGGCTTCCGACAGTTCTTCGGGGATGCTCAGGAAGAACTGCCGCAACAGAAAGGTGAAAAACGCTCCGGCGAAGAAGCTCGGTACCACTAGGGGCAGGTAGCCGCCGACCCAGTGCAGCTTTGAGAACAGGATGTATTGCGGAATTAAGGTGACCATTCCTGGAATCATCATGGTGGCCAGCAAGATGCTGAACAGGAAATTCCGTCCCGGGAAGCGCAGTTTTGCGAAGCCGTAGGCTGCCAAAGACGATGACAGCACAGTACCGAAGACGACCGCCGCCGCGTAGAGCGCCGTGTTCAAGGCGTAACGCGCAAAGGGTGCGAGCCGCCACGCCTCCGAGAAGTTTGCCCAGCGCAGCGGATTCGGAATCCAGACCGGTGGGTTGGCATACACCTGGGTATCGACCTTGAGCGAGGTCGAGAGCATCCACAGGGCCGGAAACAGGATTGCTGCGCTGATGATGCACAGCAGCGCGAAGGCCACTACCTTCCAGAACTTGGTCATGACCCTGCCTGCGGGTCGGTTCAGCGTGGTGGCCGGCGGCTGAAGCTGCATCTCAGGCTGGACGGTCATTTCACTTCCCCCTCGTAGTAGACCCAGCGGCGCGAGATGTAGAACTGCAGGGCCGTGATGACCAGGATGATGACCAGGAGAATCCAGGCCATCGCGCTGGCATAGCCCATCTGGTAATCGGTAAAGGCCTTTTGCCACATGTACAACCCGTAGAACAGCGTCGAATACGACGGCCCACCTTTGCCGCCCTCGGACACGATCAAGGCCGACTCCCAGAATTGGAAGGCTGCCGAGATGCCTGTGATCAATTTGAAGAAAATGGTCGGCGACATCATGGGCACGGTGATACTCAGAAATTGGCGCATGGGCGAGGCGCCGTCAAGATTGGCCGCCTCGTAGAGATGGCGCGGGACGCCCTGGAGGCCGGCAAGGTAGATGATGTAGCCGCCTGCCGCGCCCCACATGCTCATGATGATCAACGCCGGCTTGGCCCAGGTGGGGTCGGAGAACCACAGGGGCGGGTTGTGGACGCCCAGGAAGCGCAAGAAGGTGTTGATGGGCCCAAATTCTGGATTGAAGACCCACAGCCACAGCAGCAACACTGCCACGCCGGTGAGCACCTTGGGCAGGAAGAAGATCGTGCGGAAGATCCGCTGGCCGGGAATTCGCTGGTTGAGCAGCACGGCAATCAGCAGTCCCGTCACGATGCCCAGTGGCACAGCGAACAACACATAGAAGCCAGTGTTGTACAGCGACTTCCAGAACAGGTCATCGGCGGTGAAGAGCCGCACGTAGTTGTCGAGCCCCACCCACTTCATCCGTGAGGTCACGTCGTAGTTGGTGAAACTGGCATACAGCGAGAACAGCATCGGCCCGGCGACGAACACCAGGAAGCCGATCAACCACGGCAGGATGAACAGGTAGCCGCTGATGGCCTCGCGGCGGCGGGCGGCGCTCATGCGGGCCATGGTGTCCTCCGGGGGAGTAGGCAGCGGCGGATCACGGTGCGGAAGTGAACAGTCGACAGGGCAGCGACGTCATGGTGGATCATGGAGCCTCCTGGGAACGGACAGGGCGGCGGGGAACAGGGCTTCGGCTGATTTACTTAAATATATAAAAAAAGTCGACCGCTTGATATATGCTGACCTTCATCCGTGCGCTGACCGCCCAGTTCCACGCCCCCATCCCCGGAGACGATATGTCTGAGCCCCTGCCCGACACCGACGCTACCCTGCTGGCCCTAGATGTGGGCGGCACCAAGCTCGCCGCCGGCCTGATCACGTCGCGGGGCGAATTGCTCGCCAGCCTGCGTGAGCCGACGCGGCTCGACACCGGGCCAGAAGGCGTGGTGGGCCGGCTCGTAGCGATGGGCCGGGAGCTGCTCGCAGGCTATGCCGGGCCCGTGTCGTGGGTGGGTGTGGGCTGCGGCGGGCCCCTCGACCGCGAGCGGGGCATCATCCAGAACCCGCCAAACCTGCCGGGGTGGCACGATGTACCGCTCAAGCAGTGGCTGGAAGACGCGCTGGATCTGCCCGTATGGGTGGACAACGATGCCAATGCGGCCGCCCTGGCCGAGTGGCGCTTTGGCAGTGGGCGGGGCTGCCAGCACCTCGTGTACCTCACGCTCTCGACCGGCATAGGCGGCGGCGTGATCCTCGATGGTCAGCTCTACACCGGCAAGGCCGGCAACGCGGGGGAACTCGGGCACCTTCAGGTGGACGTCCGCGGCGAGCCCTGCACCTGCGGCGGCCGGGGGTGTCTGGAGCGGTACGCCTCCGGTACCGGCATCGGACACCGCGCCCGCGAGTGGGCGCGACTCCATCCCGACTCCCTGCTCGCCCGGCTCGAAACCTTCCCCGAGCACATCACGGCCCACACCGTCCGGCGGGCTCTGGAGTCCGGCGACCCCCTGACAGCTGCCTTCTGGGACGACACTCTGGACTACCTCGCGGCGGGCGTGGCGAGCATCGTTCACGCCTTCGACCCGCAACGGGTGGTGATCGGGGGCGGCGTCGCCAACTTCGGCGACCTGCTGTTCCCGCCGCTGCGCGCCAAGGTCGCGGCGCGCACCTACCCAGCGCTGTGGCAGGACGTGTCGCTGCGCCGCGCCGAACTCGCCGATCACGTCGGCATTTACGGCGCGGCTGCGGTCGCGCTGAGCCGCGGCATGCCTACAGCTTTGTTCCCCTCACGCCCCCTTCAGGAGACAAACCTGTGACGACCCACCGACCCACCGCCGATCTTCTCGGCCAGCAGTTCGCCGGCGCCCTGCGCCGCCACCGCGACGTGCTGGAACTGCTGCCCCCCCTGGAAGCGGACCTTGCCCGTGCGGCAGAGCGCTGCGTCGCGGCCCTGCGCAGCGGCGGCAAGATGCTGATCTGCGGCAACGGGGGGAGCGCCGCCGATGCCCAGCACTTCGCCGCTGAACTCACCGGCCGGTTCCGGAGGGAGCGGGCGCCGCTCGCTGCGCTGGCACTCACGACGGACAGCAGCGCCCTGACCTGCATCGGCAATGACTACGAGTTTGCCGAGGTCTTCGCGCGCCAAGTGCGGGCGCTGGCCCGTCCGGGTGACGTGCTGGTCGGTCTCAGTACCAGCGGGAGCAGCCCCAACGTGCGCCGGGCGCTGAGCGCCGCGCGCGAGATCGGCGCGGACACCGTGCTGTTCAGCGGCGACCGCCTGGCAGAGCGGCCCGCTGAAGTGGACGTTCTGCTGGCCGTGCCGGCCGCGCGCACCGCCCAGATCCAGGAGATGCACATTCTGCTGATCCACGTGCTGTGTGAGACCATTGACGACGCCCTGCTGGGAGAGGAGGCGTGAGCGCCCCGCAGGTCGAGGGGCGCCGGCCTGCCCCCGCCCGCCCGGGCACCCTGCACATGATCGGCAACGCGCACATCGACCCGGTGTGGCTGTGGACGTGGGAGGAGGGCTTTCAGGAAATCAAGGCGACGTACCGCTCGGCGCTCGACCGCCTGAGCGAAGACCCAGCCTTCATCTTCACGTGCTCCTCGGCGGCGCACCTCGCGTGGATCGAGGCGAACGAGCCTGAGATGTTCGCCGAGATTCGGGGGCGGGTCGCGGAGGGGCGCTGGGCCCTGGTCGGCGGGTGGTGGGTGCAGCCCGACTGCCACCTGCCCGGCGGCGAGGGCTTCGCCCGGCAGGCACTGTACGGCCAGCGCTTCTTCCACAGCCGCTTCGGCCGCACGGCCACCGTCGGCTACAACCCGGATTCATTCGGGCACGCGGCGACCCTGCCGCAACTGCTGCTCGCCAGCGGCCTGACGCGGTACACCTTCATGCGCCCGGGTCCGCACGAGCAGGCGCTGCCGGGCCGGCTGTTCTGGTGGGCCGCGCTCGACGGCTCGCGCGTGCTGACGTTCCGCATCCCCTACGAGTACTGCACGTGGGGCAAGGATCTGGAGCCGCACATCCGCAAAGTGGCGAACGACCTCACGTCACCGGACGACCGCCTGATGTGCTTTTACGGCGTCGGCAACCATGGCGGCGGCCCCACCCGCGAGAACCTCGCGTCCATCCACCGCCTAGATGCGGAGCCAGAGCTGCCGAACCTGGTGCTGAGCACCCCAGACGCCTTCTTCGAGGCCGCCGATGCCGAGCGGGCCGGCGTGTGGCACGGCGAACTCGTGCACCACGCGGTCGGCTGCTACTCGGCGCATTCGGGCGTCAAGCGTCTCAACCGTCAGGCCGAACTCGCACTGGTGCGGGCAGAGAAGTTGGCGACCCTGGCCACCACCCTGGTGGGCCTCCCCTACCCGCAGGCCGACCTCGACCGGGCGTGGCAGCGCGTGCTGTTCAACCAGTTCCACGACATCCTGGCGGGCACCAGCGTAGAGAGGGCGTATGACGACGCCCAGCACGAGTACGGCGAGGCACTGTCGATCGCACAACACGTCACCAACGCGGCCGTGCAGCGCCTGAGCTGGCGGGTGACGGTGCCGCCGGAAGAGGGCACCCGCAGCTTCGTGGTATGGAACCCGCACCCGTGGCCCGCGCGCGTGCCCGTCGAGCACGAGGTCGGTGGAGTGCGCGACGGCTTCACCCTGTCCGACGAGAGCGGGGCAGCAGTCCCTGCCCAGTTCACCCGCTCAGGGGCGACCGTCAGTGGGTGGCGGCGACGCCTGGCGTGGCTGGCCGAGCTACCCGCCTTCGGCCACCGCGTGTTCACCGTGCGGCCGGGCGGTGAGACCGCGCCTGGCGCGAACGCTGACGTCGCCGGGCCGGACGACCTCGTTCTGGAGAACGCCGCGCTGCTCATGGAATTCGACACCGAAAGCGGAGGCATCGCGCGTCTGGTGGATCTTCGCGCGGACTGCGAGGTCTTCTCCGCGCCCGCCGCTGTCGGCGTGGTGCTGGACGACGACACCGACACGTGGAGCCACGGCCGGGTGCGCTTCGACCGTGTCGCCGGGCACTTCGGGAACGCCCGGCTGAGCTGGCTGGAGCGCGGCCCGCTGCGCGGCGCCATCAGGAGTGTGTCCACCTACGGACGCAGCACACTGACGCAGGATTACTTCCTCTACAGCGACCCCGCGCTGCCGGTCGAGGTGCGTGTGCGGGTGGACTGGCATGAGGCGCGGCGGATGCTTAAGCTGCGCTTCCCGCTCCACCTCCAGTTTCCGCAGGTGACCTACGAGGCGCCATATGGGCAGGTCTCCCGGCCGGGCAATGGCGAAGAGTACCCGGGCGGGCGCTGGGTGGATCTCAGCGGCGTCCACCGGCCCACCGGTGAAGTGCGCGGCCTGGGCCTCGTGAATGACGCCAAGTCCAGCTACAGCGTTACAGAATCGGCGCTGCACCTCACTGTGCTGCGCTCGCCCATTTACGCCCACCACGATCCCTACGTTCCCACGGCGGCTGGTGATTACCGCTACATGGATCAGGGCGAACAGACCTTCACGTACTGGCTGTCGCCGCACGCTGGAACGTGGCGGGACGCTGGTCTGCCCCGGCTGTGCGCGGCCCTGACGGAAGGGCCGGTGGCCCTGCCTGAGACTTTCCACGAGGGCCCCCTGCCGGCCGCCCAGGCCCACGGCACCGTCACGCCCGAGCACGTGATGCTGAGCGTAATCAAGCGCGCCCAGGACGACAGCGGCGTGGTGGTGCGCCTGCATGAGACGCACGGCCGCCCGGCCACGGCGCAGCTCTCGCTGCCCTTCCTGAACCGCGAGTTGGACGTCACCCTCGGCGCGCACGAACTCGTCACGCTGCTCCTGCCCGATGACGGAAGTGCGGCGCGGCGCGTCCTGCTGACCGAACTGGAACCGGGCGCCTGAGAGGAGGTCTCACGCGGCACGCCGCCTTGCCCCCTGCGAACGACCACACGCCCTGAAGCTTCACCACGACAAACCCCGGACGGCGCCGTCCGGGGTTGGAGCGCGCTTCGGTTTACTTGGCGTCTTTCTTGTTCTCGTCCACCATTTTCGCCACCGCTGCCTGGGCTTCTTCCAGCGCCGCCTGTGGGTCGCGTCCGCGCAGCAGCACGTCGTCCACCGCCTTGTTCACGGCGGTGTCGTAGCTGGGGGCGTACAGCGGGGCGGGCGACAGGTACGTGATCGGCAGGAAGCTCACCAGCTTGATGAACTGGGGGTTCTTGTTGGCGGTCTGGGCGGCCTTGTACGCGGGCAGGTCGTTCTGCTCGGCCGCCCAGATCTTGGCCCCCTCAGTCGACAGGAATTTGGCGAAGGCGAAGGCCTCCTTGGGATGTTTGCTGCCGCGCGGAATCTCGATGTTGAAGCCGCCGCCCCACGTGGTGGTGTCGCTCGTCTTGCCGTCCATGGTGGGCACGCTGACCATGCCGAACTGGAGATCCGGGGCGCTGCGGGTCAGGGTCGAGAGGTAGTTGCCGTTGCGCACGACCATCGGCACCTTCCCCGACATGAATTCGTCCTGGGTGCCGCCGCCAAAGCTGGCCTTGAACGCGGCGACACTGTTCGCGCCGTACTTGTCATTCCACTTCTTGAACCACGCCAGCGTCTGGACGGCCGCGGCACTCGTCATGGTCGGGTTCTCATTGTTCTTGTCAAACAGGTAGCCGCCCGCGTTGTTCACCCAGCCCTGGTAGCCAAAGTCCCCGAAATTGGGGTGGAAGCCCATGCGCGTCCAGCGGTCGCCGTCTTTCTTGTCGAGCTTGGCCGCGTAGGCCCACAGGTCGTCCCAGGTCTTGGGCGGCTTGTTCGGGTCGAGGCCCGCTTCCTTGAAGGCAGCCTTGTTGTAAAAGAGCACGCGGGTGTCAGTGACGAATGGCAGGGCGTACTGCTTGCCGTTGTAGCGCCCGGTCGCCCACAGCTGCGGGAAGTATGAGCCGCCCAGCTTGTCCGCACCGAACTGGCTCATGTCGGTGTTCTGGTTGCGGGCCGCGCGCTGCGTGCTGGTGCGAATGTCGATGACCACCACGTCGGGCGCGTTGCCAGCGGCTACGCCGGCGAGCGTCTTGGTGATGAGCTGGTCGAACGGCACCCCGGTGTACTGCACCTGCACGTTGGGATTGCGCTGGTTCCACAGCCCGATGATCTTGTTGATGGTCGGCCGGCGCTGCTCGCTCAACCAGTGGGCCGTGAAATTGAGGGTGACTTTCTGGGCCTGGGCTCCAGAGAGCCCGAGCAGCAGTGATGTAACCAGCAGTGCCTTCTTATGCATGCGATCCTCCGGACGAACAGCTGGGCTGAGTATTTGGTTATTTTATATTATTAAGTAATGGCGGACGTGTCAAGCGCGGCGCCGAGCCGGGCCGGCTGGCGGTTGAGGCTGGCAGGCCGAGGATCTCCCCCGTGCAGCAGTTCACCGATAGCCAGCGCCGCCGCGCCGAGCGACGTCGCGTTCTCGCCCAGCAGGCTCTGCACGATGCGCACATCCTTAGACAGAAAGCCGAAGGAGCGGCCCTTGACCTTGTGGGCCACGTCCTCGGTCAGTTCCGGCCACGCCCGCACCAGACTGCCGCCCAGCACGATCAGGGCCGGGTCGTAGTGGTTCACGGCGTTGACCAGCGTGGCGGCGAGGTATACCGAGACGCGCTCCTTGATCGTCAGGGCGCCCACCTCGCCCGCCTCGGCCAGCTGATGAAGTCCTTGGAGATCGTGCACCGCCAGCCCCTCACGGCGCGCGTCTGCCAGGATGGCCGGCACACTGACCAGCGTCTCTACGCAGCCGCGGTTGCCGCACTCACACAGCGGCCCATTGATGTCGATGGTGGTGTGCCCGATTTCGCCGGCCAGCTCGTGGGCGCCACGGTACACCCGGTCGCCCACAATCAAGCCGGCTCCCACGCCCGAGCGCAGGGACAGAAAGAGCAGTGTGCCCACCTGCTGGCCCGCGCCGTACCACCGCTCCCCGAGCGCCGCGGCCTTGGCGTCGTCGTCGAGCCAGCACGGCGCCGCGAAGTGGCTCTGGAGGAATTCGGCCAGCGGCACGTGGCGCCAGCCACCAAAGTTGGGCGGCTCCAGCACCAGGCCGCGCGTGCTATCCACGGGGCCCGGCACCCCCACGCCGATCCCCAGCAGCGGCAGCTCGGGATCGATCACGAAGCGCACCACGTCGGTCAGGCGGCGCAGGTTGTCGTCCAGCGGCAGCTGCGGCCGGAACGCCTGGGCCGCGACCGCCAGCACCTCGCCGCCGAAGTTCGTGCGGATGGCCCGCACCTCCGAGCGCGAGATCTCCAGCCCCACGATCTGCCCCCGGGCGTTGTTCAGGCGCAACAGGGTGGGGCGCCGTCCCACCTGCCGGGCGTCCGACGGCGACTCGATCAGCAGGTCGGAGGCGTGCAGCTCATCGACCATGTGGGTGATGGTCGCGGCGGTCAGGTCGGTGGCGGCGGCCAGCCCGCTGCGCGACACCGGCTGGAGCTTGCGCAGCGCCTCGAGCACCACGCTGAGGTTCTCGGCCCGCGTATCGGGCAGGCTGCGCCCCTTGCGCACGCTGCGGCTTCTGGTCACGAACGCTCCTTCCCGCCGCCCTCGCGCCGGACCTGCATGATAGGGCGCGCTCCGGTGGGCATGCGGAGACGTCTGCGCCCCGTTTGCTCCGCTGAGCGCAATAGCTTAAAATTATCAAGAAACCTCGATGACAGTACCGTCCAACGCACAGGGGAGCCATGCCTGACACCCGATCCGCCCCAGACACCGCGCCCGACCTCCACCTGCAGATGCGGCCAGACGGCCTGGATCTTCATACGCCGCACTACCGCCTCACGCTGGACGCGTCCCGTCCCTTCATCCGCCTGAGTGGCGCAGCAGGCCAGCCCTATGCCGACCTCTTCCTGTGTTGCAGCGTCCACACAGCGGCCGGCCTCGACCGAACCGCCCGCCTGGACGACGTGCAGGTGACCCAGGCCCGCGGGACTGCCCAACTCCGCTTCCCGCTGCGCGGCGGCGTGTGGCTGGACAAAGCGCTGGTACTCACCTGCGACGCACGCGGCATCGACGCCCACGTCGAAGTGCAGGGCGAGGGCGAGCTCACAGACGTGCTGGTGTTCGCCGGCTACCACTCCGGCCACCTGCGGTGGGGCAGCGGCCTGTTCGAGAGCGGCGCGCACTTCAGCGAGGTGTTCAACCCTGAACCGTGGGGGCGCGAGCGGCGTACACATAGCGCGGGTGAGTCGAGCAGCGTCGACGTGATGGGCACCAGCCTGCCGGGGAAGGCCCACTGGTTCTTCACGCCCGCGCCGCTGCTCTACGCCTTTCGCCGCGAGCCCGACGGCCCAGCCTCCGGCGGGTCGCTCGGCGCCGACCAGGGTGGGGCGCCGGTGGAGGAAGACGCAGCGCCGGAGGCCATCCCGTCCAGTCCTGCTCCGTGGCTCGCCGCGTCCATCGTCGCGCCGGTACGCGACCTGACCTTCACGGGCTTCCACTACGACGCCCACGAGGGCGCCTTCGCCCTGCGCCTGAGCTACGAGGGCCAGACCCACGTGTCCGGTACCTTCCGCACGCCCACCCTGCGCCTGGAATTCGCGGCCGATCCCTACGCGGCCATCGCCCGGAACGCCGAGCTGCACCGTGAACGCAGCATGGTGCCGGCTGCCCCGGCTGCCCCCGCGCCCGCGTGGTGGTCGAGCCCGATCCAGTGCGGCTGGGGGGCGCAGTGCCACCTCGCGGGCGTACGCGGCGGCCGCGCCCCGGATCACTGCACCCAGGCGAACTACGACGCCTTCCTGAGCGCCCTGGACGGGCATGATCTGCACCCCGGCATCCTGGTGCTGGATGACAAGTGGAGCGCCACCTACGGCCACAGCGAGGTGGACGAGATGAAGTGGCCCGACCTGCGCGGCTGGATCGACCGGGCACACGCCCGCGGCCAGAAGGTGCTGCTGTGGTGGAAGGCCTGGGATCCCGAGGGCCTGCCCCCCGAAGCGTGCGTGACCGACGATCTGGGCGGAGTGGTGGCCGCCGATCCGACCAGCCCAGCGTACCGTGAGATCCTGGCCAGCAGCGTCAGGCGCATGCTGCTGGACTACGGCGCCGACGGCTTCAAGGTGGATTTCAGCGCCCGCACGCCGTCGGGCCCGGGGCTGCGCCGGCACGGCCACGCGTGGGGTATTGCGCTGCTGCACGAGTTGCTCGGACTGCTGCGTCAGGAGGCCAAGCGCGTCAAGCCCGACGCCCTGGTGATGACCCACACCCCCCACCCGGCCTTCGGCGACGTGAGCGACATGATCCGCCTGAACGACGTGAACACCGGCGCAGACGTGCGCGCGCAGATGCTCCACCGCGCCCGGGTGGCGCGCGCCGCCCTGCCCACGCACCTGATCGACACCGACAACTGGCCCATGCCGAACATCGCGGCGTGGCGCGAGTACGTGGCCCTCCAACCTGACCTGGGCGTGCCCAGCCTCTACTTCGCCACCCACGTCGACGGCGATGGCGCGGCGCTCACTGACGCGGACGCCGCGCTGGTGCAGCGCACGTGGCAGCGCTGGGACGAGCAGCGGCGGGTCAACCCGCTGGTCATGCCGCCGGGCCTGGAACCCGATGGTGGTTGAGGTGACCGGGCCGCCGCAGACGCCCGCCGGGATACCGCGCGTCCTGCGTGAGGGCGGCTGGCTGGCGTGGACGAACCTGCCCACCCTGGTCGGCCTGAACGTGCTGTGGATCGCCGGGGCAGTCACGGTCGTGCTGCTCGGCCCGATGACCGTCACCGTATTCGGCCACCTCGCCGCGCTGCGCGACGACCGGCACCCGACATGGCGCACCCTGGGCACCCGACTGCGGGCTGTCCTGTGGACAGGAACGCTGTGGAGCGTGTCAGTGGGCGTCTTCGCGTACCTCGCGTGGGCCAACCTGACGTTCTGGCCCCGCGTGCTGGGCCATCAGGGCGCCGCGCAGCTCGGAGTGTATGCCGTGTGGCTGTTGTGGGCGTACCTCACGTGGCTGTTCATCGCGCTGCAGCCCTTCCTGCTGGATGCACTGGCCGTGCGCGGCCTGACGTTCGGGCGGGCCTTGCGGGCAGCCGCCGTGGTCGTGATCCGCCGGCCTGTGGCCGCCCACGCCTTCGTCGTGATTCCGCTGGCGCTGTACCTCGTCGGCCGCTCGTTCCGCACGCCAGGCGTGCTGGTGCTCATCAGTCTGCTGCTGACCCTTGCCGCCGTGCAGGTGCGCCCAGTGACCGTGCGTCCGCCGCCGGACGAGGAGTCTGGAGCTGAGGACGAGTCCGTCCGCGGGAAGGCCGCGCGGTGAGCCACACCATGGTCTTCGGTGGTGTTCTGATGGACTTCGTGCCGGCTGGCGACGCGTGGCAGGCTCGGCCAGGTGGCAGCGCGTGGAACGTCGCGCTGGGGCTGGCGGCGCTGGGCGAGGGCGTGGCCTTTGCGGGCAGCCTGGGCAGTGATCCATTCGCCGAGCGCCTGAGCGCGCTGGGCGAGGCGGCTGGGCTGGACATGACCTCCGCTTCCCGCGTGGACGCGCCCACGGCCCTTTCGGTGGTTCACAAGGGCGTCGACGACCAGCCGAGCCGCTACGCTTTCTACGCGCAGGGCGGAGCGGACAGCGCCTTCGCGGGCGTGTCGACGAACGCGTGGGTCGACGCGCACGCCGCGTATTTCGGCGGGGTAACGCTGCTGCGTGAGCCAGCCGCGCCCGCCTTTCTCGACTGCGCGCAGGAGGCCGCGTGGCGTGGATTGACCGTCCTCTACGACCCCAACTTCCGCCCGACCTACGCCGAGGAGGGCCGGCGCGCCCTATGGGCCTACCTGCCCCACACCACCCACCTGAAGGTCTCACATGAGGACATCCTGGGCCTGCTGCCCGGACAGACGGTCGAGGACGGCGTGACCGCGCTGCGCCGTGCCCATCCACGCATGCACGTGCTGCTCACCCTGGGCGCGGCGGGCGCGCGGCTGTTCACGCCGCAGGGCGAGTGGCACCACCCTGGCTACGCTGTGACCGTTGCGGACACGGTGGGTGCCGGCGACGCCTGCGCGGCCGGCTGGCTGGCGGGCACGCTGGCCGGGCCAGACGTTGCACCGGCACAGGCCCTCCAATTCGCGCTGGCGTGCGGAGCGCTCGCATGCACTCGGCCGGGCGCCCACGCCCCGACGATGGATGAGGTGGAGCAGTTCCTGCACGCCCAATCCTGAGAATGGCCGACGTCAGGGACGGGCCGCCTGGCCGGGCGCTCAGACCGTGCCGTCCGCCCACGCAGGCAACCATGGCCGCTGCGCTCCGATGAGATCCCGGGTCATGCGGCGGATGTCGCGCAGGTCAAGGACACTGGCAGTCAGGGGATCGAGCGCGACGGCGGCCTCGATCAGGGTGGGATCGCGCTGCACGGCGGCCTCGACGGCGCAGAGCTGCACCGCGACGTTCGTGAGGTTCAGACCGGCGCACGCCGCGGGCAGGCGGCCCACCGGCTGCGGCGTCACGCCCGCCGTGTCGGCCACGGCGGGCACCTCCACGCACGCGTCGGCCGGCAGGTTGGCGATCAGGCCCGCGTTGATGACGTTGACGTAGACGTCCTGCGGAGCGCCGCCCACCGTCGCCGCCACGATCCGCATGCCGTACTCGGCCGACGGCTCCAGGCGCGGGTGGCGGGCGGCCACGGCCGCGTCCAGCGTGGCCTGCTCGTGGCCGAGTCCTGCCTCGACGGATCGCAGATAGTCCCAGCGGCGCGGCAAGACGGCCCGGACAGCCTCCGGCGTGCGGCGGAAGTACGGCACGTATTCCGAGACGTGGTGGCTCGACTCGCTCAGGAAGTGCCCGAAGGTCTCCATCAGCTCAGCGCGCACGCGTTCCTGGCCCCCCACATAGGTGGCGTGGCCCTCGGTCCACGGGGTGTGCCCGCCGTGCTCCGGCAGGAAGCGCCGCCGCAGTGTGTCCCGCAATCGGTCGTGCAGGTCGTGGCCGCGGTACCCCAGCGTGAGGAACCATGCCTGATGGTTGATGCCGGCCGCGCGGTACGTCAGCTCGCCGCTCGGCACGTCCAGCACGTCTTCCAGCAGCGCCGCCGTGTGCGGAATGGAGTGGCACAGACCCAGGGCCCGCACGCCCAGCGCGTGCAGATACAAGACGTTCATCGCCATGGGGTTGGTGTAGTTCAGCACCAGGGCGTCCGGGCACACGTCCCGCACGTCGGCGGCGAGCGCGTCGAAGGCTGACGTGCTGCGCAGGAAGCGGAAGATGCCGCCGGGGCCGAGCGTGTCGCCCGCCGGGCAGTCCACCCCATAGCGGCGCGGGATGCCGATGTCCATGCGGTAGGCGTCCAGGCCACCCACCTGGAAGGTGAGCAGCACGTGGGTGGCCCCGCGCAGGGCCTCGCGCCGGACGGCCGTGACACTCAGGCGCAGGGCGCGGCCGTGGTGATCGGCCAGCCCGCGCACGGCGGTGGCGGTGCGTGCGGCGCGTTCCACATCCGGATCGTGCAGCACGAGTTCAGCCCCGAGCGGCGCCAGCAGCGCCAGGAAGTCCGCCGCCAGGGTCAGGGGGAAGACCATGCCCCCCGCCCCCGAGATCACCACGCGGGCCACCGGCCTCACGGCGCTCCACCCAGCGGTTCCTCCAGGAAGTTCACCGCCTGCACGCGGCCGTCCGCCTCCACGCGCAGGCTGAGGATCTGGTGCGCGCGCACCCCGACGGGGACGGCCGCCCCGCCCCAGTACAACATGCCCTCCGCGCCGCGCCCGGCCCACTCGTGCACGCGGATGATCAGGGCGTCCCCGTCCTCGGCGCGTTTCACGGCGGTCACGGTCGCGCCGTCCAGGCCGTCGAGCCGCAGCAGGCTGTGCCGGGGCGGCAGGTCGCCTGCGTGGACATACTCTCGGGTGAGCGGCAGCGGGAGGCCCACGTGCTCGGCCCTTTCGGGAATGCCCGCCGCGCGCCAGTCTCCGCCATGCGGACACAGCACCCAGCGCGTCTCCAGCCGGCCCTGGTCGATGTGATCATGGTCGCGCTCCGGATCGGGCCGGGCCGGATCGTGGTGCGCGTAGATCGGTGAGCGGGCCAGCGTCAGCCGCAGGTCGCCGCCCAGCACGCTCGCGGACGCCTTGGAGTCGCTCAGCAGCGCCGCGCCGGCGGGGTAGGCGCGGCCACGCGCGTTCCTCACCACGCCGCTGACGTCCAGCCAGCGGCCGACCGGCTCCTCCTGGCCGTCAGCGGGGCGCTCCACGTGGCCGTAGGGCACCTCAAAGGTGGCCTTCACGCCGCCCAGCGCCAGCGGAAAGCTGAGCTGGGCGGCGTGGTGCGGCTCCTGCCAGTCCAGCACCAGCCGGCCACGCACCTCGGCGCTGTGGGCCTCCAGGGTGTAGTCCTGCACGGATCTGGATGCGCCCCAGCGGGTGGTCACGCGCACCGTGGCGCGCAGCGGTCCGCGCTCTACCACGCGCAGCTCGGCGCCGCCAAAGACGCCCACCAGTCCGCGCAGCGAGGTCATGCCGTGGCCCCATGTGTCGCTGCCGTCGTACACGACCTGCACCGCCCCGCCTGGGCCGGCGAGCAGTTCCAGGTCGCGGGCCCTGTCCACCACGCGGCTGAGGGCGCCGCTGCGGGCCGAGATCTCCACGCGCAGGAGGGCGTTTTCCAGCGTGATGGTTCCGGAGGCATACTCGGTGACGCTCAGGCCGGCGTCCACGACTGGCGCGGACGGCTCGGCCGAGATCCGGTAGAGCCGGTAGCCACCAGCGGGTATATCGGCCAGGAAGGCCACGCGCGGGCGCCCGCCACTCACGCTCTCGGGGTCAAGCCGCTGGTACGCGACCTCCTGGCCGGTGTCGTCCGTGACCGTCAGGTCATCGGTGTGCCAGTCGTTGACCTCAACTTCGGCCAGTTCCTTCCAGGGCCTCGCGCCGGGGTTGAACACCACGACCGGCACGCCGTCGCCGTAGTCGCTTACCCACGTGGGGCCGTCCCAACGCACCGACCGGATCACCTCGTCCACGTCCGCGCCGCCCCGGCGGGTGTCGATCCGCGCGGCGATGGCCTGCATGGCGAAGAATTCCGCCTCGTCGGCCACCGCGAGCGCCTCACCGAGCTGAGCGCGCGCCGCGTCGTAGGCCCGCGTGATGGAACTGCCCGCCAGGACGTCATGGAACTGGTTGAACAGCACGCGTTCCCACGCGCGGGTCAGCGCGGCCTGTGGATACGCGTGCCCGACCTGCCCCGCCAGAACCGCCATGCGCTCGGCGGCAATGAGGCGGCGCTCAGCCTCGCGGTTAAGCCACTTGATCTCGCTGACGGCGGCGTAACAGCCGCGCGCATGGTGCTGCAGTTCGCCGGTGTACACCGGCAGCACCCCGCCTGGCTGGACTTCCTCCTGGCGCACGAGGTCGAAGAAGTGCTCGAAGGAGTCCATCGTCAGCGCCGGCCACGCGGGATCGGCGTGCAGGGCGCGCAGGTTGGCGATGGCGCGCTTGGTGGGGCCGCCGCCGTGGTTGCCCACCCCGTACAGGCCCAGCCAGTGGCGCGCGCCCGGCGGGTGCCAGCGCAGGTTGCGCTCCAGGCTGCTCTGGACGTGCTGTGGGTTAGAGGAGTACGCCTCGATGCGCACGCATGGCAGCGACGTGCCGTCGGGGCCGACCCAGCGGAACAGGTTCTGCGGCAATTCCAGTTCGTTCGCCGAGGGCCGCATGAACACGAACGATGTGAGCCCCGACAGGGCGAGCAGTTGCGGCAGCGTGGCGGGATGGCCGAAGGAGTCCGGCAGGAAGCCGACCGTCGCCCGCCGCCCCACCAGCCGTTCCAGGGTGCGCTGGCCGTACAGCGCCTGCCGGGCAAAGGACTCGCCGTGCGGCAGGTTGGCATCGGGCTCGACCCACCACCCGCCAACCGGTTCCCACTGGCCGCGCGCCACCGCCGCGCGCACCTCGGCCAGGAGATCCGGGAAGCGCTCCAGCCACGCGTACTGCGCGGCGCTGGAGTGGGCGAACACCATATCGGGGTTCTCGGTCAGGCGATCCAGGGCGCTGCGGACGGTCGCGCGAACTGTCTCGACGCCCTCGCGCCAGTCCCACAGCCACACCGGGTCGATGTGGGCGTGGCCCACCAGATGGATGGTGAGCGGGGCGGCGGGGGTGGAATCATCTTTGGGCTGGGTCACCGTGAGTCCTCCGTTCCCGGCGAGCCAATGAGGGTCACCGGGTTATTTAAAAGATTTAAGAAATAGGGTAAGCTCGGCCCGAAGTCCGAACAAGTGGGGGCTGCCCGCGCCGGCCCCTCCCCTCTGCCCCGCAGGAGACCGACCTTGACCCGAACCTCCGCAGACCCGGCCGCGCCCGGCCCGGCTCCCCTCCGGCCGCTCAGCGTCCACGTGTACCACCACACCCACTGGGACCGCGAATGGTGGGGCACCCGCGAGCGCTTCCGCTTCCGGCTGGTGCATACCATCGACGCCGTGCTCGGTGCCCTGGAGGCCGACCCAGAGCTGACGTGCTTTGTGCTCGACGGCCAGACCATCATCCTGACCGACTACCTGGAGGTGCGGCCCTCAGAGCGTGCCCGCCTGACCGGCCTGATCCGCGCGGGGCGGCTGTTCGTGGGCCCGTGGCACATCCTGCCCGACGAGTTCCTGGTGAGCGGTGAGGCCACCATCCGCAACCTCTGGCTCGGGCGCCGGGTGGGCGCCGCGCTGGACGTGCCCCTGAGCGGCGTGGGCTACCTGCCGGATCAGTTCGGCCACATCGCCCAGATGCCGCAGGTGCTGAGCGGTTTCGGCATCGGGAGCGCCGTCGTATGGCGCGGCTTCGGCGCGCCGCCACTGGGTGGCGACGAGGGCGATGGCGAGGTGGGGCACGACATCTACCGCTACGCACGCTCGCGCGATCCGCGCTTCCCCGCCCGTACCCAGAACGAATTCTGGTGGGAAGCGCCCGACGGCACGCGCGTGCTGGGAATCTCGCTGCCGCTGGAGTACTACCGCAGCCACCACAAAGAGCGTGCGGACGATCCCGAATTCACCCGCGACCAGACGCACGGCCGCGCCCGCCGCACCCTGGCACACCTGGGCGCGTATTCCGCGACCGGGGTGGTGCTCGAACCGCTGGGCGGCGACCACCTGCCGGTCGATCCCCGCCTGCCCCGGCTGCTCCGGGAGATCGGCGCGGAACTGGAAGGTGAGGGCGTCACGTACCGCCTCAGTTCTCTCGACGCCTACGTGGCGGCCGTGCGCGAGCACGAAGAGCGGATCAGCGTGGTGTGGCCGGGCGAGGGCCGTGCGTTCGGGCGCAAGGCACACCTGCTGCCCGGCGTGCTCAGCGCCCGCATGCACCTCAAGCAGCGCAACGCCCGCGCCCAGAGTGAACTGGAGCGCTACGCCGAGCCGCTCCAGGCCGTCGCGGCTGCGCTGGGCGAACGTCACGAGAGCGAGTACCTGTGGCGCGCGTGGGACACGCTGATCCAGAACCATCCCCACGACTCGATCTGTGGATGTTCCACCGACCAGGTACACCGCGAGATGATCACCCGCTTCGACGGAGCCGAGCAGGCGGCGGCGCTCCTCGCCGAGGACGGTCTGGGCAGCGTGCTGGCGCGGGTGGACACGGCGTGGGCCGGCGGGGGCCACGTGATCGGCGTGTTCAATCCGCTGAACTGGCCGCGCGCGGAGCTGACGACCGCTCTGCTGAGCCCATACCTGGAGATCTCCCCGGAGGGCTGGATGCTGGCCGACGAGCACGGCACGGAACTTCCGTTCCAGGTGCAGCCCTATCGTCATCTCACCGATAAGTCCGAGCCGTGGAGCTGGCTGCCGCGCGCCGGCCACCGCAGCCACGACAACGACGTGTTCACCGCCGTGTCCTTCGTGGCCCCAGATGTGCCGGGCATGGGCTACCGCACCTTCGCCCTGCGCCCGCGCGATGTCTCCGCTTCGCAGGAGCGCGTGCGGCCGTATTCGGTGGTTGGGAACGTCGCGCTGGACAAGGGCCACCACGCGGCCGGGTTACAGGTCGGCCCCGGCACCCTGGAGAACGCGCACCTGAAGGTCACGGTGGAGGCTGATGGCAGTGTTACCCTGCTCGACAAGGCCAGCGGGCAGGCGTACGCCGGCCTGAACACCTTCGACGACGGCGGCGACAATGGCGATACCTACAACTACGCGTGGCCGCTGGGCGACCAGCTCCTGAGCAGCGCCGGGGCCACCGTGCGCGTGGGCTGGGTCGAGGTCGGCCCCGCCCGCGCGACCCTCCGCGTGACGCGGCGCTGGGCGCTGCCCGCCGGTCTCAGCCCGGATCGGCAGAGCCGCAGCGCCGACGACGTGCCCTTCGTGCTGCACAGCGACCTGACCCTGACACCCGGCGCGCGGCGGCTCGACATCCGCACGCACGGCGAGAACACGGCCATGGATCACCGCCTGCGGGCGCTGTTCCCGCTGGGCGGCCCGGTCACTGTGTCCAGCGCGGAGACGCCGTTCGCGGTGGTCGATCGGCCGACCTCCCTGCCTGAAGACCAGCGCGGCAGCAGCGAGCCGGCGGTGCACGAGCACCCCCAGCAGACCTTCGTGAGCGTGCACGACGGCGTGCGTGGCCTGACGATCGCCAACCGGGGCCTGCCGGAGTTCAGCGCCGGCGAGGACGGCACGCTGCGGCTCACGCTGCTGCGCTGCGTGGGGTACCTGTCGCGCGAAGACCTGCTGACCCGCGTGGGCGGCGCCGGACCGACCCTCCCCACCCCGGAGGCCCAGATGCTGGGGTACTTCGAGGCCGAGTACAGCGTGATTCCGCATGCGGGCCTATGGGACAGCGAACGGGTCTGGCAGGAGGCGCACGCGTTCAACGCGCCGCTGCGGGCCCAGGCGCGCACCACTCAGGTGCTGCCGCTCAGGAACGCCCACCGTGATGAGCCCGCCACCCTGCCCGCCACCAACCAGTTCGTTTCCCTGGACGGCGGCGTCCTGCTGAGCGCGCTGAAGCGGGCAGAGGATGGGAACGCGTTGATCGTGCGTTTCGTGAACCTGAGCGCCTCAGCCCGCAACGCCACGCTGCGCCCCCACTGGACGCCACGCCGGGCCGCCCGCGTGGATCTGCGCGAACGGGAGCTGGCCGACCTGCCAGTGGTGGACGGCGCCGTGACTATCCCAGCGCGACCGTGGGAGATCGTGACGGTCGCGCTGGATCTGGAGACCTGATGATCCATCCGACCCGAGACCCAGGGGCACCACCGCAGGAAACGCTCGCGCTGCTGCACACCACGCCCGTCACGCTGACCGACCTCCCGGTACGGGTGACGGCGCAGGCCCCACACGTGCGCGTGATCAACATCCTCGACGACAGCCTGCTGGCCGACGTCATGGCCGCCGGGGAGGTCACGCTGGCCGTGCACGCCCGACTGCGCGCATACCTGCACGCGGCGCGGGACGCCGGCGCCACGGCGGTCATGACCTGCTGCTCGTCGGTGGGGGCGGCCGTGGACGCCCTGGCGGGGGAGCTGTCCATCCCCGTGCTGCGGATCGACCGGCCGATGGCCGCGCAGGCCTCCACCCTTGGTCGGCGCGTGGGTGTGCTGGCGACCGTACCCACCACCCTGGAGCCCACGGCGGCGCTGATCGAGCGCGAGGCCACGGCAGCCAGCCGGGAGGTGCAGGTCGTCCGGCGCGTGGTGGAGGGGGCCTATGCCGCCCGAGTTGCCGGTGACGGCGAGGAGCACGACCGGCTGGTGATCGCGGCACTGCGGGAGCTTCTGGGCGGCGTGGACGTCATCGTGCTGGCGCAGGCGAGTATGGCGAGGCTGTTGCCGGCCCTAGGCGATACCGGTGGCGTACCGGTGCTGAGCAGCCCCGACAGCGGCGTGGCCGCCGCGCTGCACGCCGTGGAGGACTCACATGTCTGAACTGATGCCCGGCACCCAGCCGCTGACCGAGCTGCTGCGGCCCGCCCAGCAGGCCGGCTACGCGGTGGCCGCCCTCAGCGCCCGCTACCGCGCGTGCGTGCGGCCCGCCCTGGAGGCCGCCCTGGAACTGCGCAGTCCGGTCATCGTGGAGATCAGCCAGCGAGAACTCGGCTGGTTCGGCCTGTCGCCACGCGACTTCCGGGACGCGCTGGAAGCGGCCGTGCGCGACCTGGACTTCCGGTATCCGCTGGCGCTGCACCTCGACCACAGCTGGGAGCCGGCGGTCCTCCACGCCGCCATTGATGCCGGCTTCTCCAGCGTCATGATCGACGCCTCCGCGCAGCCCTTCCAAGAGAACGTGCGCCAGACGCGCGACATCGTCACGTACGCCCACGCGCGTGGCGTGAGCGTCGAGGCTGAGCTCGGCAAACTGACCACCACGGATCAGCTGGAAACCGAGGGGGACGAGGCACTCTATACCGTGCCCGAGGAGGCCCTGGAGTTCGTGGAGCGCACCGGCTGCGACGCGCTGGCGGTCTCCATCGGTACGGCGCACGGCGTCTACCCAGTCAAGGATCCAAAGATTGACTTTGAGCGGCTGGAGGCCATCCGCGCCCTGCTGCCGGACGTGCCGCTGGTGCTGCATGGCGGGAGCGGTCTGCCGGCCACGACGGTGCACCGCGCCATTGCGCTGCCGGGCGGCGGCATCTCCAAGATGAACGTCGCCACGGATCTTGAGAACGCCCTGCTGGCCGCGATGGGGGGGCTGCCGCGCATGACCAGCGCCGAGCTGGACGCCCTGGAGCCGGCGCTGCGGGCCAGAGGGCTCGCGGCTGTCAAGGCCGAGGCGCGCGACAAGATCGAGCACTTCGTTCGCTCGGCGGGCCGGGCCGACTGCGCGCCGTGACCAGCCCGCCGCCAGATGACCGATTCCGGCAGGATCTGGGCGATGGGTGGGAAGTCACGGCGTCCATCGACGAGGGGTGGCGCTTCCGGGGCCTGGAGCGCGGGACGCCGCAGCCGGTGGGGGCCTTCGCGCGCACACGCTGGTACCCGGCGCGGGTGCCGGGCAGCGTGCACGCCGATCTCCTGCATGCCGGAGTGATTCCTGACTTCCGCCAGGGCACGAACAGCCTCGCGGCCGAGTGGGTCAGCGCCCGGCAGTGGGTATACCGCCGCACCTTCCGGGTGGCGTTGCCTCCAGGTGGTCGGCTGTGGCTGCGGCTGGACGGTGTGGACTGGGCCGCGTCCATCTACGTGAATGGCGAACGGCTGGGGTGTGTGGAGGGCGCGTACACCGTGACCCGCCTGCTCCTCCCAGACCTCGACCGCGCCGCCGAGCACCTGCTGGTCGTGGTGCTCGACGCGCCGCCGGACGAGCTGGGCCAGCTCGGCCGCACCAGCGAGACCCGGACACTCAAGGCGCGGTACGGATATTGGTGGGATTTCGGCACGCGGCTGATCCAGGTGGGCCTGTGGCAGCCGGTGGCCCTGGAGCGGGACGAGGGCCAGACCCTCCTGGACGTCGTCCCGCAGGCGACGCTGTCCGCCGACTTCACGCGGGCGCAGGTGCGGGCGGAGATCGCGCACGACGGTGCGGCGGGCGCGCCGCTGCGGATCACGCTGACACACCCAGACGGCCGGGAGGACACCCAGACGGCCCCTGTCGAGGACGTGGTGTTCGACCTCGACGGGCCGCAGCTGTGGTGGCCGTGGCTGCTGGGCGACCAGCCGCTGTACCGCCTGCGCGCCGAGCTGGAGGGCAGCGCGCCGGTGACCTGCCGCTTCGGGCTGCGCGACGTGCAGCTCGTGCACAACGCGGCCTCCTCCGCCAGGGGGGCGCTGCCATACACGCTTCAGGTCAATGGCGTGCCCATCTACGCGCGGGGCTTCAACGTCCTTCCGGTGGACATGACCGCCGGGCTGCCGCACGAGGAATCCCGGCAGCGGGCCGTGATTGAGCTGGCCCGGCGCGCCCACGCGACCGTGCTGCGCTTTAACGGCGTGGCTCCTCTGGCGCCGAAATCCATGCTGGACGCCTGCGACGACCTGGGCCTCCTCGTGTGGCAGGAACTACCGCTGAGTTCCAGCACCGCCGACAGCGTGCCGCCCGCGCTCGACACCGTCCGGGCAGCGCTGGACGCGGGCCTGCCGCCCCTGCTGCGCCGCCTGCGCGCCCACCCGTGCGTGGCCCTGGTGGACGCCGGCAACGAGCTGACGGACGGACAGCGCCGGCCCGTGTCGCTGGAGAACCCGACCGTGGCCCACATGCTGGCGCACGTGCGGCGTGCAGGCCTCACCCAGCCGGTACTGCCGACGTCACCGTCCGGCCCCACGTACGACCTCGACGAGACGGTGGCCCTCACGCGGCCCGAGAACCAGCACGACGTCCACGGCCCGTGGCACTACCGGGGCGCCGCCGACTCCTACCGCCCGCATGCCCTCAGCCGCGCCCTGCTGCACAGCGAGTTCGGCTGCCAGGCCCCGCCCCGCGAGCGCACCCTGCGCCGCGCACTCCCAGACAGTCCGCTGTGGCCGATGGACGACACGCGGCCCGAGGTCGTCCACCATGGCGAGTGGTGGCTGATGCGCCACCGCGTGGAGGAGGTCTTCGGATCACTCGCCGGCCTGAGACCTTACCTCCTGCTGGCCCAGGCCGTGCAGGGTGACGTGCTGCGGCACGCTCTGGCGTGGAACCGCTCGCGCAGCGGCGAGTGCAGCGGCGCGCTGGTGTGGCAGCTGAACGAACCGTGGCCAGGCGCTCACAACACCAGCGTGCTCGACCACGACCTCGCGCCCAAATTGGCGTACTACCGCTGCCGCGAGACGAACGCGCCCACAGCGCTCCACTGGGGCATGGAGGCGCCGGTGGCCGCAGACACTCTGATTCTGCGGCCCCACGTGCTTGCCGACACGCCGGGAGCGGGACGGGTGGAGGTTGCGGCCTTCGACCTGCAGGGAGAGCGCTTCTGGACCACGGCCCTGGACGCCGCGTGGCCCGGCTCCCTGCCGGACATAGCCGTACCGCTGCCGCCGGAACCGGCTCTGCTGCGCGGGCGCGTCCTGGACGCGGCGGGCACCGTGCTGGCGAACAGCGAGGTGTGGGTCGCGCGGGAGCAGCCCACACCGTTCGCAGCGCTCGTGCAGCTGCCCCTTGGCCAGTTGACGCTGATGGCCGGCGCCGGCCGCGTCATCCTGACCAACATCGGCCCCTCTCCCCTGCCCTGGCTGAGCCTGGAAGCGGAGGAGGAGGGCGTGGAGACGTTCGAAGACAACGGCTTCACGCTGCTGCCTGGCGAGTCCCGCCGCGTGACGGTGGCGCTGCACTCCCTGAGCGGCAAGCCCATCTCCCTGACCCTCACGGCCCAGGCGGTCAACCTGCTTCCGGTGAGCGTGGTGGTGGAGCCGTGACGCTCTACGAAGTTCATCCCGGCGTGTGGCGGCACACCAGCACCGCCCACACCTACGTGCTGCGCGCCGGCGACTCGGCCGTGCTGGTGAACGTTGGGGATGGCACAGTGCTGGATGAGATGGGCGACATGCGGATTCTGGCAGCCGTTCTGACCCACGCAGGCGCGGACGTGGCGGCGGGCGCGGCGCGGCTGAACGCGGCGGGCATTCCCGTCTACGCGCCGGACTCCGAGCGGCCTCTGCTCGAACACCCCCAGCCCTTCCTGGGCGCGTGGGCCGGCGACAACCACTACGACGGCCGGCCGCTGCACCTGAGTGTGGCCCAACCGGTGCAGACCCGGTCGCTGCCCGACTACCGCCCGCTCGTGCTGGGGGGAATCACCCTCACCGCCCGGCCCGCCCCCGGGCCCTCGTCAGGTCACAGCGTGCTCCTGGCCGATATCGGCGGCACGCGGATCGCCTTCACCGGCGCTCTTCTCTCGGGAGCGGGTCAGGTACCACGGCTGGCGGCCACCATGTGGAGTTACAACGGCGGCGAGGGTCTCGCGGGCAGCGTCCTATCGCTGCTCGACCTGCACGACCAGACGCCGGACGTGCTGCTGGGCGCCTTCGGGCCGCCGCTGGAGCGCGGCGCCCTGAAGACCACCGCCCAGGCCCTGCTGGAGCTGCTACAGCTGCGGCGGCACAATCCCCGCCTGCTGGATCTGCGTGCCCGGCCATACGAGGCGCTGCGGCCGTGGCTGCTGCTGAACCGCACCAGCGTCGCGCAGACTTACGTGCTGCGCTCGGTGGACAGCCGGGCCTTGCTGATCGACTTCGGGTACGACTTCTGCTTCGGCATGGCCCCGACCACCGGGCGCGAGTCGCGGCGGCCGTGGCTGTACACGCTGCCGACCTTGTTGACCGACTACGGCGTCCAGCACATCGACGCTGTGATCCCCACCCACGCCCACGACGACCACGTGGCGGGCATCGGGCTACTGCGGAAGGTCTACGGAACGCCGCTGTGGGCACCGGAACCGCTGGCTGACGTGCTGGCGCGCCCCGCCGCATACCGCTTGCCCTGCCGCTGGTTCGCGCCGCTGCTGCCCGACCGCACGCTGCCGCTGGGTGAAAGCGTGGAATGGAAGGAGTTCCGCATCACCCCGCACGCTCTACCCGGCCACGCCCGTCACGCGGTCGCCCTGCTCGTCGAGGGCCACGGCGAGCGCGTCCTGTTCACCGGCGACCAGTACGCTGATGCCGACGGCCTAGGCCTGAACTACACCTACCAGAACGACTTTCTGGAGGACGACTATGGAGCCAGCGCCGCCCTGGTGGAGCGGCTGCGTCCGTCACTGCTGCTCAGCGGCCATTGGCCGCCGGTGGTGCCCGACGAGTTGTGGCTGGCCCAAGCCAGAGAGCGAGGCGAGGCGCTGCGCCGCCTCCATGCCGACTCTCAGCCCCACGCTGCGCGCCTGGGACTCACCACGCGCATGGCTGAGAACACGCTCCAGATCGTAATTGCCAATCCCGCAGAGCTGGCCTTCCAGGGCGAGCTGGCGGTGGACGGACATGGAACCCAGCCCCTCACCGTCCCAGCCGGCACCGAGGTGCTCATCGAGTTTCCGCTCAGCGAACCGTCTCGGCCCATCCCCATCGTGCTGCGCGGCACGCCAGGCGAGCCGCCGGTGATGACGTATGCCCTGCCAGTCGAGTTCAGCCATTCCATTCCTGTTTCCTGAAGATGTGAGGAGAGTCATGCTGGCCAAGCGTGGTGTGATCGAAGGGTTTTACGGCCCACCCTGGACGTGGGCCGAGCGGCACGACATGCTCGATTTCCTGGCCGCCCAGGGGCTGGGCGCCTACCTCTACGCACCCAAGAACGACCCTATTCACCGCAACCGCTGGCGAGAGCCGTACACACCTGGGGAGTGGCAGGCCTTCGGGCAGCTCGCCGCGCGGGCCCGCGGTCATGGCACCGAGTTCATCTTCGGCCTGAGCGCCCTAGGCTTCGGGTACACCCGGCCCGACGACCTGGAGACGCTGCGCCGCAAGATGGCTGGCGCGCGTGACCAGGGCATCGGGTCGTTCGTTCTGCTGCTCGACGATCTGCCGGATCGCTTCGACCACTCGGAGGACGCCGCCGCTTTCGGCACGCTGGATCGCGCCCAGGCGTGGCTCGCCAACACCCTCGCCGCCGACGCGCCCGGGGACTTCTCCTTTGTGCCCACCGAATACCACGGCGCCGGCGACAGCGCGTACCTGCGCGGGCTGGGAGAGCACCTCGACCCGGCCATCGGCGTGTTCTGGACGGGTCATGACATCTGCTCGCCCACCCTGAACGCGGACGATCTGCGCGCGGTGACGGCTGCCCTGCGCCGCGCGCCGCTGGTATGGGACAACGTGCCGGTCAACGACTTGGAGATGCGCTTCGATCCGCACCTGGGGCCCCTGACGGGCCGCTCGTCAGACCTCGTGGCGCACGCGGCTGGCTACTTCGCGAATGCCGGGGAGCGGCCCGAGATGAGCAAGCTGACCCTGCATACGGTTGCTGCCTTCCTGCGGGAGCCCGGCACGTACGATCCAGAGGTGGCGGCCCGTGAAGCCGCACTGGCCCTGACGGCCACCCGGGCGGAGGCAGAGGCGCTGCTGCTCCTCGCGGACCTGGCGCGGCGCGGCCCGCTGAACCCCGGCCAGGGGCTTCACCACGCGCTGTGGCCGGCAATCGACGCGTTCTGGGCCGCGCGCGGCGGTCCTCCGGCCGGAGTGGGCACGGATCTCGCGGATCGCCCGGAGCGCCGCCCGGTCACGCCTGACGAGGCCCCCCTGCGCCGCGCCGCCGTGGAGCTGGAGCTGGCCGGGGAGACGCTGATCCACCTGTCCAACCTGAACCTGCGCCGGGAGCTGGCCCCGTGGGCGCACAAGCTTGCGGGCTGGGCACGGGTGTTGAAGTACGCCCTGGCGGCCCTCGACCACCCGCACGACACGCGGGCACGCGGATACGTGCTCGAGGAACTGTTCCTCGTGCGGGCGAACATGCACTGGGTGGCGGGCGACACCTTCGACCACTTCGCCCGGCGCTGCGTGTGGGCCGCCGAGGCGCTGGCCACGCTCCAAACCGTGGAGCGCGCGTGAGCCCGCCGCTCGCCGCGCAGGCCCGCCCGCGGGCGGAGGACATCGTGGTGCGGAACGGCAGCCCCCTGGGCCTGCTGGGTTCCAGCACCGCCTACAAGCAGGTCTGGGCCCGGGACTCAATGGTCTGCACGCTGGGGCTGCTGTTGTGCGCCGACCGGGTCGGCGCCCAAATTGCCCGCCAGTCGGTGCGCACGCTCGCGGCGTACCAGTCGCGCCTAGGCAACATTCCGCACAACGTGGGCTTCAGCGGCCTGCCGGATCCGGCGCTGATCGCCCATGGCGGCGCGCTTCACGGCGCCGGGGCAGCTGGCGGGAACGTGGAGGTGGTGGTCGACACGGCTCACTCCGGCTGCATCGACAACAGCCTGTGGTTCATCCTGGGGAACTATGCCATCTGGCGTGCCGACGGCGACTTGATGCGACTGCGCAAGGTCTGGCCCCACCTCACGCGCGCGTACACGTGGCTGGAGTATCAGGACTCTAACGAGTGCGGCCTGCTGGAAGTTCACGAGGCGATGGACTGGGCCGACCTGTTCGCCAACCGCTACAACTCGCTGTGGCCGAACGTCCTGTGGTATGCCGCTCACCGCGCCATGGCCGAGCTGCGTGCCGCCCAGGGTGAGGACGCCGCCCCAGACCTCGCCCGTGCCGAGGATATCCGGGTCAAGATCAACACCCTGCTGTGGGTCGGGGCGGAGGTCAGGAAGGACATGGACTGGGTGGCCGCTCACCGCAAGGAGTGGCTGTACCCCATCTCGCTGACCACGACGGTGCTGCAGGAGCGGCCATACTACCTGCCGTACATGGCATTCCGGGGGTACGCCGACCGCTTCGATACCTTCGGGAACCTGCTGGCGATCGTGTTCGGGGTAGCGGCGCCCGTGCAGGCCGCGAAGATCCTGGACTACATCGAATCGGCGGGCGTGAACCACCCGTGGCCGGTGCGGGCCATCCACCCGCCTGTGCATCCCGGCGACGCCGACTGGCGCGAGTACTACCGCCTGCGTAACCTCAACCTGCCGGATCAGTACCACAACGGCGGCGTGTGGCCGATGATCGGCGGCTTCTATGTCGCCGCCCTGGTCGCGGCCGGACGCATGGAGGAGGCGCAGCGGCAGCTGGAACGCCTGGCCGAACTCAACCACCTGTCGAGAACGCCGGGCCAGGCGTGGGAGTTCAACGAGTGGGCGCACGGCGTGAGCGGCCGCCCAAGCGGCTTCGCGGGCCAGAGCTGGTCGGCAGCGATGTACGTGTACGCCCACGAGGCCGTGAGCCGCGGCGTGGTGCCGTTCTTCGAGGGCTGGGCTCAGGGTGGGGAACCCACATGACGCCGGACACGCTACCGGCCGTCCTCGCCCGGGTCGCCCGCGACCTGTACGCCCGCCACTTCAGCACGTCCAGCGGGGGCAACGTCAGCCACCGCCACTCCGGCGGCTTCCTGGTGAGCGGCACCGGCCGGGCGGGCGCGCGCCAGACGGTGGACGACTTCGCGCTGTGCAGCCTGGACGGCGTGCACCTGAGCGGCCCCAGGCCCAGCAAGGAGGCGGCCTTCCACGCAGCGCTGTACCGCCAGCGGCCTGACATCCACGCCGCGCTGCACGTCCACGCCGACGCGTCGCTGGCGCTGTCCTGCATGGCCGAGCCGACGGCCGACAACGTCCTCCCCATTCTCAGCTCGTACGCGGTAACCACGGTGGGCCGCGTGCCGCTGCTGCCGTACCACCCGCCGGGATCGCCGGAACTCGCCGCAGCGGTGGAGTCGGCCTGCGTGGTCGCGAACGCGCTGCTGCTCCAGAACCACGGCGCGCTGGTATACGCCGCGAGCGTGGAGCTGGCCATCGACCGCCTGGAGGAGCTGGAGCAGCAGGCCCGCGTGTGGCTGCTCACTCACGGTCAGGCCCGCGTCCTGTCGGACGCTGAGCTGGCCACGGCGAACCGCGCCGCCACCCATGGGTTCCACGTTGCCGCCGGTGAGACGCGGCCGCGTCTGCGACCTGGCGTGCCGGGCTGGGCACCGTGAGCGCGCCGGCGGGGCCACTACCACTCGGCGTCGTAGCCGACGACATCACCGGGGCAGGCGATATCGGTGGCCTGCTCGCCAAGCACGGGTATGCCGTGCGCATCGTGGCTGCCGAGGCCGACTGGGAAGTGGTCGCGTCCCGCTTGATGGAGGAGCGCACCGACGCCCTGATCATCGACACCGACTCACGGCTGCTGGCTCCCCACGAGGCAGCCGCGCGGGTGCGCAGGGCCACTGGGGCCCTGCGCGAGGCAGGCATCCATACCTTCTGGAAGAAAACCTGTTCAGTGTTCCGGGGCAATGTGGGCGCCGAGTTCGACGCATTACTGGATGAGCTCAGCGAGATAAGGGCGGTCGCGGTGGCAGCCTTTCCCCGCAAT
Source organism: Deinococcus sp. KSM4-11 (assembly GCF_004801415.1). Classification (NCBI taxonomy): domain Bacteria; kingdom Thermotogati; phylum Deinococcota; class Deinococci; order Deinococcales; family Deinococcaceae; genus Deinococcus; species Deinococcus sp. KSM4-11. The sequence continues at coordinate 60,727 of NZ_SSNX01000006.1, read as the reverse complement.
GGTCGTACGACCGTTCACGGTCAGCACTTCGTGCGCGGCTTGGCCCTGCCGCAGACCGAATTCGCGCACGACCCCTTTCATCCACGTCTTGACGCCGATCTCGTAAGGGATCTGGGCCGCCAGACGCCACATGGAGTGGTGGGCCTGGCCCTGGAGGCGATACGCGCCGGGCCCGAGGCGCTGACCGCCGAACTCGCGCGGCTGCGGGATCAGGGTTGCCGATACATACTGGCCGACGCCGAAACGCAGAGTGACTTGCAGGCGCTGGCCAGGGCGCTGGCCGGGGCTCGGGTCTTCCTGGGCTCGAGCGCCCTGGCCGAGGAGTTGCCGCCCCTCTGGCCGCCTGTGGCACCATTGAATCCGCCGGATGTTTCAAAGGTGCGCCATCCCCGCCGGGCTGTGCTGGTGGCGGGCTCGGTGATGCCCCAGACGCGCGCCCAGATTGCCGCCTTCCGGGCAAGCAACGGCATTGAGTTCGTGCTGGATCCGGAGCAAGCGCTGTTGGCTCCCGCCGCCGCAGTAAATACGCTTGTCAGGCAGGCCTGCGCTGTACTCCTTTCCGACCGGCCGGTGCTCATCCGCACGCCCAATGAATCCTCCGATGTCGTGGCCGTCCGTGCGCACGGACGCGCCCTCGGGTTGGATGCTGGTGAGGTTAGCCGCCGGCTGTCTGGCGTCCTGGCCGAGGCCGGCGCCGAAGCGGCCCGGCGAGGAGCCTCGGGCCGCCTGATCGCCCTGGGCGGCGACACCAGCGCCGCGCTCACCCGCGCCCTGGGCATCGCGCACACCCAGGTGCTCCGGGAACTCGAACCCGGGCTGCCCCTCACCTATGCTCCGGATCAGCGGCTCTTGCTGGTATTGAAGTCCGGTTCATTCGGCAGCCCGGACTTTCTGGCGCTCGCCCTGCAAGCTCTTCAACAGCCGATATCTGAGCATGCCGATCAATGAAAGTGCAGGAATCAGGCATGCAGTTGCCTCGACTTTGGGCTCGTAGGCGGCTTTTCAGGTCAAACCTGGGGTGCCAATCCATACGATAAGCCGCCCGCGTTCCCCTTCTCTGCCTCAAGCTGAGGCAAAGGACGAACGCCCACCGAACCCCACGCCGGTCGTCCGTAGAGTGCCGGCATGCCTGACACCCCCGCCGCCCGCGCGCCACTCGACCACGCCCGTTACCTGCGCGACACCCTGGCCCTGGCCCGCGAGGCCCAGGCCGCCGGGAGCGCTCCCGTTGGCGCCGTGCTGGTCGATGCCGACGGGCAGATCGTCGGCCGGGGACGCAACCGCCACAAGGAACCCCAGACGGCCGAGCACGTCGGCCGCGCCGGTATCGCGCACGCCGAGATGGATCTGTACTTCCAGCTGGGCAATCCCGAGCAGCCCGAGACGTTGACCCTGTACACCAGCCTGGAACCCTGCCTGATGTGCGGCGGGGCCAGCGCCCTGATCGGGATCGGGCGGATCGTGTGGGCCACCGCCGATCCCTGGGGCGGTTCCGGCCGCGTGATCGAATGGTCGGATCACCCCGCCATGCAGGACACCGAGGTTATCCCCTGCCCGGACGCGGCCCTGGAGCATGAGGGTGCGGCCCTCTTCGCCCCGGAAGCGAAACGCGCCTTTCCGGACGAGGGGTGGGCGCTGTGGCGCCGGAAATACCCGCAGGAAACGGGGGAGGTCGGGGCAGCGGCCGACCGGGACTCTTCGAAATGAGTTGAAGCGTACCAGCAGGATCCACGTTCTACCAGAGAGAGGGTTGTGGCAAGTTGGTTTGGTAGGTTGGCGCGGTGTTGAGTGGTCACAAGCTCCCCGGCTACCGGTTCCCGCTTGAGGTCATCGGGTATGCCGTGTGGCTCTACCACCGATTTACGCTGAGTTATCGGGACGTCGAAGAACTCTTGCTGGAACGAGGAATTGCCATCACCCGCGAATCCATTCGCACGTGGTGCATCAAGTTCAGCGATCTGTTTGCCCAGGGACTGCGCCACCGGGAACCCCGTCGGGGTTCCCGGTGGTATCTCGACGAAATGTACATGGACGTCGGGGGCGTTACACACTGGTTGTGGCGAGCCGTCGATGAACACGGTGCAGTGCTGGACGTGTTCCTTCAGCGCCACCGGGACACTGAAGCGGCCAAGTCCTTCTTCGTCCGGCTGCTGGGTGAATATGGCGTCCCCGTCACGGTGCACACCGACAAGCTGTGGAGTTACGGTGCCGCTCTTCGCGAGCTTCCTGTGCTCCACGCTGTGGAGCACGTCCAGGTTGTCACGGCCCGTTGCAACAACCTGATTGAGCAGTCCCATCGTCCCACACGCCGACAGGAGCGTCAGCAATGCGGGTTCAGGTCACGACCACGAGCACAAGGGTTCCTCAACCTGCACGCTCACATCACGAATCTGCACCATCCGGCCAGTTGCACCGTTCCCGCTCATCATCGTCGTTTCCAGCAGAAACAGGCGTTCGACATCTGGCGCACAGTGGTACAGGAAGCGGCCTGAAGTTCAGGCCGCCTGCGTTTCTGACGCTTCTCTGCAGTCTTGAAGCCAACAACTTGCCACAACCGTTCGCCGGGCTGCTGGCTTCATGCGTGCCGGCACGGCGTCTTCCAGATCGAGAATCACCGCGTCGGGCGCGCTGCGCGGCAGCTTGGCAATCAGGTCTGCGCGGTTTGCAGGCGCGAACAAGGCGCTGCGTGGACACCACTCGGCGCTCACAGCTGGATGTCCGAAGACACCACGGCGCCGGCCAAAAAGCGTTCGTATCGGAGAGCGTCAATGTTGATGAAGGGCGCGTCTTCACATGCTTCCTGCGCGAGGACGCGCGCCGCAGCGGCAGCCTGCATCACCCCGTGTCCGGAGAACCCGCAGGCATTGAGCCAGCCATGGACGCCAGGCATCCTGCCCAGGATTGGCTGGTGATCAGGGGTGATCTCGTAATACCCCCACCAACTCGCGCGGCGATCCAGACCAGCTGTTTCCAGCCACGGGAAGCGGTTCAGGGCGGCCTCCAGGGTAGGGTCGAGCCAGGCCCAGTCCAGCCCCTCACGCCACCCCACATCGGCCGGATCTGCCCGTCCGAAGATTAGGCGCTCGCCCTCTGAACGCAGCCACACGCCACTCTCCAGATCGAAGACCATCGGCACCCGGCGCGGCGGATGCAGGGGCCCGGTCGTGAACACCATCCGCCGCGCGGGGCGCACTGGAATGTCCAGTCCGGCCAGAGCGCCCACCTGGCCGGCCCAGGCTCCAGCAGCATTCAGAACCTGCGTGGCCCGCACGTCCCCCCGGCTGGTCTCCAGGCACCAGCCGGCCCCACCTGAAGCGCCAGGCCGAATGGCGGTGACCGGTGTCTCCGTCCACACGGTCACCCCTGCGTCACGGGCCAGCCGAACGTACTCGAAGGTCAGCGAATGGGCGTCCACGAACCCATCCGTGGGACAGAAACTGCACCCACCCAACCCCGATGGCTCGAAAGGCAGGTGGCCCTGCGCTGCCTGCGGCGTCAGGAGTTCGCTGGGCACGCCCAGCTGCTGCTGGAGCGCCACACCCGCCTGGTGCTCCACCCAGTGGTGTTCGGGTACCAGCATCAGGTAGCCTCCTGGCTGATACCCGGACTGAGGCATCGCGGCATACTCAGAGATACTTTCCTGTGACAGGCGGATGTTGGGTTCACTGGCGAACTGTGCCCGGACGCCCGCCGCGCTCTTTCCCGTGCTGCCACTGGCGGGCTGATCGCGTTCCAGAACCAGAACGTTCAACCCACGCTGCGCGAGCCGCCACGCGCACGCGGCGCCGACGATGCCTGCTCCAATCACGGCAACATCTACATCGGCCGCGCTCACGCGAGATCCGCCGGGATGACCGGAAAGCCCTCGACGGGGAAGGTGTCCACATTCGCGCTGCGCTGCTGCACGAGCACACCGCCATCCACCGCGATGAACTGCCCCGTGATGAATGCCGCGTCATCCGACGCCAGGAACAGGGCCGCGCCCACCATGTCCTCGGCCACGCCGTACCGCCCCATCGGAACCGTCTTCTCCCGGATACGCAACTGCTCCTCGGTCAGACCGTAGGTGTTGATGAAGCCTGGCACCACTCCGTTTACCCGGATGCCGTACGGAGCGAGATCAAGGGCCATCGCCCGCGTCATCGCCTCAATGCCGCCCTTGGTGGCGTCGTAAGCCACATTGCCGCGGTGGGAACGGGTGGCGCCCCCCGATGACGTGCTGATGATCACGCCCCGGCGCCGCCGCGCCATCACCGTTGCGGCGCGGTGCGAGCACAGGAAGACGCTCCGCAGGTTGACCTGAATGATGCGGTCCCACCACGCTTCGTCACCCTGAAGAAAATGCCGGGCGGTGTCGATCAGACCCGCGTTGTTGTACAGCACGTCCACATACCCAAAGTGATCCTCAGTGTGCTGGAACATGGCCCCGACCTGCGCGGCGTCCGACACGTCGGCAGGAACCGCCAGGGCCGCGCCGCCAGCGGCCGTGATGGCGGCGACGACGGCCTCAACCATGTCGGCTTTGATATCGTTCACGGCGACTTTTGCACCCTGGGCGGCAAAACGCTCAGCGACGGCGCGGCCAATGCCACCTCCCGCGCCGGTGACCAGAACCACACGGCCTTCAAAACGGTGTACGGAGCTGTTCGTCATCAGGTACTCCTCGGCATAGAATCGAAAGAAGCTTGCATGCTCCAGCGGGCGGCCCAGCGGCTCGCCGGCACGCTGACGAAAGGTTGAAACCGCACCCGCTGGTGTGGGCGCAACTGCGCAGCGCGCGGAAGGTCATCCGGGTGCAGCACGGCAGGCTTGTGGTACCCGCCGATGCGCCCGCGGTCGTTCAGCAGCAAGATGGGCTGCCCGGCGGGCGTGACCTGCACCGCTCCATGCGGCGTGGCCTCGCTGATCACCTGACCCCCAGGCACCGGCGGCCCAATGAAGCGGATGCCCATGCGGTCTTGCGTGCCCACCGTGAACACGCCGTCCGCCAGGGCACGCAGCGCCGCCTCGCTGGCCTGCGGTCCCGGCAGGAGGCGCAGCGTGATCACGTCTCCCGACAGGCCACCAGGAGGCATTGGCAACGGCGGCAGGTTCACCTCCAGCCCGGGCTGAGCCTGACCCAGCACATCCCCGCGCGCCAGGGGCCGCCCGATCAATCCGGTTCGGTCGGTGCTGCTGCTGCCCAGGAAGGGCAGGGTCTCCAGTCCGCCGGTAAGGGCCAGGTACGCGCGCACCCCTGTTGCTGATGACGCAAACGAGAGAACCTGTCCCGGCTGCAACGTGAGTCGGTTCCCAGGCTGATGGAGCTGGCCGTCGACCAGAGGCGTCATGCCCTGACCTGCGAACCCCAAGGTCAAGGGGCGCAGGGCGCGCAGGACTGGGCCAAGCAACGTGAATTCCAGGAGCGGCGCGCCGGCCGGGTTGCCCGCCTGCAGGTTCGCCTGCCAGGCGGCCGGAGCGTCCATGGGCCCGCTGCGGGCCATACCCACGTGGGCCTGCAGGAAGCGGCCGTTGTCCACCAGCAGGTCGAGGAGGCCGGGCTTGATCACCTGAATGGCTGGCGTGTGGGGAAGCGCAGGCCAAATCTCGCGCACCGCGGGCAGCACTGGCGTCGCGCCGTCGGCGGGGACGAAGCGCACCGTGTCGCCCGGAGCGAGCAGGAATGGCTCGGCGCGGTGCGGGTCGTAGATGGTGTCGAGCGCCGTGCCCAGCAGGTTCCAGCCGCCTGGAGAGGGCAACACGTACACGCAGGTCTGGGCCTGCGCCATGGCCACAGCGTTGAAGGGCACCAGGGCGCGCGGCGTGTCCCGACGGGGCAGGCGCAGGGGCGGCGCCACCTCACCCAGAAACGGAAACCCAGGTGTAAACCCCACAGCGTACACGAGGTAGTCCGCGCCGCTGTGCCCCGCAATGAGTTCGGCGCGGGTCAGGCCCAATCTCTGTGCAGCGTCATCCAGATCCTCACCGTCGTAGCGCACGGGAAGCTCCACCCGGCGGCCTTCTCCGTCCGGGCCTTCAGGCAGGGTACCCAGGACCTCGCGCACCCAGCCCTGCACCTGCTCGCGGGTGATCCGCCCGGCGTCAAACTCCACGTACAGGTTCACGTACCCGGGGTACAGATCTGTGACGCCCGCCGGCACCTGCTCTCGCAGGCGGTGGTGTAAGGCGTGCAGCCGGCGGTTCTGCACGCGGTTCAGTTCCTGACTGAACTGCACGTAGAGGCCCTCGAGGTGCATACCGATCAGCCGAGCGTGAACGGATCGCGTGTGGCCCCGGTGAGTTCCACCCAGACGGTCTTGGTGTCCAGGTACTCGCCCACGCCCTCGAGGGAGTTCTCCCGCCCGAAGCCGCTGTCCTTGAAGCCGCCAAACGGCGCGTTGAAGCTGACAGCGCGGTAGCTGTTCACCCAGACCGTCCCGGCCCGAATGGCGTGCGCGGCGCGGTGGGCCCGCTGCAGGTCACGCGTCCACACGCCCGCCCCCAGGCCATAGCGGGAATCGTTCGCCATCCGCACGGCGTCGGGCTCATCCTCGAAACTCAGCACCGACAGCACGGGGCCGAAGATCTCCTCGGCGGCGAGCTCCATGTGCGGCTGAACGTCAGTGAAAATGGTGGGCTCCACGAAGTACCCGTCATCGAGTCCCGGCCCGGAGGCCCGCCGTCCCCCGGTCACCAGCGACGCGCCTTCCTGGAGGCCACGTTCACAGCGGCGCAGGATGCCGTCGAGATGCGCCCGGAAGGCCACCGGTCCCATCTCCGTGTCGTGGGCAAGGGGATCACCAAGTTTGATGGTGCGGGCCCGCTCAGTCACGCGCCGGACCAGTTCATCGTGCACGGACGCCTGCACCAGGAGGCGTGAGCCGGCGATGCAGGTCTGTCCACCTGCCGCAAAAATGCCTGCGATCACGCCATTTGCGGCCGCGTCGAGGTCGGCGTCCTCAAAGACGACATTGGGGCTCTTGCCGCCCAGTTCCAGGCTCACCTTCGCCAAGTGGCCCATTGCCGCCTGGCCAACCTTGATGCCGACGGCCGTGCTGCCCGTGAAGGCCACCTTGTCCACCCCCGGATGCGAGGCGAGGGCCGCACCCACCACCGGGCCGCCCGTCACCACATTGAACACGCCGGGCGGGAAGCCAGCCTCCTCCACCCGCCGGGCGAACTCGAGCGCCGAAACGGGCGTCTGGTCAGCGGGCTTGACGACCACCGTGCACCCGGCCGCGAGCAGGGGGGCGAGCTTCCATGTGAGCAGCAGCAGGGGCGAGTTCCAGGGGATGATGGCCGCGACCACACCCACTGGCTCGCGGCGGGTGTAGATGAAGAAGTTCGGCTTGTCACTCGGAATCGTCTCGCCGTGCAGCTTGTCGGCAGCGCCCGCGTAGTACTCGTACCACTCCGGGAGGATGCGGCACTGTCCCTGCATCTCCCGCAGCAGTTTGCCGTTGTCGCGCGTCTCGGCCTCACCGAGCAGGTCGGCGTCGCGGGCGAGGATCTGCGCGAAGTGATGAATCAGCTTCGAACGTTGCCGCCCGGTCATGCGGCCCCAGGGGCCCTCGTCCAGCGCGTGGCGGGCCGCGCGCACCGCCGCGTCCACGTCGCGCCCGTCGGCCTGTGGCACCCGCGCCCACGCCTGACCGGTGTACGGATTGACGGTCTCCTCCTGCTGCCCGGACTGCGCCGGGAGGAACTGGCCACCGATGTACAGTCCGTACTCCGGCAGGGTCATGACGGCTCCTGCAGCACCGGACGTGAGGTGAGGGCCGGTACGTGGCCCCGGCGGTAGACGAGAACCGTCCGCCGGAACACCAGCACGCTCTGGCCATGCTGGTTGTATCCGGTGGTGCGGAAGACCATCACGCCCTGCGTGGGCCGCGAGCGTGATTCGCGCAGCTCCAGCACCTCGCTCTGGGCATAGACGGTGTCGCCCTCGAAGAGGGGGTGGGGAATGCGCACCTCATCCCAGCCGAGATTCACGGCGTTGCGGGACATGTCTGCAACCGACAGGCCTGTCACCAGCGCGATGGTCAGGCAGCTGTTCACCAGCGGGCGGCCGAACTCGGTCTGTGCGGCGTAATGCGCATCGAAGTGGATGGGATTGGTGTTGTTGGTCAGCAGCGTGAACCAGATGTTGTCGTTCTGCGTGACCGTGCGGCCCAGCGGGTGTTCGATCACCTCTCCCACCGCGTAGTCCTCATAGCAACGTCCGGTTTCATGGGCACTCATTCGTCAGCCTCCTTCAGTCCGAGTTCGGCCAGGACGGCCTGCGTGTGTTCTCCCAGCGCCGGCACACGGCCCATCCGCGGCGTGACGCCCAGGAGGTTGTGCGGTGGGAGCAGCGCTGGAATCATTCCGACGGGGCTGTCCACCTGCGTCCAGCGGCCTCGGGCCTGGAGCTGCTCGTGGTGAACCACGTCCGCCACCGTGTTCACCGCCGCGTTGGCGATGCTGGCTGTGTCCAGCAGGGCGAGCACCTCAGCGCGGGTCAGGGACGCGATGGCCGCCTCAATCTCTGCCTCCAGCACTTCGCGGTGTCTGAGACGCTGTTCGTTGCCGCGGTAGCGTTCGTCGGTCGTCAGGTCAGGACGGCGCAGCACCACCTCGCACAGCCGCGCCCACTCGCGCTCGCTTTGCACGGCGAACATCACCTGTCCGTCCGCGCAGCTGTACGCGCCATACGGCACGATCATGTTGTGGCGCAGGCCCGCGCGGACGGGCGGACGCCCCTGCCCCATCTGGACGTACATGGGCGGCGTGACCCACTCGGTCAGGCACTCCAGCATGGAGATGTCGATGCGCTCGCCCTGACCGGTCCGGGCCCGGTTCAGGAGCGCCGCCAGCACGCTGCTATGCGCGTACAGGCCCGCCGCAATGTCCGCCACCGAGATGCCCACCTTCGCCGCCTGCTCAGGTGTTCCCGTCAGCGCCACCACCCCTGCCTCGGCCTGGATGAGCATGTCGTAGGCCTTGCGGTTCACCTGCGGGCCATCCAGACCGTAGCCGCTGATCGACACCCAGATCAGGCTGGGGAAGCGCGTTCGCACCGCTTCCCAGGCAAATCCCAGTCGTTCCACGGCGCCGGGGGCCAGGTTGTGGACGAACACGTCTGCGCCCGCGAGGAGGGCGTCCAGCGCCGCGATACCCGCGTCCCCCTTGAGATCCAGCACTACACTGCGCTTTCCGCGGTTGAGCCAGGCGAAATAGGCCGACACGCCGCCCAGCGCGCCGTCGTAGCCGCGCGCCAGGTCGCCCTCGCCGGGACGCTCAACCTTGATGACGTCCGCGCCCAGATCGGCCAGCTGCCGGGAGCAGAACGGCGCGGACACCGCCTGCTCCAGCGCCACGACCTTTACGCCTTCAAGTGGCAGCATCAGTAGGACCGCGGCATTCCAAGAACCTTTTCTGCCACGAAGGACAGGATCAGGTTTGTGCTGATGGGGGCCACCTGGTACAGCCGCGTTTCCCGGAACTTGCGCTCCACGTCGTACTCGGCAGCGAACCCGAAGCCGCCGTGGGTCTGCAGGCAGGCGTTGGCGGCCTCCCAGGAGGCGTCGGCGGCGAGCAGTTTGGCCATGTTCGCCTCCGCGCCGCAGGGCTGCCCGGCATCAAACCGTCGGGCCGCCTCGAAGCGCATCAGGTCGGCGGCCCTCACGTTCACGTAGGCGCGGGCAATGGGGAACTGCACACCCTGGTTCTGTCCGATGGGACGATCAAACACCACCCGCTCGGAGGCGTAGGCGCTGGCCCGCTCAGTAAACCAGTAGCCGTCCCCCACACACTCGGCGGCGATCAGAATACGCTCGGCGTTCATGCCGTCCAGCACATACCAGAACCCCTGACCCTCTTCGCCGATCAGGCTGCTGGCTGGGATCTCCAGGTCGTCGAAGAACACCTCGTTGGTCTCGTGCCCCACCATGTTCTGGATGGGGCGCACAGTCATTCGCGTGGCGTCGATCGTGCGCAGGTCGATCAGGAAGGTGGAGAGGCCCTCGGTCTTGCGCTTCACCTCGGACAGGGGAGTGGTGCGGGCCAGCAACAGCAGCAGGTCCGAGTGCTGGAGCCGCGACGTCCAGACCTTCTGCCCCTTCACCACGTAGGTGCCGCTCTTTCTCGTCGCCGTGGTCTTGAGCTTGGTCGTGTCCGACCCGGTGGTTGGTTCGGTCACGCCGAATGACTGAAGCCGCAGCTCACCGCTGGCGATGCGCGGCAGGTACTGCGTTTTCTGCTCGGGCGAGCCGTGGCGCAGCAGTGTCCCCATGATGTACATCTGCGCGTGGCATGCGCCCGAATTCCCGCCCGAGTGGTTGATTTCCTCCAGGATGACGCTCGCCTCGGTCAGTCCCAGGCCCGCGCCGCCGTACTCCTCGGGGATGAGTGCCGCGAGCCATCCGGCCTCCGTCAAAGCCTTGACGAAGGCGTCGGGGTAGCCGGCCTTCTCGGCAGCCAGCCAGTAGGCGGTGTCGAATCGGGCACACAGGTCACGTACCGGCTCGCGCAGTTCAGGAAAACTGTTCAGGGTCATGCGGTCTCCGGGACGCTGAAAGGCGCGATCGTGACGCCGCTGGCCTCCAGGGCGGCCCGGACGGCGCGGGCGATCTCCACGGCGTTCGGGTTGTCCCCATGGATGCACAGGGTGTCGGTGCGGCACTCGAAATAGCCGCCGTCGATGGCCTCGATGCGCCCCTCGGTGACGAGCATCACGGCGCGTCGGGCCGCTTCGTGCGGGTCATGGATACTGGATCCTGCCAGCGCGCGCGGCGCGAGGCGGCCGTCGCGCAGGTACGCCCGTTCGGGAAAGGTCTCCAGAACCACTGGGACGCCCAGGGCGCGCGCCTCGGTTTCGAGCAGTGTGGCGGGAAGCACGACCAGTGGGAGCGCGCGGTCGTAATCCCGGACGGCCTGGGCGATCGCCACGGCGGTTGGGGCGTGCGTCCAGGCACGGGTGGAGAGCGCCCCGTGGGCCTTCACGTGTCGGAGTGCCACCCCTGCCGTCCGCGCCATGCCGGACACAGCCGATATCTGGTAGAGCACGTCCGCGTACACCTGTTCGGGCGTGGCCTCCAGAACCCGTCGCCCGAACCCCTGCAGATCCGGGAAGCCCGGGTGCGCCCCGATCCCCAGGTCGTGGTCGCGCGCCAGTCCAAGCGTGCGCTGGATGGTCAGTGGATCGCCCGCGTGGAAGCCGCAGGCCACGTTCACGCTGGTCAGCAGCGCCACCAGCCGCGCGTCATCGCCCAGCGACCACGCCCCGAAGGATTCGCCCACATCGGCGTTGAGATCTACCAGGCGGCTCATTCCAGCACGGCCCTGGCTCCCAGCAGGGCCGTCCGCATACGGTTCTTCAGATAGGTGGCGTCCCTGGGCGGCAGCGTCATGGGATCCGGGGTGAGAGCCACCTTCACCACCGCACACAGAGGGCCATGGTGTTCGTGGAGATCCGTGCGCAGGTCATCCACCTGTTCCATCCCGCGGACGATGACGGCCTTCGGAAACCCGCAGGCCAGGGCCACACCCGCCAGGTCAACGCCGGCCGCGGTATGGGTACGCTGGGATCCCGTCTCTCCGTACCGCTCGTTGTCCAGCACCACGAGGCTCAGGTTCGCCGGGTGCACCGCCGCAATCGTGGATAACGAGCCGAGGGCCATGAGCATCTCACCGTCACCGGTGAACACGACCACGCGGCGATGGAGCTGCGCCAGGGCCAGCCCGAGTCCAAAGGCCGCCGCGCCTCCCATGGCCCCCCACAGCGGGAAATCCAGCGCGCTGTCCGAGATGGACGCCAGATCCCACGCTGAGGCTCCCAGGCCCGTGACGACCAGCAGGTCTCCCCGCTCCCGCAGAAGCTGTCCCATCACCTCCCGCCGCTGCAGGGCGCTCATGGCTGAACTCCAAAGGCCTTGGAACCCAGCAGCTGCTGTGAAATCAGCACGGCCACCGGACTGTAGGTGCTGTACGCCAGCCGCAGCGCAGCCTCTACGGTGCCGGGAAGCTCGTCCGGTTCGGTGCAGCGCTGAACCAGGACGCCCATGGCCTCCAGGACTTTCGGCGTGGCCTGCCCCATCGGCACCTGCCAGGGGTTGAACTCCCCCCATTCGCCTCGCATGGTCACCAGCATCAACAGCGGGAACTGCCCGGTCTTCAGCAGCGAGAGCATGTTGACCGTGTTGCCCACGCCGCTCGACTGCATGAGCATGACGCTGCGCTTGCCGCCCAGCCAGGCTCCCGCTGCCAGGGCAATTCCCTCTTCTTCTGTGCTGAGCGTGATGGCCTGCATGTCCGGGTCGGCCTGACAGTGCTCAATCAGGCCGCGCAACCCACCGTCTGGAACGAACGGCACCAGCTCGATGCCACCTGCTTTCAGGGCCTGATAAACGCCCGCAGACCAGCGGCCACCCGCGTTCTGGAAACTGGATACCGGTTCACTCATGCCCGCTCCTCGCGATGGTTCTCAGTCGAGATCAGGTCGTTCAGCGCCAGGCAGGCGACCCTCATGTCAGGAATGGCGTCCAGCTGCCGGATCAGCTCCAGAGCGGACTCGGCGGCGCCACTGCTCACCTGGGCACCGACCAGGTTCAGAAATTTCGCCTCCAACAGCTCGGTGCTCACCGGGTTCTCCGCGTTCCCCCGAGGAAAGTCCCCGCCCACGCGGAGCACCTCGCCACTGGTGAGTTCCACCTCCAGGCGGTTGGGCCACGCGGCCGGATACCGCGCCGTCAATTCGGACGAGACAGTGGTCTGAACGCGTTTCAACAGCGCTGCCGCGCCGGGCTCCAGGACGCCCGCCGGGCCGAAGCGCTCGGGGGCGAACTGCTCCAGCCCCACCGCTCCTTCCAGCAGGGCGACGCAGACCACGTAGGCCAGACTGAATTTCGCCTGGTACGGGGTGGTGGGATTCGGCTCGCTCACGATGGCCCAGCCTGGCCCGTACGTCTCCAGGCGGATCTCCCGGATGGTCGCGAGCACCTGGCCCGCGTCCCAGTGGCGCGAGGCACGTAAGTCCAGGGCGGCGTCGATGGCTGTATGGGTGTGTCCGCAGCAGGAGTACAGCTTGTATCCGTTCTCGCTGACCTTCCACACCTCACCCAACCGGTCGGTCACGCGACTGGGGTCACTCTCGGCAGCGGTGGCCTGGAAGAACCCGCGTGATCCCTCGAGGATGGCGGGCGCGCCCGAGAATCCCAGACGGGCCAGGTCGGCAGACAGAACGCCGTTCATGGCGGCCTTGCCGGGATGCAGGGTCTTGCTCATGGCCCCGCTGGCATTGAATTCCCACAGCCCCGCCGCCTGTGTGCCCGCGCTGCCCAACGCGTCGAGCATCTGACGCTCGTCCAGACCCAGCAGGGCGCCGGCCGCCACCGCCGCACCAAAGGTGGCGGCCGTGCCGGTGGGGTGCCAGTAGCGGTAGTGGCTGGGATTGACAGCCTCCCCGACCCGCAGGGCCGCCTCGTACCCCAGGGCCACGGCCCGGATGAAGGCCGCGCCGCTCGCCCGCTCACGCTCGGCCACGGCGAGCGCCGCCGGGATGACCGGGGCCGCCGCGTGAATGGTCGAGCCCTTGTGGATGTCGTCCAGTTCCAGCGTGTGGGTCGCCACGCCGTTGGCGAGTGCGGCGCCGGCAGCGCTCGCCCGGCCTGCACTGAAGACGGTCGCCTCGTCACTGTGGCCCAGACTGTGCACCACCTGCTGAACCATGCGCGCCTGGGGCGTGACCGATCCGGCCAGCAGGCAGCCGAGGCCGTCCAGAATGCTGCGCTGGGTGTCCTCCAGGGCGGTCTGGGGAACTTCGGGGGGATGCGCGGCGAACGAGGCGAGGGCGGCACTCACAGCAGGCTGGCTCACTGGTATCTCCTTGAGGTGGCGAAACAGCCCTAATTCTCGGGAGTTGCGTCGCTGAAGTCTTGAGCATTCACCCTGACGTGATGCGGATTTCGGCATAACGCTGGAGCCCGGCGGTACGCTCTCAGGATGACGAGGCTCCCCGATGGGCTGCCAATTGCGCTGGTGGAAGCGTTGCTCGACCACGCGGCAGACACCATGTTTTACGTCAAGGACACGGCCCTGCGGTACGTAAGCGTGAACAGTACCCTGCTGCGCCTCAGCGGACGCCGGGACAAACGTGACGTCCTCGGACAGACGGCCACGCAGGTCTTCGGACGGCCGTACTACACGGCGCAGGATGAGCAGGTCATTCGCACCGGCGTGGCCCTCACCGGACAGCTGGAACTGTACCTGCGCCCCGGGGGACAGACGGGCTGGTGCCTGACCACGAAGCTCCCCCTTCTAGGCCCGTGTGGTTCTGTGATCGGCCTGTGCGGGATCTCACAGGTGCTCCCGGTGACTCGCGATCCGGGCGCCCGGTACCCCCGCCTGGCTGAGGCGTTGGATACAATCCAGCAGCGGTATGCTGAGCCCCTGCGCGTGCGCACCCTGGCCACCAGCGCCGGCCTTTCCGAGGATCAGTTCTCCCGCACCATCCAGCGCCTGTTCGGCCTGACGCCCAAACAACTGCTCATGAAGACGCGTATGGGCGGTGCGTCCACCCTCCTGCTCACCACGAACTTGGATGTCGGCGAGATTGCTACCGCGTGCGGGTACGCCGACCACAGCGCGTTTGCCCGCCAGTTCCAGAAGGTGGCTGGCCTGACGCCCAGTGAGTTCAGGGCGGCCGGCACCGCGGGAGACCGCCGCCCACTCCTTAAACGTCAGGCGTGATTCCAGGACGACATTCGCGCGAAGACCGCACTTTCCTTGGGCTTGGTGTGCGGCCAAGTTCAATCGATAGCACGTCGTTTAGGCCTCCGACGATTCCGCGCTGATGTCCTCTGAGACGACAAAAATGGAGCCGGTATGTGCAGATACCGGCTCCACCACAGTTTAGGCCGTCGTCAGGTGATCCGAACGCTTCACCGATGGGCACGACGACATTTCAGCGACCACAAGCGCTGTGCCCATCAGAAGGTCAGGGTTGTGGCAAGTTGTTTTGGTAGGTTGGCACGGTGTTGAGCAGGCAGAAGCTTCCCGGCTACCGGTTCCCGCTTGAGGTCATCGGGTACGCCATCTGGCTTGACCACCGATTCACGTTGAGCTATCGGGACGTCGAGGAACTCTTACTGGAGCGCGGCATTGCCGTCACCCGCGAATCCATTCGCACGTGGTGCATCAAGTTCAGTGATCTGTTTGCCCAGGGACTGCGCCACCGCGAACCCCGGCGGGGTTCACGGTGGCATCTCGACGTTTAGGCGTGTGGAGGTCGGTGGGGTCACACACTGGCTATGGCGAGCCGTCGATGCGCACGGCATTGTCCTGGACGTGTTCTTGCAGCGTCACCGGACACGGAGGCGGCCACAGCCTTCTTCAGCAGGCTGCTGGGCCAGCACGGCGTCCCTGTCTCCCTGCACACCGACAAGCTGTGGAGGTATGGTGCGGCCCCGCGCAAACTTCCCGTGCTCCACGCCGTGGAGCACGTCCAGGTCGTGTCGACGGCGCGCTGCAATCACCTCGTAGAGCACTCCCATCGGCCCACACGCCGACAAGAGCGCCAGCAGCGCGGTTTCAGATCACGACATCGAGCTCAAGGATTCCTTGACCTGCACGCCCGCATCACGAATCTCCACCACCCGGCCCGCTGCACCGTTCCCGCTCATCACCGTCGTCAGCACCAGAAACAGGCGTTCCATCTCTGGCGCGAAGTGGTGCACCAGGCGGCCTGAAGGTCAGGCCGCCTGCGTCCTTAACGTTTCTTGGCCTCCCTGAAGGCGACAACTTGCCACAACCCTCCTTCAGCAACATCGGGACACAGAAGCTGCGAAGACCTTTCTGACCCGGCTACTGGTTGAGTACGACGTCCCAGAGGTCATTCATACGGATCAGCTCAGGAGTTACGGAGCCGCGATCCGGGAGGTCCCGAGCTTGGCTGACGTCGACCACCAGCAGGTGATCTCCACGGCCCGGTGCAACAACGTCATCGAGCAAGAACATCGCTCTACACGACGTCATGAGTGAAGCCAGCAGGGCTTCAAAAGGAGAAAACGAGCGCAGGAATTCCTGCGCTTGCATGCCCGGATCACCAACCTCCACCGTCATGCCCGGGCCAGCGTTCCCGCAACGATCCGAAGAAGCAACCAAAATCAAGCGTTCCAGACGTGGCTAACGGTCGCGGCAGGGGTGGTTCGAGACTCAGACTACCCCTGCCCTCAGTCTGCCGTGAGATCAGTTAAGGCAACACAACCGCTCAGACTGCTGTGCTGCACGTGCCGCTCCCTCAGACCCGAGCAGCGTCCAGAAGTCTTCCCCGCTGGAGACCCGGCCGCGTTCCCACAGCTGGAGCTGGTGACGGTAGAGCGACTTCCCACCAAGCCAACACTGCCCTTCGCTCACCACGGGCTGGAGTGCATGTAGCCGCGTGAGGGCGGCGCTCACCGATGACCATCCAGTCACCCAGTTGGGGTGGTGTGGTACCGCAGGCTCACCTATCCTCCGTATGTCAGCTCCGTGTCAGGCTTGCCGGGTGGCCCACCGCCGATCCCGGCCTGACGCGTACCACAGGGAGACACCCACACATGACCACCCAGCCCATCCCCCCGACCACCACGCCATCCCTACCCTCCCCCCACACCATCGGCACAGCACGCCCCGCCAGCGACGTGTCGGCTCTGCCCGTGCCGCTCAACATCACCGCCTCAATCCGCGCACTGATCATCGGGACACTCGTCGTGATCGCTCTGGGCATCGTCAGCCGCATCGCGTCCGGCATCAAGACTGACTTCCCGTTCCGTGACCTGATCGTCCCCATGTTCGCCCTCGGCAGTGAAGCCAATATCCCCACGATGTTCTCCAGTTTCCTGCTGGGGACAGCGGCGCTCCTGGCCTTCGTGATCGCGCTGGCCAAACGGCAGCAGCGCGACCACTTCCAGCGGCTGTGGATGACGGTCAGCGCAGTGTTCGTGTACCTGTCTATTGACGAGGTCGCACAGGTGCATGACCGGGCCACCATGGGCGTGCGCAAGATCGTGGGTGATTCTGCCGTGTTGCATTACGCCTGGGTGCTGCCGTACGCGGTGGTGGTGGTGGCGGTGATTGTGCTGTTCGTCCCGTTCCTGCGGCATCTGCCGCGGCGCACGGCCGGCGGGATGATGCTGGCGGGCGCGCTGTACGTTCTGGGTGCGATGGGGCTGGAAGTCATCGAGGGGATGCTGGAGTTCTCTGGCCAGTTCTACAGCGTGGCCATGCCCATCCTGGTCACCCTCGAGGAGTCCCTGGAAATGGGAAGTGTGGTGCTGTTCATCTGGGTGCTGCTGACGTACCTCCGTCAGCACCTGTCCGGAGTGCATCTCGACCTGTTCGTCACGGGTGGCCGCGCGCCCTGACCCGTCATCACGTGCTCGCCATGGCCTCCAGCATGACGGGTCTGACCAGGTAATCACCCGGAAGGAACCACCTCCCGCACCCTGCATTGGGATCTGCTCCGGATCCTTCGCACCGGCCGGGTACCGAACCAGGGGTGTGCTCGCCCAGGTTGTGGCAAGTTGTTGGCGCCAGGGCAATGAAGGAGACCCAGTGAAGCAGGTGGCCTGAAGTTCAGGCCACCTGCTTCACGACGTCGCGCCAGAGCACGAATGCCCGTTGTGGGTGGTGACGACGATGATGCGCGGGAACGGTACAGCGGGCCGAGTGGTGCAGATTCGTGCTTCTGGCGTGTAGGTCAAGGCATCCCTGAGCTCGATGTCGTGACCTGAATCCTCGCTGCTTCTTGGGCAGAATGGACGCCCATGAGGACGCCTGCCCGCTGCCGCTCTTGTCGGCGTGTGGGCCGATGGGAGTGCTCTACGAGGGTACTGCAGTGCGCCGTGGACCCGACCTCAACGTGCTCCACGCTGTGGAGCACGGGAAGCGTGCGAAGGGCTGCCCGGTACCTCCAGAGCGTGTCGGTGTGCACCGTGAGCGGAACACCATGCTCTCCCACCAGCCGGCTGAAGACGGTCTTGGCCGCCTCTGTGTCACGGTGGCGCTGAAGGAAGACGTCCAGCACAGCGCCATGCTCCAGGGCGGCTCGCCACAACCAGGGGTTGACGCCTCCGACATCCACAAGCCCAAACGTCGAGATGCCACCGGGAACCCCGTCGGGGTTCCCGGTGGCGCAGGCCCTGGGCGAACAGGTCACTGAAGGTGATGCACCAGGGGCGGATCGCTTCCCAGGTCACGCAGATCCCACGTTCCAGCAGCAGTTCTTCGACATTCCGGGAGCTCAGCGTGAACCGGTGATACAGCCAGACGGCGTAGCCGATGACCGCGAGGGGGAACCGGTAGCCACGAAGCTTTTGACCGCTCAGCACCGCGTTACCCTACCCCAACAACTTGCCATAACCGTCCGGAGATCTTCGGCAGCGTGGCACTCAGGCCGCTGGCCCTCAGATCCGGCAGCGTGACGCTGAACTTGCCCGTCGTGTCCAGTCGGGTGCCAACCTGAATGACGGATTGGTCATCCAGCCAGTCCATCAGAAGCTGCACGGTGCCGCCCGTACCGGCCGGCCAATCCACAACCGTGCCCGTGAGCGTGCCCTTGATGCCAACTGCATCCGTGGAACCGAGGCATACCAGCAGTACGATCCACTAAACGTGCAGTCTGTCCATGTGCCCTCCAGGATCCGGGTTCTCATGACCCGATCTAACGATTTCTCCGTACCTAGGATGAACGGACACGAGCAGGATCCATCCCTATCGAGCGTTCTCGTCATCTCCGTTCGTCTCCATCGACAACGCCATGAAGACCCAGTGCTCCCGTAGTTCTTCCGGGATCTCGCTCTCTGCATACGGCTCCGTGTCGTGAAAGCCCAGCCGCCGGTACATCCGGTGGGCTTCGTGCATGTACCCAGCACTGTCGAGGCGGATCAGATGACGACCGTCCCGCCGGGCTTCGTCGATGATCCGGGCCACCAGCGCTTCCCCGATGCCGTTGCGGCGCCACGACGGCCGCACATACATTCGCTTCAACTCGGCCGTCCCATCGGCATGCACTTTCATCGACAGCACGCCGACGGGTTGTCCCTTCACGGACGCCAGGAGTAAACGACCGGTAGGCCGCATGAACTGCTCGATGGTCTCGCGGTCATGCTCCAGCGTGGCGTGAAGGTCCCATTCAATGCCGTAGTGGCGAAAGAGCTCGTCCTTATTCCAGTTCAGGTACTCGCGGAAGAGCTCGATCGCGGCCACACGCTGCTGAAGGGTCGACACTTGATCGATGGAAAGCATCATGACCTCCTCAACCATGACGGTCAGGCCACTTCTCCATCAGGGGGAGAGCTGGGACACGCGCAGGTAAGCGAAATGGGCCGGGTACCCGGCGCCGGAGAGTGCGACCAGCCCGACCCTCGCCTTTCCACCCGGGTCGAGCGTCCACGTACCGCCCCGCTCCCAGTTCCGGCTATCCGTGCTCACGTAAGCCGTGTACTGCCCCTCGCCCTTTACCGTCCGCTTCACGATGCGCAACCACGTGGTGGGAGAGGCGGAACCGGCCAGCCCATAGCTGATAGACGGGAACCCCCGGTCTGTTCCAGCTGTGGTCGCCTTGTAGAATGCCGCCACACGTACCGTGCCCAGGGCGCCGACGGTCAGCCGCACGAAATTATGGTCATCCCAGTACACCACCAGGCCAGCCTCGACTCCGTCCGGAGCGGCGCCTTCAGGAAGCGGAAAATTCAGCCGCGTCTCAACCACGTAGTCGCCTGTGGGTGCAGTCTCCAGCAGGGCAGGCGCCGTCCCATCCATGAGGTCACCCGGCGTACTCGTAAGGCTAAATGCCCCTCCGGCCACGCTGAAGCCGGCTG
Source organism: Deinococcus sp. KSM4-11 (assembly GCF_004801415.1). NCBI lineage: Bacteria > Thermotogati > Deinococcota > Deinococci > Deinococcales > Deinococcaceae > Deinococcus > Deinococcus sp. KSM4-11. The sequence continues at coordinate 40,910 of NZ_SSNX01000006.1, read as the reverse complement.
GCGCGGGTGGGCGCACCCACCGCCACTGCGGGCCAAGGCGGGTTCCTGAGAATTCATCCGAGCGCGCGGAGATGGCGGCACCTGGCCGGTCAGGCCGCAGAGGGGCAGAAGCCTGGGTCTCGAGATCTCCCGGCCTGACCACTGGAGCTGGCTGCGGGCCGTCCGAGGGGCCATGCCCGTTCCGCACGGTCGGCCACCCGCCGACCCAGTCCACGGGGTCGAGCATCAGGTGCCGCTTGCTGATCTGTGTCTGCTGCTCAAAGTACGGCTCGCGCTGGTCGATGGCGTGGTAGAGCAACCAGTCGCGCCCGGCAGCGTCACTGAAGACGCTCCCCATCCCGGGGCCGACCCAGCGGCCACCGTTGTTCAGTACGACTGGTGTGCCCCCTGCCCAAGTGGCGTTCAGATCCCGTCCCGTCCTGTCGAGGAAGGGGCCGGTCGGTGAGGTGGAGCGGCCGACAAAGACGCCGTTTCCAGTCATGGGCCCGGCGCAGCAGGGACTGCTCGCCCCGAAGAGGTAGTAGTAGTTCCCGTGCCTCACGACCTCTGGGCCCCCGAATCCGGTTGGGCCGGAGGGGGCGGCCACCCGGATCTGGGTCTTGGGATCACTGCGTAGGCCGTCGGGGGACAACTCGCGGACGGCTATTCCGCTCCGGAAGGAGCCGAAATACAGGGAGTGCCGCCCGCTGCTGCCTGCGACTACCGCCGGATCCAGCACCGCTAATTCTCCCTGAGGCTCCACGACCGGGCGACCGCTATCGACCCAGGGGCCAGTCGGGCTGGCGCTCACGGCGACTCCAATGGCCGAGCCACCGCTCAGCGTCTGGGACACGGCGTAGTAGAGGTGGTACGTGCCGTCCGGCCAGGCGACGATCTCTGGCGCCCAGAGGAACGCCTGGTCTGACGCCCACTTCAGCTTGTCAGGAAGCGCGTCCCCTATCAATTCCCAGTGGGTGAGGTCGGCACTGCGTAACATCGTGATGGGGTGAATGGGGTAATTTCCAATGCCGTTGTTTTCGGCGTCGCTGTGAGGATCACTCGTGCAGTAGGCGTACCAGTGGGTGTCGCCAGGGATACGCGAACCGAGGATGGACGGGTCGGGGCAGCTAACGACCTCTTGCGGGCCGCTGACGTCGAGTGGGTTCGTGTAGGTGCGAGGCCCCGATCCGCCCCCAGCGTGCCCGCTGCCGGGCAGCGTTAGGGTCAGCAGCATCGTGGTGGTGAGGAGGGTGGGAGCGGTGCAGCAGCGTTTCATATGATCCTCCAGATCGGCGGCATAGCTTCGTCCTCTCCCGCAGCTCACCTCGTCACCCCTGCCCCCGCTAGCTGCGCGGCCACCACCGAGATCCTGAGGTGTGTTGGCTCGCCCACGGTATTGAGCAGGCCGAAAGCAATACCTGCAGGAATCACCTGTGTTTCACCCGCGGACATGGTGCGGCGATCTCTGGTGAACACCACGCTGATCTCACCGCTGATGAGCTCAACGCGGTGTTCACCGAGCGCCATGTCCAGCCGGGCCCAGGCTCCTGGTGCCACCAGAACGTCAGTCATTGCCGATGAGGCCGTTGATCGGGCCTCACTGACGCCTGGTTCGAGTACCATCCGCCCGGCGAGCGTGGGCCTCCCCAGGCTTAGGACAAGCACCACACCCATCAGCACGCTCCGTCCGTACCGTCCATGCATCGTCGTTCCCCCTTGCGATCCGTGTCCCAGCGGGCATCGCTGTGGTTCAGACCGGTGTCTGTACGCTAGGTGGCACATTCCCTACGGCGCATCGGGAGCATGCGGGGGGCGGTGCGGCCCCGCATGGGGAGAATCAGGGGGTCACGTGATGATCGACGGCCCAGCGGGTGAGTTCCACGCGGTTGTGCAGCTCCAGTTTGCCAAGCAGGCTGGCCACATGCTTCCCCACGGTACCCGGACTGATGCCCAGTACCTGCGCGATCTTTTTGTCGCTGCTCCCCTCGCTCACCCTAATCAGTACCTCCAGTTCACGGGGAGTCAGGTGATGCGTCGGCAGCGCGCTGGGCACCGCCGCCTGCATGGCGTCGTCGAGATCGGCAGCGACGGTTTCGGGGCCGGCGTGTGTCCCTGCCTCCCACGCCGCCGTGAACTCGGATTCAGAGATTGCGGCGCGCAGGTCGGCCATCAGGGTCGTGCGTTCGCGTTCATAGGGTGTCGGCATTCGAACATCGGAGCGCCGCTGGAGGGCAACACTGGCTGCCGCCAGCCGCACTGACAGGATCAGGTGGCCCCGCCGCTGGGAGAGCAGGGCCGCGATATACAACAAGCGGACGTCAAAGAAGCGGTCATTTAACTCCCGGCCCACCTGCCAGCTGCGCTGCAGGCGGATCCGGCCAGCCTCCAGGTCACCGTTCAGGGCGTGCAGCCGCGCGCTGAGGGCACTGGTGTAGGCCTGACCGAGCGGTTGCTCCAGGGCCGTGTTGATCTCCAAGGCCCGATCGAGGTGTTCTAGGGCGGCGGCGTACTCACCGATCTGGCCGAGCGAGACGGCCACGTTGTGACGCGTCTGGGCCTCCAGGTTCAGGTCGTTGTGCACCTGGGCCAGGGTCAGGGCCTGCAGGAAGTACCGGACGCCTTCAGCGGTCTGTCCCTGACTGGCGAGCATATCGGCGAGCGTGGCGAGGGCGGAGGCTTCCCCAGCTGTATCCCCGAGGGCCTGCCACGTGCAGAGACCTTCCCGAGCCCAGGTCTCCGCCGGGCCGAACTGGTGGTCGCGGATCGCCAGCCACGCGGAGAGCTGGAGTACTTCAGCTCTCCGCGCCGTGTGGCCCTCGCCTGGCAAGGCCAGTACCCGACGGCAGAGGGTCACGGCACTGGACAGACCTCCCTGGCCCGCCCAATGGTTGCTGAGGGCCTGGACGAAGCGCTGCGCCTCCTCAGTCGCACCAGAGGTGATGACGTGTTCCAGCGCGGCGTGCAGATTTGCATCATCTGCCTGCAGGTGCGCCACAGCGTGCGGCGTCAGACCAGTGGTGGTCAAGGTGAGCCGCTCGGCCAGGGCCAGGTAGTAGTGGGCATGTCTGTCAGCCAGCCGTTCAAATTGACCCGAGGCGTGTGCCTCCTCGACGGCGAACTCCCGCACGGGTTCCAGCAGCCGCCAGCGGGGCTCCGGCCCGACCGCGCGCTGCACCAGGCTGTGATCGACCAGCGCGATCAACACGGCCCGGGTTTCGTCAATGCCAGCCACCGCCTCGAGGGCCTCGAGGGTAAATCCACCCAGGAACGCCCCACAGGCCAGGAACACCTCGCGCTCGACCGGGGTCAGCAGGTCGGCACTCCAGCGCACGGCACTCCGCAGGGACTGCCGGCGGGGCGGGTCATCGACGGGGCCGTCTGTCAACACTTCGAGGGGAGCGTTCAGCCAGCCCAGGAGGCCATTCGGATCCACGGCGCGCAAGCGTGCAGCGGCCAGTTCCAGCGCCAGTGGCAGACCCTCCAGCACCCTGCAGATGGCGCTGAGCACCGGGGCGTTCTCGGGGGTCAAGGTAAAGTCGGGATCGACCGCCTGCGCGCGCTCCACGAACAATTGAACCGCGGGACTGTCGGCGGCGCCGGCGACTTCCCTGGGCACGGCGAGCGGGCCTAGGGGCAGTTCCTGCACGCCGCGCAAGTGGAGTACACGCCGACTCGTGATTAGGAACCGCGCGCCAGGCAGGCGTTCTGTCAGGGCGGCGAGGTCTGACTCGGGGCTCGGCAGGTGTTCGAGGTTATCGAGCACCAGCAGGATCGAGTGGTGTCCGATGGCGGCCGCGAGCTGATCCAGGGCTGGGTCTGGTGAGGCCGGCAGGTGGAGGGCCTGCACGATGGCCGGCAGGATCTGGCCCTCGCCACGCCGGATAGACAGGTTCACGAAGCACCCGCCGAGGTCGAAGGTGGGGAAAATCTCCGCCAGCAGGGCCTGGGCCAGGCTGGTCTTGCCCACGCCGCCGGGGCCGCGGAGACTGACCATCCGAAGATCTGGGCGGGTCAGGAGTTCTCGTGCTACCGCGAGCTCGTGCGCCCGTCCGACCAGTGGCGGGGGGGCCACACGGCTGGGATCCGTCCGTGGAAGGATCGTCATGACCCACTGTACACATCGGGGTGAGACGGGCCTTCACCCCGCGTCGCATGGCACGTATTAGTGCGCGGCACAAAACGTGCATAGCACGTCGCGCGCACTACCATCACGACGTGGCTCGCTCAATCACACAAGTCCTCAACGCCCTGCAATCTCTTGATCCCGTTCCTGGACTGTCGGCCGGTGAAACGCCGCTGCCACTTCGACACACGTTGACTGCACCAAGCGACGCGAGCGATCTTGCCGTGATACACCACGTCCCTGCTGCTCTGCATAACTTCTGGCTTCTGGCAGCCAGTGCTCGACTCTTTGAAGACATGCAGTACGGTCAGTGGGGCTTGGTCATCCACGATCCTTGCGCTGCGCGGCACGCCACAGACGCTTACCAACTCGCGCGGTACGATGACGCCCGTGCAGGGGACCTCGTCGTCGGCATGTTTCTCGGCGATTGTGACCTGTTGATCGTCCGTCCTGATCCAAAGGCGGACGACGAGGGTCAAGTGCTGGTCGCGCTGCCGCTCGATGGTCGTGTTGACGGTTGTGTTGCCTTAACTGGCATCACGCCATGGTGAGGGCAGGGGTGGCCTGAGATTCAGGCCACCCCTGCCGTGACCGCTGACCACGTCTGGAACGCTTGTTTTTGGTTATTTCGTCTGATGGAGGCGGGCACGCTCGCTCGTGTGTGGTGGTGGAGGTTCTCGATGCTGGCGTGTAGGCAGAGGAATTCCTGCACTCGTTTTCGTCGCTTGAACCCCTGTTGTTGCCGTTCATGACGCCGTGTGGATCGGTGTGATTGCTCAATCACATTGTTGCAGCGCGCCGTGGAGACAACCTGGACATGCTCCACAGTGTGGAGCACAGGACGTTCCCGCAGGGCAGCGCCGTACCTCCAGAGCTTATCGGTATGAATGACCTCTGGCACATCGTATTCACTCAGAAGGCGCGTCAGGAAGGTCTGTGCCGCCTTGGTATCGCGGTGACGCTGCAGCAAGATGTCGAGCACGAAGCCGTGTTCGTCGACCGCTCTCCACAGCCAGTGTCGAACGCCATTGACCGTCGTACAGACCTCGTCCATCAGCCAGCGGGAACCCCGTCGGGGTTCCCGCTGGCGCAGGTCATCTGCGAACAGGTCGCTGAACGTGATGCACCATTCGCGCAGCGTCTCGTGACTGACCTCGATGCCGCGCTGGTGGAGCAATTCCTGAACGTCTCGATACCTCAACGGGAAACGGTGGTACAGCCAGACGGCGTGCTGGATGATGGTCATCGGGAATCGGTGGCGGTAAGGGGTTGGATCAGTCACAGCGGGTCACACTACCCGGGCCTGATTAAGGCAACACAACCGAGTTGTAGAACATTTCGCTTGAACTCACCGGTATGAATTCTGCGGTTGGTCATGATGGCGCCTGTGTTCGAGGCTTATCTCCATCTACGCCAAATCGGGTCACCCGCAGATCCCAAATGGGTTCTAGCTGCGTTCAAGATCTGGCACGAGACCGTGCAGCACGCGGTGTGAACTTCATGCCGCTTACCTTTGTGACGCTCTGCTGCTTTTTTGGAGCAGACAACTTGCCACAATCCGTTAGGCGTAAGGCAGCGGTGAGAGCACCCCTGTCATGCTGAGCGTGGCATTCATGAAACCTCTTCTGCGCCAGCACTCCTTGCTTCTGCTCCTCATCGGGTGCGCCACCCTCCATCTAATGTGGGTGATGACCGGCGCTGGCCCGGAGTCTCTACGCCCCTATCTTGGCAACCTCATCTATTTCCCCATTTACGCACTTAGTGCTGCGCTCACTCTGCAGACCGCACGGCGGCATACGGGCCCCGAACGCCGGGCCTGGGGGTGGCTGGCTCTTGGGATTTTCAGTTGGGGTCTTGGACAGATGGTGTACACCTGCCTGTACATCGCGACGAAGACCAATCCGTTCCCATCCCTGGCTGACGTGGGGTATCTGGCCCTGATTCCCTGCTTCGTGTTGGGAATCGCGCACTTCCCACGCTTGATTCACGGCAGGCTGCAGAACGCCAGTTTCCTGCTTGACATCATGATCGTCGTGCTGGCGTGCGGGGACTTGCTGTGGGTACTCGATGTCCGGGCGACGGCCGAAGCCTACCAGGGACAGGCGTTCGCACTGTCGATTGCGCTCGCTTATCCGATCACGGATCTGGCCCTGTGCGCGCTGCTGCTCAGCTTGATGCTCTGGCGACCCCGGCACCTGACGGTTCGTCAACTGGGGATGCTGGCTCTGGGTCTCGGGCTTTTCCTCTTGGCGGATCTCCTTTACGCTTACCGCACCAGCAAAAACCTCTACGAACTGGGACAGCTCCTCGACACCCTGTGGTCGTGGGGCGCAGTGTGCTTCGGTATTGCTGCCTTTATGGGCCGGGTGGGCGCGGGTACCACGCATGAGGCCTCTAGGACGCGGACTGGGCCTGTGCGCACGGGCACAGAGCATCTCTTGCTACCCAACGCGGCCATAGTCGTGGTATATGCCGTGTTCTTCATGCTCCATGACCCCAGCTTGAAGAACGGGGTTGAGATCAATCCCACCCTGGCGATCGTCACCCTTCTCGTCCTCCTCCGCCAAGTGCTGGGCCTTGTGGACAATACACGCCTGCACCGCTGCCTGGCTTATCAAGCAGAACATGATCACCTGACGGGGCTGTTCAACCGGGTCAACCTCCAGCGCTACCTAGCCGAGTCAATTAGCACGGCCAGCCACCGTGAACAGCTTGTCGCCGTCCTATTCCTCGATCTTGACCGGATGAAGCTCGTCAACGATTCCCTCGGTCACCCCGCCGGAGACCACGTTCTTAAAGAGATGGCCCACCGGCTGGTTGGCACAGTCGGGGTCGGGGATATCTTGGCCCGCGTCGGTGGAGACGAATTCGTGGTGGTTCTGACGGGGCTGAGGCACGCAGATGAGGCCACACGAGTCGCTGAGCGTATCCTGAAAGCCGTTTCTCTCCCTGTAACGATTGAGGGACAGGAGGTTTTCCTGACAGCGAGCATTGGTCTCACGGTGTGCCCCACGGAGACGCACGACGCTGACATAGCCCTGAAACAGGCGGATATCGCGATGTACCAGGCCAAACGACACGGGAAGGCCACGTGGTGCTGGTACGACGAACAGGACACCCTGACGGCGGTTGAGCAAGTGCGTCTGGACACCCACCTCCGCCTGGCGCTCACCCGGGGTGAGTTTGAGGTTCATTACCAGCCCATTGTTCGACTTGTGGATGGAGTCGTGGTCGGGTACGAGGCGCTCCTGCGCTGGACGTCTCCAGTCCTTGGTGCTGTACCGCCGGCAAAATTTATTCCGGTGGCCGAAGCGCACGGATTGATTGACCCCTTGGGAGACTGGGTCTTGCACACCGCGTTGGCACAGATCAGAACGTGGCGTAACGCTGACTGGCCGACCATCTACGTTACGGTGAACGTCTCGGCCATGCAGTTCCTGCGTGAGGGCTTTGTAGCTAGCCTCGTGGCCATCCTCACCGAACGCGATCTCCCCGGGGACGCACTGGTGCTTGAACTGACGGAGAGCGCATTGATCACGGACATGACCCGTTCAGTGGCCACCTTGCGAGAACTCAGCGCCTTTGGCATCCGCGTGGCCTTGGACGATTTCGGCACGGGATATTCGAGTTTGAGCTACCTGCAACAGCTTCCGGTTCAGGTGTTGAAAGTGGATCGGTCATTCGTCAAGGCGATGGACACTCTCAACGTCACACTCGTGCAAGCCATGGTGACCATGGCACATGGGTTGGGCCTGACCGTAGTGGCCGAAGGCATCGAGGAGACCGGACAGTCCGAAATCCTGCGCACGTTGGGATGCGATATGGGACAGGGATACCTCTTTGGACGGCCACAACCGGCAATGTTGCTTGACCGGCAAAGGAGTGAGAGCGGTCGACCGGAGACCAGCGCCCTGACGCTGATGGTTCCGGTGCACCGCGATGACTGGGCTGGAGACGGCAGGTAGCTTGGCCAAGCCGTCCAGGTAGAACAGGACGGTACCACTGGTTGTGGCAAGTTGGTTTGGTAGGTTGGCGCGGTGTTGAGTGGTCACAAGCTCCCCGGCTACCGGTTCCCGCTTGAGGTCATCGGGTATGCCGTGTGGCTCTACCACCGATTTACGCTGAGTTATCGGGACGTCGAAGAACTCTTGCTGGAACGAGGAATTGCCGTCACCCGCGGATCCATTCGCACGTGGTGCATCAAGTTCAGCGATCTGTTTGCCCAGGGACTGCGCCACCGGGAACCCCGACGGGGTTCCCGGTGGTATCTCGACGAAATGTACATGGACGTCGGGGGCGTTACACACTGGTTGTGGCGAGCCGTCGATGAACACGGTGCAGTGCTGGACGTGTTCCTTCAGCGCCACCGGGACACTGAAGCGGCCAAGTCCTTCTTCGTCCGGCTGCTGGGTGAATATGGCGTCCCCGTCACGGTGCACACCGACAAGCTGTGGAGTTACGGTGCCGCTCTTCGCGAGCTTCCTGTGCTCCACGCTGTGGAGCACGTCCAGGTTGTCACGGCCCGTTGCAACAACCTGATTGAGCAGTCCCATCGTCCCACACGCCGACAGGAGCGTCAGCAATGCGGGTTCAGGTCACGACCACGAGCACAAGGGTTCCTCAACCTGCACGCTCGCATCACGAATCTGCACCATCCGGCCAGTTGCACCGTTCCCGCTCATCATCGTCCTTACCAGCAGAAACAGGCGTTCGACATCTGGCGCACAGTGGTACAGGAAGCGGCCTGAAGTTCAGGCCGCCTGCGTTTCTGACGCTTCTCTGCAGTCTTGAAGCCAACAACTTGCCACAACCCTCAGCGGAACTTGAAGTACGCGACCTGACTGCTGCCATCCTTCAGCGTCACCGTCAGCTTGCGGCACGTGTTCGACCAGCTGGGATCCGTCTTCCACACGTAGATGTACTGCCCGCCACCGGAATACGACAGGATGTAAGGGGGGATGAAAACGCACCCTTACCCCAGCGCCGTGATCAATCGCCCTTGCTCTTGGAACAGGCCAGAGGGGCGCCTGCACGTCCTCCATCACTCGAACAACGACGGCTGCTGTCCTCGGGAACTGGGCGTATTCGACTCACAGGTTCGCCGCTGCTCAGATGACGTCCCGTCTACCGGCGTGGAGCGGTGGACAGAGGAGGCTGTATGATGACACCCACCATTGGGATGATGATCTCCGGTCAGGACGACCTGGCCCGCAGCGTCTTCACCGACGAGAAATACCGGGCGCTGGCCGAAGCACTTGGCGCTGACGGGCTGCGGGTCGAATCCATCGTCTACAACAACGCCCGCGCCGAGGCGTTGCGGGCACCGCTTCAGCACCTCGACGCCCTGCTGGTCTGGGTGAATCCACTTGAAAACGGCGAGGATCGCCGCGTCCTCGATGCGCTGTTGCTGGAGGTGAGCCGGGCCGGGGTCATGGTGAGCACCCACCCCGATACCATTCAGCGCATCGGAACCAAGCGGGTGCTGTACGAAACCCGCGAGATGGACTGGGGTTCCGACGTGGAGCTCTACCCCGACTTCTCAGATTTCGTCACGCGCTTCGCGGATTCCTTCGCAGGCTCGCACAGCCGTGTGCTCAAGCGCTTTCGCGGGGACGGTGGCAACGGGATTTACAAGGTGTCACAGGTGCCGGGAGAAGACGGACTGTCGGTGCTACACGCGCACCGTGGCGCGGAGGTCGAACATCTGAGCGCCGAGGCGTTCTATGCCCGGTTCGAGAACCTGTTCGCCCAGGGTCAGCCGCTGATCAACCAGGCCTGGAATGCCAACATCACCAACGGCATGGTGCGCTGCTACCTGTGCGGCGACCGGGTGGCCGGGTTCGGCTACCAGGAAATCATCGCCCTGTACCCGAGCGGCGCCGTCCCCGTGATGCCCAGCCGGCGCCACTACTATTCTGCGCAGTGTGGCCTGTTCAGCGATTTGAAGCGGCTGATGGAAGAACGCTGGGTGGGTCAGCTCATGCAGCGCTGCGGGGTCGAAGCGGATGCGCTGCCCGTGCTGTGGGACGCTGATTTCTTCATTGATGATCCGTATTCGCGGTATCCTGACAAGTACACCCTGTGCGAGATCAACGTGAGCTGCGTCTCGCCTTTTCCTGACAGCGCCATTCCCGAAATCGGACGCGAGGTGCGGCGGCGCGTTTCCGGCATCTAGGCCCGATCTGCCGCTGGGGAGCTGCGACCGCGCCCCTGCATTATCCGCGCCTACCCATGTGGCAGCGTAGCGCCGGTTCAGTCGCTCACGGATGCCGGCCTGAGGACGAGATCCCCTCTCGTCCGCTCCATGCCCCGGCGTACCGAGGCACTTTGCCTCAGTCCGGTCAGTCTGGCTTGCGGGCCAGGTACATGTACCGGGAGAGCCGCCGTTCAGCGGTCAGGGCGTGGACGCACCACAGGAAGTCCTGAAGGCCAGCAAACTGCCGCTCGCCCTCCATGGCCAGGGTTGTGGCAAGTTATTGCCGCCAGGGCAATGAAGGAGACCCAGTGAAGCAGGTGGCCTGAAGTTCAGGCCACCTGCTTCACGACGTCGCGCCAGAGCACGAATGCCCGTTGTGGGTGGTGACGACGATGATGCGCGGGAACGGTACAGCGGGCCGAGTGGTGCAGATTCGTGCTTCTGGCGTGTAGGTCAAGGCATCCCTGAGCTCGATGTCGTGACCTGAATCCTCGCTGCTTCTTGGGCAGAACGGACGCCCATGAGGACGCCTGCCCGCTGCCGCTCTTGTCGGCGTGTGGGCCGATGGGAGTGCTCTACGAGGGTACTGCAGTGCGCCGTGGACCCGACCTCAACGTGCTCCACGCTGTGGAGCACGGGAAGCGTGCGAAGGGCTGCCCGGTACCTCCAGAGCGTGTCGGTGTGCACCGTGAGCGGAACACCATGCTCTCCCACCAGCCGGCTGAAGACGGTCTTGGCCGCCTCTGTGTCACGGTGGCGCTGAAGGAAGACGTCCAGCACAGCGCCATGCTCCAGGGCGGCTCGCCACAACCAGGGGTTGACGCCTCCGACATCCACAAGCCCAAACGTCGAGATGCCACCGGGAACCCCGTCGGGGTTCCCGGTGGCGCAGGCCCTGGGCGAACAGGTCACTGAAGGTGATGCACCAGGGGCGGATCGCTTCCCGGGTCACGCAGATCCCACGTTCCAGCAGCAGTTCTTCGACATTCCGGGAGCTCAGCGTGAACCGGTGATACAGCCAGACGGCGTAGCCGATGACCGCGAGGGGGAATCGATACCCTGACAACTTCTGATCACTGAGCACCGCGTCACCCTCCTCGAACAACGTGCCATAACCGAGCCGGTGGCACTTGAGTCGCTTTGGACTCGGCGCGAAATTCTCTGAAGTGTGAAGCCCTTCATCGCGGATACCCCGTACAGGAGTCGGCTTTTCGTTCAGGTCACCACTGTTGACTGGTCGTCAGAATGCGAGGAGTCGGCTCCTGGATGCCTTCATACTTTTCGTTCAAATCAAGAATTTTGCAGGATCGTCTGTCGTCCATGATGTAAGGTTGAGCCCAGGAAAGATGATCCCTGCGTCTCCGTTCCTTGGCGCGCCAAAGGAACGTATGAGTCACGCTCAGGCATTTCAGCTTCATCACGCAGCACTCGACGCCGTCCCTTCCGCTCTGGCTGTGCTCGACCATGGCGGTTTGATCGTTGAAGTCAATCAAGCCTGGCACCGGTTTAACCACGACAATGGCCTGTTGCCCCCTCACGCTGCAGTGGGCAGCAATTACCTGCAGGCCTGTGAAACAGGCCAATCAACGGATGGACAAGCGGCAGCGGAGGGCATACGCAAAGTCATTTCCGGCGAGATGGCAGAGTATTTCCAGGTCTATCCCTGCCATTCCACCCACGAACACCGCTGGTTCCGACTGTGTGTCACGCCCTTTACCGATGCCCCCCTGTTAATGCTCATCCATGAAAACATCACTGAACTGCACTGAGCCGATCCCAGAATTGTGGCCAGGTCAGGTTGGCGGGTCTGACGGGCGAAGGGTCGAGGCAATCCTGGCTCGATATGCGCTGGGCGCAAGATTTTCCAGCGAGGAGTGCGGCCTGAGGTCATTATAGTCGCCCCTCCAGGTTTCGATCTTCTCCGCTGCGTCGTCCAGCGACAGAAACCAGTGGATATTCAGGCATTCATCGCGGAAACTCCCGCCCAGCGACTCAATGTGCGCATTATCCTGAGGCAGTCCAGGACGAGAAAAATCTAAGGTCACGCCATTCTGGTAGGCCCAGAGATCAAGCACCTTGCTGATGAATTCGCTGCCGTTGTCGACCTGGATCCGCGCCGGCACCCCGAGGTGCCGGCTGACTTCTCGTACGACCTCGACGACCCGCTCACCTGTCATGTTCGTGTCCACATGAATGGCCAGGCATTCCCGCGTGAACACGTCCAGGAGGGTCAACGTCCGAAACCGCTTCCCGTTAAAGAGCGCATCTGACACGAAGTCCATCGACCACACTTCATTGGGCTGTTGTGGTGGTGGCTGTGCGGCACGACGTGCCGCACTCACATGGCGTCGGGGTCGCTTCATCCGCGCCCCTCAGGCCCGCCAGCTGGTACAGCCGAAAGAAACGCTTGTGGTTGATGTGCCAGCCCTCACGAGCCATCAGTACGTGAATCCGCCGGTACCCATACCGAATTCGGGTGTGCCCGATCTCGGTCATCCTTTTCAGGAGAAGTTGCTCTTCTGGCCGAGGTGTTCCTCGATACCGGTACACGTTGCGCCACCCGTTCAGAACGGCGCATGCGCGCCGTTCACTGCCAGGGTAGCCCGACTGCAGGTGATCGACCAGCACGCGCCGCTGGGCCGGCTTCAGAGCTTTTTTTGAATCACGTCCTGGAGCATGACCTTGTCCAGGCTCAGATCGGCCACCAGCTGCCCCAGCTTGCGGTGTTCCTCTTCGAGCTGTCTCAGCCGGCGTAACTCGCTGACCCCCAGCCCACTGAACTTCCGCTTCCAGTTGTAAAACGTCGACTCGGCGACGCCCATCTTCCGGCAGACGTCCGGGACGGAGACACCAGTTTCGGCTTGTTTCAGGGCGAAAGCGATCTGTTCCTCGGTGAAGCGTTTTCCTCGCATGGCTGGCCTCCAGGGGGGATGCCCCAAGTGTGCCAGACCCTGCATTCTCACGTGGACAGGTTTTCCGGGTTCAGGTCAGCACAACTCTCAACACCAGACACTGACGAACGCCACACTCATCCAGAACATCCTGGAAAGCGTTCAGGAAGCCTGCCTCTCGGTGGACAACGAATGGCGCCTGCTGTATGTCAACTCTCGGATGGCCGCTTTCCTGGGCCAACCCAGTGAAACGCTGCAGGGTCAGAGCCTCTGGACTGTCCTCCCAGAACCGCTAGAGACCCTATTGTCTCCTCACTTTCATGCGGCAGTACGTGAACAGCAAGCTGCGTCCATAGAGATATTTGGCGAAGTCCAACGGGAATGGTTCGAGATTCGGTTCTATCCTTACGCTGCTGGCCTCACCGTGTATTCGTACAACATCAACGCCAAAAAAGTGGAAGAGCAGGCCCAGAGTGACCGCAACGAAATCCTGGAGATGACAGTCCAGGGAAAAGACCTGAATGCCATTTTGCAGCAGACCGCCGCGATGCTCGAACGGCAGTGGCCCACCTATGCCTGCACCATCCTCCTCAATGACAAAGGGCGGCTCTACACCTGTGCCGCTCCCAGCCTTCCGGCTGCGTTTCGGCAGGCCATCGATGGCCTCGACATCAGCGGGGGCGAAGGCATCTGTGGGACAGCCGCCTTGCACGCCGAACTGGTGGTCGTCGAGGACGTGACGACGAATCCCAGTTGCGCCGACCACCTCAACCTGCTGATCACCAACAATTTACGCGCCTGCGCTTCGCTTCCCATCATCGACGGCGCCAACATCGTCCTCGGCACGATGGCGCTGTACGGCCAGCGTCCAGGTGCCTTTCCAGAGCAGGTGCTGCAGGATTTGAACAAAGCCAGTCGCCTCGCGGCCGTGGCGATCGAACACCACGTCCTGTCTCAGCACCTTGTCTACCAGTCCAAACACGACGCCCTGACCGGGTTGGCCAACCGAGTGCTGTTTGGGGAACACCTTCAAGAAGTCATTCAAGTGGCACTCAAGGCCGAAAGTCCGATGGCCCTGTTGTACATCGATGTCAACGACTTCAAGGGCGTCAACGACTCGCTGGGTCATCTGGCAGGCGATCAAGTGCTGGTCAGTCTGGCCCAGCGCCTGCTGGCATGCGTGCGACAGGGTGACCTTCTGGCGAGAATGAGCGGCGATGAATTCACAGTCATTCTGCCGTTCACCAATCAAATGAACGCGATGCAGGTGGCGCAGCGTTGCCTGGACAGCTTCGCCCTTCCCTTTCTGGTCGCAGAGCGGGAACTCTACCTCACCGCCGCCATTGGAATCAGTTTGACGCCCGAAGGTGGTCGTGACAGCGAAACCCTACAACGCAACGCCGATCTGGCGATGTATCACGCCAAGAGCAATAAGCAGAACATAGCGGTGTATGAAACCGTCCTGGGTCGGCACGCCTACGACCGATTTCAGTTGATCACCTACTTGCGCCGGGCCGTCGAGAAGAACGAACTTGAACTGCTGTACCAGTCCCAGGTTCAGCTGGCGGGCCAGACCCTGATCGGGGTCGAGGCCCTGCTGCGGTGGAGGCATCCGCACCTGGGCGTGGTGTCGCCGGCTGATTTTATCCCCCTCGCCGAAGAAACGGGTCTGATCATCCCGATCGGAGAGTGGGTGATGAGGGAAGCCTGCCTCCAGGGGGTGCGCTGGCGAGCGGCCGGGCACCCGCCTGTCCGGATCGCGGTGAATGTCTCATCGGTGCAGTTCCAACACGCTGACTTCGTTCAGATGGTGGCTGCCTGCCTCCACGAGACCGGGCTTCCTGGGGAGCAACTGGAATTGGAGCTCACGGAGCGGTTGGTGATGGATGACGTTGCCACCTCAGTGGAGCGAATGCATGAGCTTCGTCGTCTGGGCGTGACCATCTCGATCGATGACTTCGGGACTGGGTTTTCGAGTCTGAGCTACCTAGTGCAATTTCCAATCAACCTGTTGAAAATCGATCGCTCGTTCGTGACGGGCTTAAGCGATACGTCGGTCAACTTTCCGGTGGTCAAGGCGATTATTGACCTGGCTCACAGCCTGAAGCTGGGGGTGATTGGCGAGGGCATCGAAACTCGGGAGGAGAGCGAGGCGCTTGAGCAACTCGGCTGTTCTCTGGGACAGGGGTACCTGTTTGCGCGGCCCAGGTCTGCGAGCGAGATCTTTCTTCCGGCGGCCAGCGGCAATTAACACCCGTTATGGATAGTAATCGGTCAACAGGCAGAGGTAGGTTCGCTCACTGGTGTGGCAGCGCCAACCAACCGCGCCTGTCCTGAAGAAGATGAATCGATCCGTACTCTGCCTTGCTTTCGCGATCCCCGCCCGTCTTCCCAATGGTGGAACCGCCCATCAACCCAGGCTCAGCGTCCCGTATCTGATCCACGCCTGTTGGCTGGCCATCGCCAGAACATCACGATGGCCATGCATGCCGCCACTGGTCACTTCGCCGTCGGCGGCTCACGCATCGTGTAAGAACGCTTGCAATCTAAGGGGTCTGAACGATAGAACAACGCATGATACCCGCTCGATAGCGAAGTTCCGGAGATTGCAGGTCGATGACGTACGCCTTCCTACACTTATGGAGCTTGCATGAGCAAGAACACTCGATGGATGTCGACAAGCCTGGTGGCTGGACTCTGGGTTCTTTCTGCTTTTCTGGGGGCCGCTTCGGCACAGGCTGCTGCCGATGGCGGTACACTCCGCATCTCGTTCACCGCGCTCCGTCAGCTCGATCCCTACAAGACCGGAGGCAGCAACGACGAAGGGAATGTCGATGGACTGGTCTTCGACGCCCTGGTCTACATGGATGTCAAGGTAACGCCCCGTCCGCTGCTGGCGACCAGCTGGAAAACGACCGACAGCACCACATGGGTGTTTACCCTACGCAAGGGCGTGAAGTTCCAGGATGGCAACGCGGTGTTCGCCAAAGGCCAGGGCCGCGAGGTGACAGCCGCTGACGTCGTGTACTCGGTCAACCGGTTCACCAAGGTGAGCAACGCCTACTCGATCGGGGACATCGCCAGCGTGAAGGCCACCGACAAGTACACCGTCGAGATCAAGACCGCCAAGCCCAATCCGTTCCTGGTGATCGACCCCAACCAGCTCGCCCAGGTGGCGATCGTGCCGCACGAGGCCATCGAAAAGCTGGGCGAAGAGGGTTTTGCGCGCACGCCGGT
The DNA here is from genome assembly GCF_004801415.1 of Deinococcus sp. KSM4-11. Lineage (NCBI taxonomy): Bacteria > Thermotogati > Deinococcota > Deinococci > Deinococcales > Deinococcaceae > Deinococcus > Deinococcus sp. KSM4-11. The sequence goes on along the minus strand of NZ_SSNX01000006.1, from coordinate 24,484 downwards.
GGGTTCTGGGCCGTTCAAGGTGCAGTCCTTCACGCCTAACCAGACGCTGACGCTCACGCGCAACGACAGTTACTGGATTCCGCCGAAGCTCAAGCAGGTGCAGTTCATCTACCTCCCGGATCCGACCGTCGCCACGCTGGCCGTGCAGAGTGGCCGGGTGGACGTGGTGCCCTACTTGCTGGACGTCGATTCCGCCACGCAGCTGGCCAATCAGCGCAGTGTGAAGCTGGTTCAGGGTGCGGGCTCATACCGGGGATTGGGCTTCAACGTCAAAACGGCGCCCTTCGACGACCCCAACGTGCGCAAGGCCATCTCCATGGCGATTGACATCGACAGCGCGTACAAGGCGGTGCTGGGGCCGCACGCCATCCGGGCCTATGGACAGGTGCCGCCCTGGGTGCCTTTCGGCTACGATCCGACTCTCAAGAACCTGTGGTCGTACAACCCGGCCGGGGCCGCCGCGCTGCTGACCAAGGCGGGTTACACCAAGAACGACCAGGGCCAGTACGCCAAGGACGGCAAGCCGCTCACGATCAGCCTCAAGACCATCGCCGGATCGCAGGTACGGGTGCTGACCATCCTCGCCACCCAGCTCAAGGCTTTCGGCATCGACACCAGCCTCCAGCAGCAGGACGTGTCGGTATGGGCCGACGACCTGCTCAAGGGCAACACCGGAATGTTCTTCGACTTCAGCTACGCCGGCACCACTGGCCTGTACGCGCTGTTCGGCGGCAACAACATCGGGGCCAGCAATACCCACCAGTACAAGAACGCGGGGGTTGATGCGCTCTTTGCCCAGGCCCTGCAGACGGTCGAGCCCGCGAACCGTAGCCTGCTGTGGAAGCGCGCCCAGCGCGCCATTTTCCGCGAGACGGTAGGCATTCCTCTGTACTTCGAGAACGGTTACGCGGTGGTCGGGGCCGGGGTGCAGGGTTTCGTGCCCGCCTACGGTCCGATGAAGCTGGTGGCGCCGACGACCAACGTCATGTTCGGCCCCTAAGCCAGGGCGCCCGGTGCTCCCGTTTCTCGTCCGCCGTGTATTGCTGATGGTGCCGGTGTTGGCCGGCATCATTTTCATCACTTTCGGCCTCCTGGCCTTCGCGCCGGGCAGCTACATCAGTCTGGCGCTCAGTTCAGGCATCTCCAACCCGCAGGTGCTCGAGCGGGTCCGTCAGCAGCTCCGACTCGACGAGCCGTGGTACGAACGCTTCGGGCACTACCTGTGGGACGTGCTGCACGGTGACCTGGGCCAGTCGATCGTGGCCGGGCAGCCGGTGATCTCGCAGCTGTGGGCGGCGCTGCCAAACACCCTGATCCTGACCATCTCCTCGCTGCTGTTCGCGGTAGTGGTCTCGCTGATCGCGGGCAGTCTGGCCGGGGCGCGGCCGAATACCGCCGCCGACTACCTGGCCTCAGGCATCAGCGTGCTGGGGGTGGCGCTGCCCAGCTTCTGGCTGGGCCTGATGCTGATCCTGCTATTCAGCTTGAAGCTGCGCTGGCTCCCGCTGGGCGGGGGCGGCACCGGCAACCTGAGCCAGGGGCTGTGGCCGTTCCTGAGCTACCTGATCCTGCCGACCGTCGCGCTGGGCAGCGAACTGACCGCCATCCTGACCCGTCTGACGCGGGGCGCACTCCTGGACGTCCTTTCCGAAGACTACATCCGCACGGCGCGGGCCAAGGGCGTGTCGCCTGGCCGGGTGCTGTACCGGCATGCCCTGCGCAATGCGGCCCTGCCCCTGATCACCACGGCTGGCATCCAGTTCGGGGGCCTGCTGGGGGGCGCTGTAGTGGTCGAGACCATCTTTTCCTGGCCAGGAATGGGACTGTTAACCGTGAGCGCCATCCAGCAGCGCGACCTGCCGATGATCCAGGGCAGCGTGCTGGTGTTCGCCACGCTGTTCGTGGTTTCGGTGCTCATTACGGACCTGCTGTACACCCTCGTCGATCCGAGAATCCAGTATGACTAGGCCGCGACATGACTGACACGCTCAAGACTACATCCGCCGCGTCGCGGCGCACTTCCCGGCGCTGGCGGGCCTTTACCCGGAACCGACTCAGCGTCGTCGGGGTGGTAATTCTGGTGGTCTTCTATCTCTCAGCGCTGCTGGCTCCCTGGATTGCCCCACACGACCCTCTCGCGCTCGACCTGCAACACCAATTCCTGCTGCCGGGGCAACACGGTTATCTGCTCGGCACTGACAACTTCGGTCGTGACCTGCTCTCGCGCTTGATCTACGGCTCACGCATCTCGCTGACGGCGGGGCTGGGCGTGGTGCTGATCGCGGCGGGCCTGGGGACAGGGCTGGGCCTGCTGGCCGGCTACTTCCGGGGCTGGATCGACACCCTGATCATGCGGCTGGTGGAGATCTTCTTCGCCTTCCCGTTCCTGGTGCTGGTGATCGCGGTGATCGCGGTGCTGGGCTCGAGTGTGCTGAACGTGGTGTGGGTGCTGGGGCTGGTCAGCTGGCCGATCTACGCCCGGCTGGTGCGCGGCCAGGTTCTCAGCCTGCGCCAGCGCGACTTTGTCGAGGCCGCCCGGGCCAGTGGCGCGAGTTCCGGACGGATCATGTTCCGCCACATCCTCCCCAACAGCCTCACTCCGATCATTGTGGCGGCCACCTTCGGCGTGCCGCAGGCAATCCTGGCGCTGGCGGCACTGGGTTTCCTGGGGCTGGGGGTGCAGCCGCCCGCGCCGGAATGGGGCACCATGGTCAGCGAGGGCAAGAACTTCCTGCTGCAGGCCCCACTGCTGATCGTGTGGCCAGGCGTGGTGATCGCGCTGGCCGTGATGGGCTTTAACTTCCTGGGCGACGGGCTACGCCAGGCGTTCGACCCGCGCAACGCCGGCTGAGGCCGGACGAGGCTTCCATGACAGATCAGAGCATCACTCCAGAGATCCTCGACCGCTGGCTCCGAACGGTGCCGGACTACACGCGGTTCCTGACGGTGGACGAGCTGTACGCCCAGGCGCGCGCTGTGGCCCGTGACCACCCGGATCTGGCCGTACTGCGCGAGGTGGGGCATTCCACCGACGGCGAGGCAATTCCGATGGTCAGCATCGGCGACGGTCCGGTGCCACTGCTCTTCTACGCCTGCCCCCACCCCAACGAGCCGGTCGGCGCGATGCTGGTCAGCTACCTGCTGGACGAATTAATCCGCTCTCCGGAACTTCGGAGCGGCTTTACGTGGCACCTGCTACCCTGCGTGGATCCCGACGGCACCCGCCTGAACGAGGGCTGGTTTGCCGGGCCATTCACGGCGCGCCACTACGCGCAGGAATTCTACCGGCCTCCCGGCGTCGAACAGGTGGAATGGACCTTCCCGGTGGCGTACAAGGACTTCCATTTTGACGCTCCGATCCCTGAGACGCGGGCCTTGATGGACGCGCTGACTGCCGTACGCCCGGCTTTCATCTACAGCCTGCACAACGCGGGCTTCGGGGGCGTGTACTACTACATCAGCCGGGACGTACCGCAGGTGTACCCAGAATTCTACCGGGTGCCCGAAAGCCTGGGCCTCTTCTTGGCCAAGGGTGAGGCCGAGATGCCGTGGGGCGTCGAGTTCGCGCCCGCCATCTACAAGACGTCATCCATCGCTGAGGCCTACGACTATTACGAGACCTACACCACGGAAGCTCCGGCCTCCATGATCGGCAGCGGCGGCTCCAGCGGCGATTTCTTGGAGGCGATGGACGGCCAACGCGCACTGACGCTGATCACTGAACTGCCGTACTTTCAGGCCGCAGCCGTGGCTGATGAAACCCTGAGTGGGCAGACCCGCCGGGAGGTGCTGCTCGAAGGGCAGGACAAGACCTGGGCGCTCACCCAGGCCGTCGACGCGTTGTATGCTCCAGTCGCCGGTCTGATGACCCTGGATTCGCGCCTTCACCGGGCCTTTCTGCTCTTCCACCAGCACTACCTCAAGGCTGGCGTGCAGCGTCAGGCGATCCTGGCCGACCCGGCTACCCAAGAGGGGGCCAGTATGGCCCAGCGCACCGACGCGCTGTACGTCTCGCCCTTCTACCAACTGCTGATCTACAGCATGCTCCGCCGGGCCTTCCAGGCGCAGCGCGCCCGTACGGACGACCCGGCACTCGCAGCGGCGCAGGAGCATCTGAACCGTCTTCTGGATCAGGGCTTTACCGACCTCGAGACGCACCTGGAGTATCAGGCGATTCCCATCCGAAAGGCGGTGCAGACTCAGCTCGGGGCCCTGCTGGCGCTGTTGCCACACCTGCGAGGCAGTGTATGAACCTCGACCCGGAGTTCCTGGTGCAGTCGGACACCGACCTCGCCGGACTGTACCGGCCGCCCAGCACTCTGGTGATCCGCAAGGTGATGAACTACCTCGACGCCGACTTCCAGCGCATCATCGCCGCCGCGCCGCTGGTGCTGCTGGCGACCCACGGCGAGACTGGCGTGGACTGCTCGCCGCGCGGCGACCCCGGGCAGGCAGCGTTCGTGGACGACCCGCACACCCTGGTGCTGCCGGATCGCCCCGGTAACAACCGCATCGACAGCATCCGCAACATCCTGCATGACCCGCAGGTCGGCCTGCTGTTCCTGGTACCGGGAGTCAACGAGGGCTTCCGGGTCAATGGGGTCGCGCGGCTCACCCGCGATCCGGCGGTGCTGGAGCGGTACGCCTATCTCGGCCGGCCGCCCGTCACCCTGATCGTCGTGGAGGTGCACGAAGCGTTCTTGCACTGCGCCCGTGCCCTGCTGCGCTCCGACATCTGGAATCTGGAACGCCGCTCCGGGCCGGTGCTGCCGAACTTTGCCCAGATGCTCAGCCAGCAGGTGCAGGCAGCGGTGAGAGATCAGGATCTGGCGGTAGAGGACGATCGGTAGGGATCCTAAGACATGATGTTGTACCCCGACGCCCGCGTGCGATGCCGCGTCTCTCCGGCCTAGGGGCTGGTTATGCCTTGCGCCTCGACCCTTAACCTGAAGTATTGAGTACGCACGACTGGATGAAACCCAGGAGGAGCCCCGCGCTGGCAGGGGGGCGGTGGAGCTCCAAGAACACAAGGTGCTGGCGACGCTTCCGCGGGGGGAGCCGGCTCACTCATGCCAGGGCCCAGGTGTGGAGCAGGGGCGTTGGTTGAACTGATGGCGTTACCTGATCGGGGGCGAAGGCTCATCTGCCGTCCAGTGCGGCTCGTAGCGCAGCTGGCATCCTTGCCAGCCACTTTTCGACGTCACGCTGATCCTTCTCCGGTAGAGCATCCAGCCATCGGCGGCGGCCCAAAACCTGGGCCACCCGGGCCGCCTGCGGCCTCTCCCCTGCTCCGCCAAGACGGGTAACTTCGGCTGTCAGTTCTTCACGTGAAGAACCAGAACGCAGCATGACCAGAAGCCGCTCCTGGTGAGCCTCTGGGGCGCGACCGATCAGTTCGACCAGTCGGCGCGGCAGACCCTCGCGCAGGGCCGCCAGCAGGGGCTCCGGCCAGTTCAGGATACGGAGCTTATTCTTTGCGAAGCTCTGCCAGGTCTCCCCCAGTCCGGTGAACATCAGGTCGAGGCGATCAGCGTCCTCTCCCCCATCTGCGGCCTTAAGAAGCTGCATCAGGCGACCCCGCGCCTCACCTACTCTTGTGCCCAGGCCCAGCGCCACAAGCTCGAGTTTGCCCTCCACCTCATCGATGACGTTCAGGTTCTCGCGCTGCAGGTTCTCAATCAGCGCCGCAGCCCGCGCCTGGGTGTCGTCGAGCTCCCGGATCAGCACGGGCACTTCGGTCAGGCCGGCCAACTGCGCGGCCCGCCAGCGCCTCTCCCCTGCCACGATCTCGTGCCCACCCTCGACTGGCCGCACCAGCAGCGGCTGCAGGACGCCCTCTGCACGAATGGAATCCGCGAGCCTGGTCAGGCTGGCCTCGTCGAACGACCGCCGGGGCTGGAGCGCCGAGGGGTGGAGGTCAGTGACCGGCAGGGTGCCGGCCGGCTGGGGCCGGGTCATGGCGGCCGTGCTCCCCAGCAGCCCTTCCAGACCGCTCAGGCGCGGTGCGCGGCTCTTCTTGCCGGTCATGCGCTCAGCCCCAGCGCGGCTGCCACCCGGCTCGTCAGACGAAGGACGTCTTCATGTACCGGGCTGCCCTTGGCGAACACCCCGACTGGCTCGCCTGCCAAATTGCTGTCGATCCACACCGCTGCCCGATCCGGAACCGGTTCCGCCAGCGGGCTCAGGTGTGCCTGTAGGGTCTCCAGGACCTCACGGTCATGCGAGCGTCGCGCATCATAGAAGGTCGGGACGTAGAGGGCGACCTCCAGCTCCGGACGCAGGCGCCGGTACAGACCCGTCGCTTTCTGCAGGCCGGGCAGCGCGTGCAGGCCCTTGGCCCGCGTGGGAATCGGCACGATCAGCCGGTCGGCGGCTGCGGCGCCCAGGATCGCCAACTGGCCTACGCTGGGCGGAGAATCAATGAGAACCAGATCGTACCGATCACGCACCGTTTCCAGGGCCTGCCGCAAGAACAGTTGGGAGCCAGGCACGCCCAGCATGCCGGTCTCGGCGAGGGCCAGATCCACCTGGCTGGGAATCAGGTCGAGACCGTGGACGTACATCGGCGGAGGCAGCGGCTGACCATCGGTAGCCACCGGGTAGACCGTGCCGCTCAGGGCTACGTCCTGCACCGGAATGCCCAGCCAGGTCGTGAGGTTTGCCTGCGGATCCAGGTCGATCAGCAGAACCCGGAGGCCCGTCAGGGCAAGTTCATAGCCGACGTCACGGGTGAGGCTGGTCTTCCCTGCCCCGCCTGCATGGTTGAACACGGTCGCGGTGATCACGCTCGCAGGATACGGCGCGCAGCCCTCACGTCAGAGGTGGATCCTGCCTGTCCTGCTGGGCGTTCCATTCCTCCAGGGTCTGAACCATCACGACCCTGATGCGATGCGCACAGGCCACCGCGTCCTCCTGGGTCGTGAACGGGGCCAGTGGGATCAGGAACTGCCGGCCGAACAGGGTGCGCCAGCCAATCATCCACGTGCCGTCGTCCTGGGGATGCAGATCAATTCCGATGCAGTCCCTGAGCATTACGTTGGGGCCCGGTGTGCCGTCCAGCTCCAGGGTCTGCATGTGCCTGATCCGGATCTCCAGACGAACCTCAGCTTCGTCGAGCGGCATACCGCTTATGGTGCTGCCTGCGGGGCCGTCGCACCGTGGACTGGGCACGCCGCCGACCCCGGCATGCCCGTGCGGACTCCAGGGTCGCGAAGTGGCCGACCGTGCGGGCCATCGCGAAGGAGAAGGCCACCGGCCAGACCCACCAGGGCAGGGCACGCAGCACTGCACTGCCAGCGGCCGCCGCCACGTGGAGGGCCTGCTGGCCCATCCCAGCCAGCACCATCTGGAGGCCATCCATGCCGCGAGTATCAGCAGGTGGTTGTACGGCGCTATGACAGCACATCCAGATGAAGAGTGCCGGGCCATTCCCAACGAAGGCTCCGCCCCGGCGGTGGCCAGGACGGGGCGGCTTTCACGTGGTCATACCCTCCAACGCCAAGACCACGCCCCGAGCAAGAGGGGAGCCTGTTCGAGAAACGGACAGGCTCCCAACAAATCATTTCAACACCCTGGCGACGTCACCTTGCCGAATGGCTGACCGACCCTCTCGCTTCCCGCGTCCACTCCAACAGGCACAGATTGTTGCCGTCCGGATCCTTAAGCAGGGCGACCCGCGCGCCCCACGGCTCATCCACCGGCGGACGGCTGAAGGCAATGCCCCGCTTCAGAAGTTCCGCGTGTATCCGATCCACGTCCTGTACCTGCAGGGTGAGGTGATCGAAGCCCGGCGCGTTGTAGATCAGCGCAAATCCACGGGTCTGGGCATGGGGCTGCGGATGGTGCGTCTCAAACAGGAGGAGCCGCGCACGCCCTGCCCGCAGCGCACACCCCCGGCCGTCATGGGAGAGAGGCTCGAACCCAAGTTGCCGGTAGAAGGTGAGCGCGCGCGCGAGGTCGGTGACACAGAGACCGACACTGTCAATGCTCTGAATGCTCGCCATAGACGACCTTCAACGCCTGGTGGGGCCGCCTGCAGCGGTCACAAGGCATCGCGCCGCTGCAGGGAGAACTATTGAAAGTGTCACTGCCCTTCGGCGGTTAGGATCCAAGGAGATTCAATCCGGCCGGCGGAATCACGGAGCCCTGCCCCCAACACACCACGGTACCGTCCACCTTCACAGCGCATGAACCCTGGCCGCCCACGCTCAACTGCACGACGCCCGCGAGCCCGGCGGGGACGTTCAGCTGGCCCTGACTGTTATCCCCCCAGCAAACGACAGTTCCGTCCCCCTTGAGGGCGCAGGTGCTGCCGCCGCCCGCACTCACCTGGGTGACGCCCGAGAGCCCGGCGGGCACGTTGAGCTCGCCCTGGCTGTTATCCCCCCAGCAAGCCACGGTGCCATCGTTCTTCAGGGCGCAGTTGTGGATGTCGCCCGCGCTCAGCTGGGTGACGCCTGAGAGCCCGGCGGGCACATTGGCCTGGCCGTAGAAGTTGTCTGCCCAGCAGGTCACGGTGCCGTTCCAGATGAGGGCGCAGACGTGGAATTTACCCGTGTCCACCTCCGCGACACCCGAGAGCCCGGCGGGGACATTCAGCTGGCCATAGTTGGGGGCGCCCCAGCAGGCCACGGTGCCGTCGCTCTTCGAGGCGCAGGTGGCCCAGCTGCCCGCGTCCAGCTGAACGACGCCCGAGAGCCCGGCGGGCACACTGGTCTGGTTGTCGGTTCTGTCCCCCAGGCACGCGACCGTGCCGTCGTTCTTGGAAGCGCAGCTGTGGTAGATTCCCAAGCTCGCCTGGGTGACGCCCGAGAGCCCGGCCACGTTGAGCTGCCCAGCGTCGTTGTTCCCCCAGCAGGTCAGGGTGCCGTTGGCTTTTAGGGCGCAGGCCTGGTTAAAGCCCACGCTCACCCCGGCGAAACCCTGGAGTGGGAAGCCGGTCTGGACGTTGGCGGCGTACACGGTGGCCACCGCGCGACGGTAGGGGCCAAGGGCCGACGAACTCAGCGGGAAGGTGGCCGACGTCTGGCCCTTGGGGATGGTCACTTTGGGCGGTACGGCAACCCTCGCGTTGTTCGAGGAGAGCGGGATGTCCGTGTCGACAGGCGCGGGAGTGGCCCGGGTGACTGTGCCGGTGGCCGGCTTGCCGAGCACAAGAGTGCGGGGGGAGAAGGTAAGCGAGGTGAGTCCGACCCGCGTGACCGTGAGCTGGCTCTGGGCACTCCCAGCCGTGACGATTGCGACAGCCTTGGCACCGTAGGCGAGACCCGTCGCGTTCGTCGCGATGGGGAACGTGGCAGAACTCTGCCCAGCCTTCACGGTCACCGAGGCGGGCACGGTCACATTGGGGCTGTTCGAATCGAGGGGAACCACGGTGTCCACGGCCACCGTCCCGGTCAGACCGACCGTGCCGGTCACGGATTGACCCGGCTCAACCGAGGTAGAGGAGAGGGTCAGCGAGGCGTTGTTGACGTTCTGGATGGTCAGCTGGGCCTGGTAGTTCTGTGCGGAGAAGGCCTGGATGGTGGCGACACTGCTGCCACCGGTGGCGATGCCGTTGGTGTTGGTGAGCACCTGGAAGGTGGCCGAGGTCTGTCCCTGCTTCACTGTGACGCTGGGCAGCACAGTCGCGTTCTGACTGTTGGAGGACAGGTCGATGCGGGTGTCAATCTTAGCGGCCTTACTCAGGGTCACGGTGCCAGTAACGCTTGTGCCCCCCTGTACAGGATTCGGACTGAACGTGATCGACTGGATTGGGGTGGGCACGACAACACCGAGGTCGAAGCTGAGCCCCTGCATGTACTGTGGAGAGTAGTCTTGAAAGTTATAGAGACCTTTGGCCGAATCGCAGATGACTCCACCGTTTTGTGCGCACCCTACATCCAGCAGCTCGTACCACGTCCAGTACGAGAACCCGGCAGGGCCGTCGATCACCGATGGGGTCTTCCAGACCGACTGGGTATAGAGCTTAAGGGCGCCTCAAGCGAGATCGTTTGGCAATTGGCCCAGATAGCATCCGGTGGTGCGAATTGCTGCGGTGCAATTCGGCTGATAGTTTCCGTCTACCGGGTTCTTGCTCATGTACATCCACTGGGTCTCGGTATTGGTGGCCAAGTTGCTCACGGCCCAATCTGAGATGTCCCTGGACTGAGAGTTGGAGTAGGTGAAGGAGCCCGAGCCATTCGGGCCATCGGCATTGGCGCCGAACTGCACGTTGAAGCTCACGCCAGTGGTGACATTCGTGGTGCCGTTCACGGTGTCGGGCGAGGTGGACACCAACGTCCAGTCAGTGGGGTTGGCCGAGAGGCTGAGCTGCATGCGGTTCTGCGCCCAGCCTGCCTCGTCGTAGCTGCCGATGACCCAGTCGCTGTCCCACTTGGTTCCCATCGCAATGAATGGTTCGCTCGAGAGCTTGGGATTGGCCGCCGCGTCCTGTTCGAGCAGGACGTACTGGAAGTCACCCTGGGGGTTGTTCTTGTTGTTGAGGTACACCGTGAAGGTGCGGTTCACCGTGTAGTTGGGGTGCTGGGTGCCGGGATAGCCTTTGAGGGATCCGCTGAGCGGCTGGTTGAAGGTCTCCGTGAAATAGAAGTTCGCGTAGATGAGGTCGTTTGGAATAGTCGCCGGGGTGTCCTGACGGACGAGCGGGGTCGGCTTGGCGATCGCCTCGAGGAGCGTTCGGGCGAACACTTGGGGCGATCCTGGATCTGGTTTTAGGCTCTGACTGGTGGCGCTTGCCGTGCCCTCGCACGCCTGCTGGCCCGGTTTGGTGGGTTTGGTGGCTGGCTGGGGTGTATCCGTCCTGTCAGTCGGCAGTCGCGTTTCCTTCGGCTGACTTTCCGCGCGGGAGGGTTCGATGATGTGCGCCTGGAACCGCCCGTGGGCGTCGTAGCCAGTGTGAAACGCGAAGGCCGTACTCGTGCCGCACGTGGACGCGTGGAGAAGTCCCTGGATGCCCTGCTTCTTGTGGGCTTCGGTCAGATCCACGCCCAGCACCCATTTGCCTGCGCGCAGGGCCTGGGCCAGGACTGGGTGGGCGGCAACGTCCGTTGGTGAATTGGCATCGCCGTCAAAGAGCACCAGGTTGTAGTCCTCAGGCTTCTGGCTGCCGGTGTATTGAACCATGTTCAACGAGGGCTTCAGCGCATCAACGTACGTGCTCTGCACCGCTCCGATCACCAGGGTGTCGAGGCGGTCGGGGGATGAAGCCGGCGGGGGGGCAGGCTTGGTGCCTTGACTGCAGGCGAGGAGCGTGAGCCCTAGCAGCGGCGTGAGGCAGCGCTGGCGCCAGCGCCGGTGGGCGAACGGCTGGGCATTCACGGTGATGCCTTCTTTCGGGTGACCGGTTCTTTGGGACTTCCCTGACGCCTGACCTGCGGACAGTGAGCTGGTTTCACCTTCGCCTCCTCGTCCCCCACTCAGGGGCACGCGAGCACGGTGACAGTGGGGCGTCCCGTCGGCGTCCCATGGGCGTCCCGCCAGCGGCACCCGGCGTGCGGTGATCAGGGCAAGGGGCCGAGGAGTGTCGATACGACGTGAGAAAGAGCTGGGGGGAGATCGGAGAGAACGAGAGGTGTGGGAGTCACCTCAGCGCGCATCCGTTGCGTGAGGTCCCGATCCACGCTCTTGGTGGCCGGGTGACGCGTCACGAGGTCAAGGAGGACTCCGGCCCGTTCGGGCCCACCGCGGGCGAGCCACCACCTTGCCCAGCGGGCCAGGGCGCGCAATACCTGGGGCAGTTCGCCCAGGTGCCACAGGACGGCCAGCCCGTCGCGGAGGTGCTGCTGCGCGCGCTCCAGATTCCCTGCTGCTGTCGCCGTATGGCCCAGATCGACGAGGAGGATGCCCTCCAGGCGGCGGTCGCCACTGGCGCGTGCCAACGCCAAGGCCTCGGCGGCGGCCGCCTCCGCGCTGGTCAGGTTGCCCTGCTCATGGGCCGTCTCGGCGAGGCTCGACAGGAGCTGGGCCAACAGCCGTGGGAGACGGATGTCTCGTGCCAGGGCCACGCCCTCACTCAGCAAAGCGACGGAGGCCTCGAGGTGCCCCTGGTACGCGGCCAGGCACCCCAGATTGTTGAGCAGCCGCACGACTTCGCTGGGGTTGTCCAGCTCACGGTGCAGGCCAAGGGCAGATGCATAACGCTGCTGTGCCGCAGGCAAGTCGCCGCCGTCCAGGTCGACATTGCCCAACAGGTTCAGGGTTTCGGCAAGCGCGGCCTGATTCCCTCGTTCCTGCGCCAGGCTCAGGGCCTCGTTGAGGTGGACGGCGGCCTCGGCGCGGTCACCCCGCCGCCAGGCCAGGTCGCCCAGCAGGGTGAGCCCGGCCAGGGCCTCGCCCGGTTCGCCCAACTCGCGGGCCAGGGCGAGGCCGCTGGCGGCCCAGCGTTCGGCCGCGTCGCGCTGTCCCAGCCGGGTGAGCAGGGGCGCGCCCTCCACCCGGAGCTGACACAGGGCGGTGCGGTGTCCGCGGTCATCATCTGGCAGGCTCGCCTCGGCCTGCGTGAGCAGTTCAGCCCCCTCGCGGTAGCGGCCACGGGCCATGTGGTAGGCAGCCAGAGGAGCAGCACACCGCCCCAGCTCGGCCGCGCGATCATGGGCTACAGCCCAGTTCCAGGCAGCATGCACGTTGTCCAGATCCTCGTCGAGCCGCGTGAGCGCCTCCTTCTGCCCGGCACCCCGCAGGGGCCCACCGAGATCCTGAAGGAGACGCAGGAAATATCCGGCGTGACGAACCTGGGCCTCGTGTTCCTCCTCAGGGTTGGACGCCAGCTTCTCGCGGGTGTAACCGTACAACAGCGGGTGGCGGTGAAAACGCCCTGACGGCAACGCGCGCAGGAGCGATTTATCCACCAGGCCCGCCAGCAGCGCCAAGGTGGCCCCCGCGATTTCGCGCGCTGCTCCCGGCCGGAAGCCACCCTCGCAGACCGAAAGCTGGCGAAGGGCGGCCTGTTCGGCCTGATCAAGCAGGCGCCAGGAGTGCTCGAAGGTCGCGCGCAGACTGGCGTGCCGGGAAACCGCGTCCCGCGAATCGGACGCGAGGAGATCGAGGCCCTCGGCGATACCGGCAGCGATCTCCCTGGCAGGGACGGCCCTCATCCACGGCGCCGCAAGTTCAAGCCCCAGGGGGAGTCCCCCCACCAGTCGGCAGATCTCCAGCACGGAGGAAAGCTCCTCCACGCGCAGCACGTAGGTTGGACGCACCCGGATCACCCGATCCACGAACAGCCGCACCGCGTCGTACATGAGCGACTCCTCCAGACCCGTGCCGGGTGGGGGGATCGGCAGCCCGTCGACTGGCAGGAGCCATTCGCCCGCCAGGCGCAGCCGCTCGCGGGAAGTAACGAGAAGCCGCAGTTCCGGGCACTCCCGCAGCAGTTCTGCGACCAGGGGTGTCCCCTCCAGAAGGTGCTCAAAGTTGTCCAGAACGACCAGCACGCACTTGTCACGCAAGTACCGGATGAGCTGATCCACAGGTTCATCCGGGCCCTGGAGGTTCAGGCCGATGGCCGCGGCGAGGGTGGCGGGGACGAACGCAGGGGCCGCCAGGGATTCGAGCGGGACGAACCGTGCGCCGTCCTGAAATTGGGGCGCGAGGGTATGGGCCACCTCCAGGGCCAGCCGCGATTTGCCCGCGCCGCCGGGCCCGGTGAGCGTGAGGAGGCGGCACTCAGGCCGGGCCAACAGGTGGGCCACCTCGGTGAGTTCAAGTTCGCGTCCCACCAGGGGGGTCAGCGGCGCAGGCAGACGCCAGGGGGCGGAACCACTGGGCTCCGCCCCCTCCTCGCCGTCCCGGATCGTGCGGGCGAGCTGCTCGGTCGCCGGGGCAGGGGACAGCCCGAATTCGCGGCGCAGGCGGTGCGCGAAGGCCTCATAGGCCTGCAGCGCTAAACTTCCTTGCCCAGCGCGCGCCGAGACCCGCATGTACAGGCTGAGACTGTCCTCGTCGAATTCGTCGCCGCTCAAGAGGGGTGTCAGGAGGGCTGCCGCTCCACTGGCGTCACCCGCTGCTTCCAGCTCACCAGCCCGCCGGCGCAACGCGTGATGCCACAGGCCGCGCAACCGCTCCCGCTGGGTCAGGAGCCAGGTTCCTAACTCCCCGGTTCCTTCGCCGTCAAAGCCATCAAGCAGGGGGCCTCGGTAAATGTCCAGGGCCTGCCCCCAGTGCCCGTCAGCCACCGCAACCTCAAATGCTCGGACATCAGTCGCCACGGCCCAGGACAGTCGTCTCTCCTCCACGACCACGGCGGGGAGCCAGTCCAGCTCACGCGTGCGGTGCAACAGTCGACGCAGATTCCGGCGGGCGATCGATTCAGGCTTGTCTGGCCAGAACAGGAACGCGAGGTGGTCGCGCCTCGTCCAACCTCCCTCAACGGCGAGGTGCGCCAGCAGGTGATGGCGTTGATCGGAAGGAAAGGGCCGGACTCCGGAAGGGAGCCATACCTGTGGGATCCCGAGCAATTGGATGAAGACGGTGATGGCGTCGCCCACGAGCTCCCCTCAAGTTCACCAGTGGCTGTGGTGACGCCTGGATCCAGAGCGGATCTCCGGGGGAACGGCGTGCACCTCCGCGGGCAACACCGCCCACTGGACGATTGTAGTGGCCTCGCAGAAGAGCAAAGTAAGCTGGCCACCGAGAGGCACACTGAGTCGTGAAAGGCGGGTCTATGCTTCCGCATATGCTCCCCGTCACACCTACAGCCCTGTCGGTGCTTGGCATCGTTGAGGTTCCCCGCTACCGGATCGACGCGTTTGACGGCAAACTTCTCGTCCTTACGCCCGAGGACACGACGTTGACCATCGATCTGTCTCAGGTTCCGGTTGTGTTGCCTTAACCAGGCCCGGGTAGTGTGACCCGCTGTGACTGATCCGACCCCTTACCGCCACCGATTCCCGATGACCATCATCCAGCACGCCGTCTGGCTGTACCACCGTTTCCCGTTGAGGTATCGAGACGTTCAGGAATTGCTCCACCAGCGCGGCATCGAGGTCAGTCACGAGACGCTGCGCGAATGGTGCATCACGTTCAGCGACCTGTTCGCAGATGACCTGCGCCAGCGGGAACCCCGTCGGGGTTCCCGCTGGCTGATGGACGAGGTCTGTACGACGGTCAATGGCGTTCGACACTGGCTGTGGAGAGCGGTCGACGAACACGGCTTCGTGCTCGACATCTTGCTGCAGCGTCACCGCGATACCAAGGCGGCACAGACCTTCCTGACGCGCCTTCTGAGTGAATACGATGTGCCAGAGGTCATTCATACCGATAAGCTCTGGAGGTACGGCGCTGCCCTGCGGGAACGTCCTGTGCTCCACACTGTGGAGCATGTCCAGGTTGTCTCCACGGCGCGCTGCAACAATGTGATTGAGCAATCACACCGATCCACACGGCGTCATGAACGGCAACAACAGGGGTTCAAGCGACGAAAACGAGTGCAGGAGTTCCTCTGCCTACACGCCAGCATCGAGAACCTCCACCACCACACACGAGCGAGCGTGCCCGCCTCCATCAGACGAAATAACCAAAAACAAGCGTTCCAGACGTGGTCAGCGGTCACCGCAGGGGTGGCCTGAATCTCAGGCCACCCCTGCCCTCACCATGGCGTGATGCCAGTTAAGGCAACACAACCGGTGCGGGCCAGGACGCAGAGGGAGCTGCCCTGGTGATGGCCACGCTGCGCGAAGAGCGAGCTCGCCAGTCCGTGGCGCGGCGCCGGTGGTTTTCGCGTCTCCTGGGATATCGGCGGTACCGGGGCCCAGCGCCTGCCTCAGGGGACCTGGATGTGGATGGTAGCCGTGCCCAGCGTTGACGCGTACCTGGACGCCACCCGGCGCATCCCGATGACCGCTTCATACGGCCGGGCTGCAGCACCCCGAGGTCCCCTGAAAGGACGAGCGTAGCCCTTCTGGCTCCGCCAGGACGTACTGCTACGCGCAGCGCCGGGAATAGTGCGGATAGTCGACAGGCGTGGCCCGGGGATGGTTCATGGGATGATGTCGTGTCAGGGCTGGTCGCCGGGAAGTCAACCCCAGTTATCCTGTTGCTGATGAGTTGGTTCGCCTGACCCCTGACTCCCAGCGGACACTGTCCTCCGACCTCGTGCTGACGCCACGCCAGTTGCAGGCCGTCATCGATGCCAACGGCGACTGCATCAAGGTGCTCGATCTCGACGCACGAGTGCTCACGATGAACTCCGGTGGTCAGCAGGTCATGGAGATTGATGACTTCCAGCAGTGCCACAACGTCGTCCTGACGTCCTGGTGGGACGGAGACGACCGCGCCCAACTCGAGGCCGCGCTGGACGCCGCCCGCGCCGGAGAGACCCGCACCTTCGTCGGGAGCGCCCGCACATTCAAGGGCACATCCAAGCGGTGGTTCGTGACCATCTCCCCGCTGCGCGATGACCACGGCCAGATCACGCACCTGCTGTCCACGTCCCGCGACATCACCGCGCAACACCGGGCCGAGGAGGCCAGGCAGGCTGCGCAGGCGCAACTGGAACAGCAGGCCCAGGTGCTGGAGCAGAAGGTTCAGCACCAGACCCAGGAGCTGGAGGAGCGGGCCACCGCGTTGGACGCCTTCGTCCGCTTCACTGAAGCCGTCGGCACCGAGACGGATCTGCACTGTCTCGCGCACCAGGCCGTCACGGTCGTGCAGGCCATTGTCAGTGACCTCAGCGTGGGCTATTACGAGCTGGACGCCGCCGCCGGCATCTGGCGGGGCTTGGTGTGGTCCGATGACGTCAGTCCGGAGATCGTGCAGCAGATCCGGGCGGGCGTGCCCCTGGACGCCCCGGACTTTGCCGAGGCCGTACGCCGGGGCGAGCCCGTCTTCGTCGGAGGATGGGACGCCGCGGACAACTCCCTGTCCGAAGCCGCGGCCTACGGCGTCGCTGGTTTCGTCCCGCTGCTGATCGACGGCGACGTGCGGGCGATCTTCGCCGTCGGCAAGCAGGCCACCACCCACTGGTTCGCCCGGGATGAGGCCATGGTGCGTGCCGTCGCGCGTGGGCTCGGCCTGGCCATGGAACGCGCCGTCCAGGCGCAACAACTCCAGCAGCAGCGGGATGACTTGAACCGCCGCACGCGGGAACTGGAGACCCTGCTGCAGCTGACCGGGAACCAGAGCGAAACGGCAGACTCTCTGGCCGTGATCAAGCGCGCCCAGGGCATGGTGCTCGAGCTCCTGCCGCCAGGATTCGCGGCGTACTACGAAGCGCAGGGCGGGCGGTGGCGCGTGCGCGTCCAGACGGGAGCGGTGAGGTCAGCCCTCCTGCAGGCGCACATGGATGCCGGCTTCCCCGTCGGTCACACGCCCAGCTTCGACTCAGTGGCCCAGACGGGTGAGCCGGCCTTCGTCGAGGTATACGACGCTGGAACCGATGTCGATCCAGAAGTGGCGCAGGACGTCGCGGCCCATGCCACGCTGCCCGTGATCATCGGTGGGCAGGTGCGTGGCCTGTTCAACGTGCCGCTGTACGAGACGCGGTCGTGGACTGCACCGGATCAGGCCGTGCTGATGACGGCTGTGCACTACCTGGCGGCCATCATCGAGCGCGTGGAACGCAGCCTCCAGCTGATCCGGTCGAATACGGAGCTGCAGGCGGCCAACCAGGAACTGGAGGCTTTCACGTACAGCGTCTCACACGACCTGCGCACCCCCGTTCGACATGTCGAAGGGTTTGCGGCGCTGACGGCGAAGGAGTTGGCCCAGGGGAACCTGTCCCGGGCTGAGCGCCACGTCGGCGTGGTCAGGGACGCGGCGAAACGGATGGAGGCCCTGCTGGACGCCATGTTGACCCTGTCCAGGGCGGGCCGGGCGATGCTGAACATCCGGGCGGTGCCCCTCGTAAGCCTGGTTGACCAGGCTCAGCATGACGTGACCCTGCTGTTCCCGGATCGCCCCGTGGTCTGGAGCATTGATCCGTTGCCGACGGTCCAGGGCGACGCAGCGACCCTTCAGCAGGTGGTCACCCACCTGCTGGAGAATGCGGTGAAGTTCAGCCCAGGCCATGCGGAAGTGCACGTCTGGGCGGAGGAACGCGAGCAGGAGTGGGCCATCTTCGTGCAGGACAAGGGGGTTGGTTTCGATCCCCAGTACGCGGGAAAGCTGTTTGGGGCGTTGCAGCGCCTGCATCTTCTGCAGGAGTTCGGGGGGGCTGGCATTGGGTTGGCGACCGTGAAGCGCATCGTGGCGCGGCATGGCGGGCAGGTGTGGGCGGACGGGAGCGTCGGGCAGGGCGCGACCTTCGGGTTCTCCCTGCCGAAAACGGTTGTGTCCTGAGAAGCCGCGATGTCATCCATGCTGTCCGGCTAGGGGCTGGTACACGGAAACCTGTTCCTCCGTGGTTCGCGCTCACGTTCATGCGCTTGTTCGCGGACGGGTAAGCCGAGGGGCGTCCCGCGCTGTTGCGGGCGAGCTCCGCAGGTGCCAGAGAGTGGCGTCAGACGACGTTCAGGCCCACCACCCGGCCGCTCGCGAGAGGCACTTGCACCCAGTCCTGGCGAAACCCCGGCAGGTGGATGACCATTGCGAGCTCGCGCACCGGCGTCGGCCAACGGGCAGATTTGCTGGTGTCTACCGTGGGCATGCGCCCAGCCCCAGCGGTTGCCGAAGGAGGTGCGGAGGCCCGACCGCGCTCAACGACTGGGTAAAAAACCTGGCGACGCTAACCGGCCAGCACCTGGGCGATGCGATCCAGGGCCCAGTCGAGATCCTCGCGGCTGGTGACCAGCGGTGGCGCGAGCCGCAGGGTAGTGACGTGCGTCTCTTTGCACGGTTGTGTTGCCTTGACTGGCATCACGCCATGGTGAGGGCAGGGGTGGCCTGAGATTCAGGCCACCCCTGCCGTGACCGCTGACCACGTCTGGAACGCTTGTTTTTGGTTATTTCGTCTGATGAAGGCGGGCACGCTCGCTCGTGTGTGGTGGTGGAGGTTCTCGATGCTGGCGTGTAGGCAGAGGAATTCCTGCACTCGTTTTCGTCGCTTGAACCCCTGTTGTTGCCGTTCATGACGCCGTGTGGATCGGTGTGATTGCTCAATCACATTGTTGCAGCGCGCCGTGGAGACAACCTGGACATGCTCCACAGTGTGGAGCACAGGACGTTCCCGCAGGGCAGCGCCGTACCTCCAGAGCTTATCGGTATGAATGACCTCTGGCACATCGTATTCACTCAGAAGGCGCGTCAGGAAGGTCTGTGCCGCCTTGGTATCGCGGTGACGCTGCAGCAAGATGTCGAGCACGAAGCCGTGTTCGTCGACCGCTCTCCACAGCCAGTGTCGAACGCCATTGACCGTCGTACAGACCTCGTCCATCAGCCAGCGGGAACCCCGACGGGGTTCCCGCTGGCGCAGGTCATCTGCGAACAGCGCGCTGAACGTGATGCACCATTCGCGCAGCGTCTCGTGACTGACCTCGATGCCGCGCTGGTGGAGCAATTCCTGAACGTCTCGATACCTCAACGGGAAACGGTGGTACAGCCAGACGGCGTGCTGGATGATGGTCATCGGGAATCGGTGGCGGTAAGGGGTCGGATCAGTCACAGCGGGTCACACTACCCGGGCCTGGTTAAGGCAACACAACCCCGCCGTTTGATCTTGCCAGCGTCCAGCAGTGCCTCAAACATGAGCATCTCGTTCCGCTGCCCAGCGGTCAGCAGGACGGCCATCGGCCGTCCCCGGCCGTCACACTTCAGGTGGATTTTGGTTCCGAAGCCACCTTGCGAGCGGCCGAGCGCTTCGTCGCCGTCCCCTTTTTTACCCCTGCCGCGCTCTGATGGGCGCGCACGATCGTGCTGTCGATCATCTGGACGTCCCAGTCAACCTGGCCGGCATGATCGGCACGCTCCTGCACTCGGGCGAGCACCTGCGCCCAGAGGCCCTGGTGCTGCCATCGGTAGAATCGGGAGCTCACCGTCTTCCAATTGCCATAGCGCTCGGGCAGATCACGCCACGCACTCCCAGAGCGCTTGATCCAGAGGATGCCGTTCAGAACGGTACGGTGGTCCAGCGAGGGACGTCCTGTTCGCTGGCGTTGCGGTGGGAGCAGTGGAGCCAATTGGCTCCACTGCTCATCGGTCAGTTCATAGCGCCGTACCACACGTCATTCTTGCCCATCGAGGACACTTTGCGGACACTACCTAGAGCCCGTTTGGGAAATTATAGGTCCCTCACGCACTCTACCTACTGTTGAAGAATGCCCAGTGGAACGTATCCGAGCGATCTCACAGATCGCGAATGGCAGCTCCTCCAGACGGTTCTCCCACCACGCTCTGGACGGGGTCGGCCGCCCACCTGGCATCCGAGGCTCATCCTGGATGCCGTGTTCTCCGTGCTGCGCGGCGGTATCGCCTGGCGTGCCCTCCCGGTCGATGTTCCCCCGTGGCAGACGGTCTATTTCCACTTCCGTCGGATGCGGCGTTCAGGCGTTTGGGAGGACGTGAATCGCCAGCTCCGAGAGCAGTACCGCGTGAGCATCGGGCGAACGCCCGATGCTCACGCCGCCATGATCGATAGCCAGAGTGTCAAAACCGCAGAAAATGGTGGCCCACACGGCTTTGATGGTCATAAACAGGTGAACGGCCGTAAGCGCCACATCTTGGTCGACACGTGAGGACTGCTCCTGAAGGTCGTGGTTCATTCTGCCGGTCTGGTTGATCGGGTGGGCGGGAAAGTGTTGCTCCAGGCCGTAGACGGTCATTTCCCTGGCCTCCAGAAGATTTGGGCGGATCAGGGCTATACGGGCAAGTTCAAGCACTGGGCCAGTGAACTTCTCCACCTCGATTTCGCGGTGGTCTATCCCTGGTGGCGCCAACGAAGGCGGTATCTGCCGGAAACGCTGGAAGCCCAAGGCTTCAATCCGCACGGATTTCACGTCCTTCCACGGCGTTGGGTGGTGGAGCGCTCATTTGCGTGGCTGGGACGTCACCGACGGCTCGCCAAGGACTATGAAACGCTCCCATGCTCGGAGGAATCGTGGTGCTATGCCGCGATGAGTCGCCTGCTACTGAGACGCTTAGCAAGCGCATGAAAACGACGTCCAGCACGCAACATGAAGATGCCAAACGGGCTCTAGTCCGACGCCAGTGCCCTTGAAGACATTCTGGCCTTGCAGCCTCCAGCTTTAGGCCGTACAGAAACGTTCATTCAGGGCTCGTGGATTTGCAGAGCGTCTGGTACGCCGTCCCGAGAATCCACAGGCGCGCGTCCGGCCAGCCCTGGGGTGCGGTGGCCGCCTGACGCACCATCGCCAGAAACGCCTTCTGGACGTCCATATCGGCACTGGTCGTGCCGACCCTGAACGCCAGCGCATACACCGCCCGGCCATACCGCCGGTGCAGTTCCCGCACCGCCTCCTCATCTCGCGCGGCCAGCGCGCGGATGACGTCATCGTCGGTCGCCCCGGCCCAGCGGGTGGGAACCGGGGCAGGATCTGCAGACGCCGCCATGCTGGGCTCCACTCAGCGCAGGCCGTTCGCGCGGGCCCAGTCGAGGATCGCCGTGTTCGCCGCCCCGGCCTTCTCGTAGATCGCGGCGTGCGCCGCGCCGGGAATCAGCACCAGGGTGCTGCCCGCGATGTTCTGCTGCATCTTCATGGAGAATTCCGGTGGATAGACCGTGTCCTCCACGCCCTCGATGATCAGGGTGGGCACCGTGATGGTCTTCAGGGTCGGAATGGAATCCGGCCGGGTCGCCAGAACCACCGCGCCCGCCACGTCGCCCGCCACGGACGCCTGGTTTACGATACCCGTCAGGAAGGTCGCGTCCGCCATGCGGTGCAACCGGGTGTCACCGGTCAGCATGTCCTTGAGCAGTTCCGGCGCGAGGGCCTGCGGGCCGTAGGTGCTGGCTTTCTGGGCCATGCCCTTCCAGATGTGCTGCTCGACGATGCCGGCCGGGTTGGCGAGGGTATCGATCAGGATCATTCCCAGGAAGCGCTCGGGGGCCATGCGGTACATCTCGAAGGTGATCGGGCCGCCCATGCTCATTCCGCCGATGATCGCCTTGGGTACGTTCAGCCTGTCCATGACGGCCAGGGCGTCCATGGCGTAGGTCTTGAGGCTGCCGGGATCACTGGCCGGCGCGACGCTGTTGCCATAGCCCCGGTGGTCGATGGTGATCACGCGGTAACCGGCGGCCGCCAGGGCGTCGCGGTTGCGGGAGAACAGCTCGCCGCTCAGGGGATAGCCGTGCAGCAGCAGGATTGGCGTGCCCGTACCCTCGGAGACGTAGTGAATCTGGGCGCCGTTCACGGCGAGCAGGCCCTGCTGCATCGGCATCCCGGCTCCCCCTGCCTGTGCGAGTCCGGCAGTCATCACCAGAACGAGTGCCGTCATCTGTCCGTACTTCATAGGTGCCCCCTGTGCCGCGCCCTCTGGGGCGACACGTTCTGTTCTCAGTCAACCTTCTGACTGACCATAGGGGAAGCGGCACTCCTGTGGCTCAGCGGGGCTTCATGACATCTTGGCCTCAGGAGGGCCGGCCCATGTCAGGAAAACGCGAACACGTCGTTCAAGCCGCTTTGCGGCTCTACCGCAGCCAGTCGATTGGCCGCACGACCCTGAAAGACGTCGCCCAGGCCGCAGAAATGCCGCTGGGGAACCTCTACTACTACTTCAAGTCCCGTGAGGCCCTGCTGCTGGCCGTGCTGGACGAGTGCGAGCGCGAACTTCAGGCACTCCTGTCCCGTCTGGAGTCGCTTTCCCCGAGACCCTGGCTCGCCGCTTACTTCGAGTGGCTTCTCCACGACGCCGAGGAGCGCCACTCCACCAGCTGTCCGTTCGGCAGTCTGGCCACCGAACTGCGCGCTGTGGGAGAGGCCGCCGTGGGCCGGGCAGCGGAGATTGTGGAGTGCTACCGGGCTGAAGTCACGGCGCGCGTGGCCGCGCTGGGGACGTCCGAGCCAGACGCCGTGTTCATGGGCGTCCAGGGAGCGCATGCGGTGGCCACCATTTTGGATGATCCGGCCCTGTTCCGGCGCAGCATCCAGCACCTGGAGGCCCGCACGTTGGCCGTTCCCTAAGAGGCCTGTCGGGAACTCAGTGCGCGCCTCCAGGTGGCGATGGTGGAGGCAGTGGTGAACACGTGGCATCACGCACCCTGAACCGGAAGGACGTTCGGAGAGCCCCAGTAACCCTGATGATGCTTCAGAAGAGTTCCTCTGCCAGTGCGACGATGATGCCCGCCGGACCCCGCACATAGCAGAGTCGGTACTTGTCCTCGTACTGGGCCACCTCACCCAGGAGTTCGGCGCCAGTGGCGCGCAGGCGTGCCACGGTATCGTCGACACTCTCGACCGCAAACATGATGCTCCGGAGGCCCAGCGTGTTCGGCGGTGCATGGGCCGGTTGGCTGGCGACGAGTTCCGGATGGCGAAACTTCGTCAGCTCAACCTGCCCGTGTCCGTCCGGGGTTCGCATCATCACGATGTCGACCTGGACGTGTTCAATGCCGTTCACACGATCCACCCACGGGCCCTCGACTGGCCCCTGTCCGCCAAGCGTCATGCCGAGCGCGGTGAAAAAGTCGATGGCGGCAGGAAGGTCGTCCACGACGACGCTGACGTGATCCAGTCTCTTGATGGTCATGTTCCTGGCATCTTAAAGGGCCTCAGTCCTCACGACAGCGCGCGCACGCCCGTCTCTGACCAGTTCAGGGCCATCACGCAGTCTTCATGGACGTCGCGGTGTCTTGAGCAACCGTTGGTGTGATGCCCCCGGTGTGACGGAGGACAGTACGGTACCAGGATGTACGAGGAGCCCGTCCCACTCACCGAGGTGCTCCTGGCGCTCTCGGTGCATGACGGCAAGGGCATCATGCGCGCCCTGCGCTTCGGCGCCACGCTCAGCTGCCGCCGGCTCCACCGGCCTGACGGCGTGACGTACGTCCTGCACGGACACGTCGACGACGACGTGGTCATCACCAGGGAACACCGGAAGTTGGGAACGGACATCGTCTCCGAGCTGAGCGTCCGGCTTGAACCGCATCTCCGTCGTCAGGTGCTCTGAACGCCCTCAGAGCGTGAGCCCCTCTGGACGTCCAGGGGGACTCACCTGTGTCCAGCGCACCGGGTGGGTGGGGTGGCCTCCCCTCACCCCTTCACCGTTCCCCGCTGTCAGGCACCGTTGAGCGCGCGCAGACCATCCTGACGGCATGGCCCTGATTCCGCTCACCCTTCCCCAGGTGGCCTCCCTGCTGCCGCCCGCCAGCCGAGTGCAACTGGCCCGGCTCGACGGGCTGTGTCTGGACATGCTGTGTCTGATCAGCGACGAGAGCGGGGAGCCCCGGTTCGCGCTGGAGGTCTTCATCGGCGGTCAGGTCATGCGAACCGCCGCGCATCCCCGGATCGATGCGCGGTTGGTGGACGACCTGACCAGCGTGATGGAAGGAGCCTTGGGCCACGCGATCTGACCGCCAGGCGTGCTGTGCCCTCCACCGGAACCGGAGCGGTGCTCAGGCCCAGGGATCGAGGACGACCTTGATGCAGCCGTC